>CAWUKA010000027.1:0-22529 GCA_963922965.1 uncultured Gammaproteobacteria bacterium | reverse complement strand
ACTTCAAGCGACGTATGATTGCGATAATAGCACTGATAGAGAGAGAACCCTAGCCTAGGCTTTAGCCGGATAAACCGGCCAAAGGCGAAGCGAGGTGTTGGCGCTACTTGAGCTTACTGCAGGGGTTGCTTGGCTTCGCGTCAATCCGCAACATCTTAGCCAATGCCCACTCGGCGGTGGCTTGTTCCAGCGCCAACTATTGTCGCTGCTGCTCAACGGCGAGTTGGAAGAGTAGTTGACGTTCAGCAAGAGCCGTGGTGTCTTTGCGTTGATAGTGTTGGAGGTCATCGCGTTCGAGTGGATTGGATCAGTGTTCGCTTCACTAGGATACCTCCTGACGATCTAAACAGGTAAGCAGCTGCCAAACCCGGAATTCAAAGCAGGCAGGTACCTCGATAGGCGGTAGTTTTGATGTCTATATTCGCTGTCAAAGAAATTTTTTATTTGGTATTTTTATTAATGCTCAATCGAGTTGCTCGCCAGTCAGCTTGCTAAGATTATTGATCCAATAAGATATTTATATGCTCGATGGCATTGCCAACAGAATCGATAGTGCGTTTTTTAATATGGTATTCAAGATGAGGGCCATGGAATAAGTTACTTGCTTGTTGTGCCTTTGCATTACCGAGTAATGTCACAGTATTTTTACTTTCATCATAAATAATTGTTTCTGCTTCACCATCAACTGGAGCTGCTTGATCACGTGGTTTGGTGTGGTAATGGGCGAATTTACCTGTGGCGATTAATTTAGTTAATTGTTTGCGTTGATTGCTGATCACAATCATTTTAGTTGCGGTAATAAAATCTTCGCCGTGCCAAGCACGGACGTGACCATAATAAGTGTTGATGCCTCGATCGTAATTTAAATCAGCCTGGTCGGCGCTTACCCGAAATGGTTGCTGATGGTATTTATGTGCGACACTGATAGGGCTTGCTACTAACATAAGGAGGAGATAAATCAATTTATTCGCCAGTTTCATATTGCCCCTCGACGTTAGACAGTAGTTCAATGTGGCCGCTGCCGATATTGGCATTTAAGCCGCGTGCTTGCATAGTGATGCCAGGTTGTTGCACGGTGACTGCTTGGCTTGTTTTAGCAATTTTATCATTAGGGAAGATACTTAATCGCTCGGTCAGCAATGTTGTACTATTTTGGTAAAGATTGTTTGGCTGCTTGATACGGACCTCTTGCCAAAGTTCGATCTTATCAGCGGTTTCAGTTGCTTCACCTTGTTTGGCAACGATTTGCCAAGGTTTTCCAGTGGCGTTGTAAATTTCTAATCGTGGTTGCAAAATGGTAACCCGATTTTCGCCTGGGTAGCGCACCATCTTAGGGGTGTGCAATTTACTTTGAATATGGCCACTGCTGTTCATTTGAATTGCTATCACATTTTCCATCACCGCTTCCGGTCCTTTGGTATTAGCATTTGCCGTTGGATTGTGTTGATGGGTGTCTTTCAGAATGTAAATGGTAAAAAACAATGAAATCAAAATCGGCGTGCTAACCAGGTATCGGCGAACGCGATCAGACAGCATGGTTTAAATGACTCGCGCTTGTAGCAGCTGATGAATGTTAAAGGCACCGATTGGCTTATTTGCTGCATCAACCACAATAAAACCATTAAGACGTTTTTGCTCCATGAGTTGTATTGCCTCAGCAGCTAAGGTTGTTGGGCTTAGCGCCCGACATGGGCTCGTCATCACAGCTGTGATAATGGTGTTGTGAATATCAAGACCCTGGTCAATGGTGCGACGTAAATCGCCATCGGTAAAGAGACCAACTAGCTGATCATTATCATCAACAATTGCCGTCATGCCTAAACTTTTTTTCGAGACTTCAAGCAAGGCGATAGCAACGGTTGCGGTGTGACTGATGATCGGGACTGCATCACCGCTTACCATGATGTCTTGGATTTGAAAGAGTAAACTGCGGCCAAGAGTGCCACTCGGATGAGAGAGAGCAAAGTCCTCGGCACTAAAACCTTTAGCTTTTAAAACTGCGACTGCGAGTGCATCACCGAGTGCGAGTGAAACTGTCGTGCTGGTGGTCGGTGCTAGTCGCAGCGGGCACGCTTCTTGTTTGACGTGAGTATCTAAATGAACATTGGCAAAACGCGCCAAATTTGATTGCGGGTTGCTAGTGATGGCAATCAGTGGTAGCTGGAGGCGTTTGATCATCGGCAAAATTGTTAATAGCTCCTCAGTTTGGCCAGAATTGGAAATAGCAATCACACTGTCGTTAGCAGTGATCATGCCAAGATCACCGTGGCTAGCTTCAGCTGGGTGAACGAATAGAGCAGGCGTGCCGGTGCTGGCAAAGGTTGCGGCGATCTTGTTGGCGATGTGGCCTGATTTACCCATGCCTGTGATGACAATACGGCCTTTACACTGCAAAATTAATTGACATGCTGCGGTAAATGACTGATCCAGTTTGCTCCTGAGTTGGCTGATGGCATTAGCCTCGGCTCTGAGTAATTCTTCGCCTTGTTTGAGCAGCGTTTCTTGTAAGCTAACTGACTCGCGTTCTGATTTTACTGTTTCCATTTTATTGTTCCGTAATCAATTTAAACAACACAGTTTTGATTCTACCGTGATTCCAGCTAATGTTGAATTAATTCTAGTCATAGAAAGCTTGTCACGGGATAAAATTCGACAAGTATGATTTTATAGGCCATCATTATTTAACAGATAAATGCTTGCTTTGACAAAGACTTAACAACAAGAGCAAAAGGTTGGTGGATGCAAAATGATACCCACATCAAAATTGAACAGCTGAGCTTTTATCGTTCACGCCGTACAGTTTTTGATAATATTAGTCTAGAGATACCACGTGGTAAGATTACAGCCATCATGGGTCCGAGCGGCACTGGTAAAACCACGCTGTTAAAACTGATTGGTGGTCAACTGCGGCCGCAACAGGGTCAGGTTTATGTCAATGACACCAATATTCAACAGTTGTCGCGGCAAAAGCTTCATGCCGTGCGAAAACGTATGGGTATGTTGTTTCAAAATGGCGCTCTCTTCACTCACCTGAGTGTGTTTGATAATGTCGCTTTTCCACTGCGTCAGCATACTGAACTGAGTGAAGCTTTGATCCGTCATATCGTGCTGATGAAATTAGAAGCGGTTGGCTTGCGGGGTGCGTTGTATTTGCAGCCCAGCCAATTATCCGGTGGTATGGCCCGACGGGTCGCGTTGGCAAGGGCCATTGCTCTTGATCCGGAGTTGATCATGTATGACGAGCCATTTGCTGGCCAAGATCCAATTTCAATGGGTGTAATTGTTGGTTTAATTCAGAAATTGAATAAAAGTCTAGGCCTAACCACTATCATCGTTTCTCATGATGTCGCTGAAACGTCTGCTGTCTCTGATCTAATTTATGTGATGGCAGGTGGCAACATCGTTGCTCGGGGTGAACCGACGGCTGTAATGGCTGATCGCTCACCGCAGGTACATCAATTTATGCGTGGGTTGCCAGATGGTGTGGTGCCATTTCACTATCCCGCTATCGATTTTTACGAAGATTTTGTCGGTTGCAAACAAGAGGTAGTATCATGAGGCGCAACATTGTACTGGAGCTAGGCCATAGAGGGGTGCATTATGGTATTTCCTTGGGTCGTTCAGGTATCTTTTTGTGGCAAACTGTCATACGTTGGCCACAGCCAACGCGTTCATTCCCGCTATTGATTCAACAGATTTATAGTGTCGGTGCTATGTCGCTTTCAATTATTATGTTGTCGGCGCTGTTCATTGGTGCAGTGGTTGCACTACAAGGCTTTAATACACTAGAGAAGTTTAGCGCTGAACAAGAGCTAGGCCAACTGCTGGCATTAAGTGTGGTGCGTGAACTTGGCCCCGTGGTTGCTGCGCTACTTTATGCTGGTCGATCCTGTTCAGCATTGACCGCAGAGATCGGTTTGATGAAAGCGACTGAACAACTCGACAGTTTGGATATGATGGGCGTCGATCCGCTGCATTTTGTTGTGGCGCCACGATTCTGGGCTGGTTTCATAAGCTTGCCAATGTTGGTGTTAGTGTTCGATGCGATGGCTATTTTTGGCGGATACTTAATCGGTGTCGAATGGCTTGGTGTTGATCAAGGATCGTTTTGGAATAATATGCAATCCTCGGTTGATTTTCATATCGATGTTATGAGTGGATTTTATAAAGGTGTTGTCTTTGCTATCGTTACCACTTGGATTGCGGTCTATCAAGGTTTTGCCGCATTACCAACTGCTGAAGGTGTTGGCCGAGCAACAACGCGGACCGTAGTTTATGCTTCATTGGCGGTGCTAGGTCTAGATTTTATATTAACAGCAGTGATGCTGGGAGGGTGGTGATGGATCGCGATATGATTATTGAGCTAATCGTTGGCTTGTTTATGTTAGCAGGGATTGCGGCGCTAGTTGTTTTAGCTTTTCGAGTTAGTAACATCAGCGATCATGTCAGTACCGATGGTTATGTAATCAAAGCAAATTTTGATAATGTTGGCGATTTAAAGCCGCGCGCTGCAGTTAAACTTGCCGGTGTTAAAATTGGAAGAGTTATTGATGTCCAATTAGATACAAAAGCCTATAAAGCTGTGGCGAAACTTTGGATTAGCAACGATGCAGCAGCATTGCCCACTGATACTTCAGCGAGTATTTATACGGCCGGTATCCTTGGTGCTAACTATGTTGGTTTAATCCCTGGCTTCGACGAAGCGGTGCTGAAAGATGGTGATAAAATTGAGATTACTCACCCTGCATTGATTCTGGAAAATTTAATAGGACATTTGTTATTTAAAACTGAAGCCAAATAATTTAAGTGAGGTAGTGATTATGAAAAAATATGCTGTTTCCAGTTTAATGATTTTATTGTTCATGTCGGCGGCAGTGGCAGCGATTCCGCCATCGCCTGTTATGATGCTAGAAAAAGTTTCTAATCAATTAATTGCTGAGCTCAAAGCAAAGCAGCTACAACTGCAGGAAAAACCTGCTACGGTTTATAGCATCGTTGATCAAATTCTATTGCCACATGTCGATATCGTCAGTATGTCGCGTTCAGCTTTGGGTCGAGACGCTTGGTTACAAGCCAATGCTAGCCAAAAGAAACAGTTCGTTAAAGCTTTTACTGACTTGGTCGTTCGTACTTATGGTGGCGCGTTAGCAGATTATAATGATGAGGCTATTCGTTTTTTACCGATGCGTGACCGGTTGACTGCTGATACTACCCGAGTCCAGGTTGCGACTGAAATTTTCCGCAAAGAAGGGCCTAAAATACCAGTGACTTACCGTTTAGTTTATCGTAGCAGTGGCTGGAAGGTGTATGATTTCAGTGTTGAAGGTATTAGTATGGTTGCAAGTTTTCGTGCCCAGTTCGCTGATACCTTGAGTAAAGGTACTGATATCAATGAGTTAATCACTAAAATTAAAAATCATAATACCAAGCGGTAATTGCTGTGAGGGGTTCGATGGCGACACTAAGTCAGCAGGATGACACATTATTTTTGTCAGGCGCATTAAATTTTGGTACTGTTATGCGTGTTTTGCCACAAGGTATAGCCATTTTTGCCACTGTCAAGCAAGCGACTATTAGCCTACGTAACGTTGTATACACCGATAGTGCCGGTATCGCTTTGTTAATCGAGTGGAAGCGCTTTTGTGTGGCGCAAAGCTGTGAGTTGCGGTTTACTGACTTGCCAGATCAATTCCAAACGTATTTGCAATTGACTGGGATGACTAAAGTGATCATGACTGAGAATTAAGTATGAATAAGAATAGTATTGGCGAGCTGATCAGTTCAGCATTGCAGCCTGAGTATTTGCAAGTTAATTCACCGGATGATGTGCATTTTGAGGTAGTCATCGTCAGTGAAATGTTTATCGGTCAGTCAAGGGTGAAGCGCCAGCAGATGGTTTACGCGATTTTGACTAATTATATTCAAAGTGGTGAGCTGCACGCATTGACCATGCAAACCTTGACCTCAGCTGAATGGCAATCAGCCACAGCTCTACTTTAAGATTTGATTGATGAGATACTATGGATAAATTAATAATCAATGGCAGTGTGAAGCTAGAAGGTGATGTACAGATCTCGGGTGCTAAAAACGCTGCACTACCTATTCTCGTCGCGACTCTGCTCGCAACTGAAAAAGTAAAATTAATAAACGTACCTCACTTGCAGGATGTCACTACAACCATGGAGCTATTGGGTCGCATGGGCGTCGGTTTTTTGGTTGATGAGCAATTATCAGTAGAGGCAGATGCGAGTCAGGTTGACAACTGTGTTGCACCGTATGAATTAGTCCGGACCATGCGTGCTTCTATTCTAGTGCTCGGGCCGCTGTTAACTCGATTTGGTCGCGCCGATGTGTCGTTGCCCGGTGGTTGCGCAATTGGTACACGGCCAGTTGATCTACATATCAAGGGTATGCAAGCGCTTGGTGCTGAGTTGCAGATTGAAAATGGCTATATTCGAGCGCGTGCCGATAAACGGCTGCAAGGTGCTGAAATCGTACTGGATATGGTGACAGTGACTGGCACTGAAAATTTATTGATGGCTGCATGCCTTGCCGAAGGGCGCACAATCATCCGCAATGCAGCGCGCGAACCTGAAGTTCAGGATTTAGCAAGATTCTTAAACTTACTTGGTGCAAAGATTTCTGGAATCGGCTCTGATACCTTAATCATTGACGGTGTCGAAAGGCTAACCGGTGGTGAATATCGTATTATTCCTGATCGCATTGAGGCTGGTACTTACTTGACTGCTGCTGCAATTACGTCGGGCTGTATTGAGGTTAAAGGCATCGCGCCTTACTTACTAGAGGCGGTGATCCAGAAGTTACGTGAGGCAGGTGCTGATATCGAAGAAGGTCCTGATTGGATTAAGCTCGATATGCATGGCCAGCGTCCGACTGCTGTGAATGTGATCACCGCTCCCTACCCAGCATTTCCAACCGATATGCAAGCACAGATGATGACGCTGAATGCAATTGCTAGTGGTGTGGGCACAGTAACTGAGTCAGTGTTTGAAAATCGCTTCATGCATGTGCAAGAAATGTTACGAATGGGTGCTCGTTTTCAGCTTAAAGGTAATACCGTTGTTTCAAGTGGTGTATCGGCGCTAAACGGCGCGCCGGTGATGGCAACTGATCTACGTGCATCAGCTAGTTTAGTGTTGGCAGGTTTGGTAGCTGAGGGACAGACTATTGTCGATCGAATTTATCATATTGACCGCGGTTACGAGCGTATTGAAGAAAAGCTTGGTCAGTTAGGGGCTGATATTCGTCGTATCAGCGATTAACCTAGGTGAGTGATATGGCATCATTGTTTGACATCGTAAACTATTGTGATGAGTTGTTGCTGCCGCAACAGTTTAAAGATTACTGCCCAAATGGCTTACAGGTTGCTGGTCGTGCTGAAGTAAATAAGATTGTTGTTGGCGTCAGTGCTTGCCAAGCCTTGCTTGAGGCTGCTATTGCTGAACAGGCGGATTTAATTCTCGTCCATCATGGTTATTTTTGGCAAGGAGAAGATCCTTGTGTGGTTGGCCTAAAGCGAGCTCGCTTAGCCACATTACTGGCCCATAACATGAGTTTGCTTGCTTACCATTTACCACTCGATGCCCACCCTGAGCTTGGCAATAATGCACAGTTAGCCAAACAATTATTGTTGCAGCCAGATCATAGCTGTCTGCAAGCAGAGCCTGGTGCTGCCAGTTTGCTATGGCACGGGCAGCTTTTACAGCCAATGTCCGCTGTGGCCTTTAGCGAGCATGTTGCGACTTGCTTGCAACGACTACCATTGCATATTGCTAGTGGTCCAGCTTCAATTAATAGCATCGCTTGGTGTACTGGCGCAGCGCAAGACTTTATAGTTGAAGCTGCTGCCTTAGACGTCGATGCTTATATTACCGGTGAAGTATCAGAGCGAACGACACATATTGCACGCGAACATGGCATCCATTTTTTTGCGGCCGGTCATCATGCTACTGAGCGTTATGGCGTGCAAGCGCTTGGAAACAAGCTTTTAGAAACATTCACACTAGATTATCAGTATATCGATATTGATAATCCAGTGTGAAAGGCGATAGTTTTCTAGCCTTACTAGGCGAGCAGTGCCTGATAAGCAAGCCTAAGTAATAAACTGATATGCTGCCAATCTTGTTTGCTTGTGGGTTCAGCCATCGCTTGTAGTTGATCACGGTAGTCAGCTGCAACTGTCTTTAGGTAAGCGGCTTTTTTTAATTGTGGCAGAGAGTGAGTTGGATACAGTAATTGATAAAGTTGCTGTTGCCTTGTAGCAAGTTCTGCTGTTTTGGTGGCTGAGTTTGATTGGCTTTGCCAAAGTTCAAATTCAGCTTTTGCAACCCGAGTTGCATCCCACGCTTGTTGATTGATTTGTTTTAATTCCCGATAGCTTGAGATTAGTTTGGGTAACACGGTTGCTTGTTCATGTTGGTCACTAGCAAACTCTGTTTTTGCGCTAAGGTAAGGTTTAGTGACTCGTACTAAGTCTGCTTTAGGCAACTGATATAATATCTCAAATTGCTTCTCTACTAGTTTTGATAGTCGCTTTGTTTGTTGCTGCTGTTGTGCTTGCCAGCTTTGTGTTTCAAGTGTGGCAAGTTTACTTGCTTTGGTGCCGGCTTGGCACAGTGACATAAGGCATAGTAGGAAGCCACAGAAGATATGGCGGTGGGTCAGTTTCATTGTTACTCCTTGAATTGACAAGATTTAAGTTGCTGTTAGGGTTTTTTGCACCGGCTGTACTCAGTGCATTGAATAGGTTATTCTAGCGAGTGTTGCTAGAATAACACTCTTAATTCACGAGGAATTGCTATGAAACTATACCTTCATTGTTTAATACTTTTTTTACTCTGTTTGCCCAGCGTGGATTATGCTGCTGTATTACCAAAAGAGGTTGCAGGCAAGCGCTTACCGAGTTTGGCGCCAATGATTGAAAAAGTGATGCCATCGATTGTGAATATCGCAGCAGTTGGTGAGTTGAGCGACGCTGAGGCACGCATACGCTCTCAACTTCAGCAGCAGAAACAGCAACCACTCCAACCGCACGCAGAATCAAAGGATAATAAATTCGCAACCATTGGTTCAGGTGTTATTCTTGATTCAGCCAATGGCTATATCATTACCAATGCTCACTTACTAGAGAAGACCAACCGTGTTGTTGTGACACTGAATGATGGTCGCCAATTTGTTGCTAAGATGATCGGTCAAGATGCTGCTTCAGATATCGCCGTCTTGCAGATTAAGGCACCACGATTAGTCGCAATGACTTTGGGTGACTCCGATAAAATTAAAGTTGGTGATTTTGTTACTGCTATCGGCAGCCCATTTGGCTTAAGCAAAACGGTTACCTCAGGGATTATCAGTGCGATGGGTCGCTCACGACTCGGTATTGAAGGTTATGAGGATTTTATTCAAACTGATGCGGCGATTAACGTCGGTAATTCTGGTGGTGCTTTAATTGATCTATCGGGTCGTTTAGTTGGTATTAACACAGCTATTCTATCACCTGCGAATATTGGCAGTGTTGGCATTGGTTTTGCTATTCCAATTAATATGGCACAAAGTGTGATGCAGCAACTTGTTCGTTATGGCGAGGTTAAGCGTGGTTTAATGGGCGTCTACGTGCAAAAAATCACACCTGACTTAGCGCAGGATTTTGCAATGAGTAATACCGATGGTGCTCTTGTGGCATTTATCGCGCCCGGTTCTCCTGCTGCTAAAGCTGGCATTATGCCAGGCGACATCATTACTCACATCGATGGTAGGCTTGTTCGAGATGCGGCACAGGTTCGTAACGTTGTTGGCTTACACCGGGTTGGTAGTGCTGTTAAGCTTGAGTTACTACGACATAACAAGCCAAAGTCTTACACCATTTCACTTGCTGATCCGAATACTCATAATAGTTTAGTGCTGGTGAGCAATCCACTATTTGCCGGTTTAGGTTTGCATGACTTTAAAGCACAAACAGTCGCTCATGGTATGTTAGAAGGTGTTGTCGTTACTCAAATCACAGAAAATAGCGCTGGTTGGCGTGCTGGCTTAGTACCCGGTGACGTCATTATCAACATCAATCAGCAAACCGTCACTGAACTTAATGGGTTAAATCGGGCAGCGTCTCGCCTCGCGCAGCAGGAACAAAATCATTTGCTGTTACGTGTGATACGTGGTTCCGGTGCATTATTCGTTGCACTCCGTGAAGAGCCATAAAGGATTGTTACTGAGGTTTTACATAGACAGCTCTTCTCAACTTCTAGCTTGATTTAACTGCTGCCTGACTGAATGTAGGCAAATAAGGGCTAGCAATGAAACAGCTATTTTGATTGAGGTTAGATACGGGTAGAGTCGGACTGTATTAGCTATAGCTAACACGCATTACCTACCGCTGGCTGTTCACACTCTACTAGAGTGGCAGCAGCGCCGCCGACGCGTGACTCATCAAAGCAGTCGCTTGGAAAGCATTGAGGGGAAGTGGCACTCCTACCACTGGGGGGGCTTGGGTGATTAGGACCACTTACTGCAAGAACAGTAGGAACAGATGCTTGTACTGGTGGTTCTCCATTTTGTGATTCTTGTTGCAGATATACTCGAATTTCAGTCCAGGATTTTTTGAGTAAAGTATCGTCCCCATTCTCCACACTGGAAGGTAGTGTAACTGAGTGGCTAGTGCTAAGTCCACGCTTTGGTAGGGCCTCAAGACCATGAAACGGGTAAAGGCCCTGAGTACTTATTGCGTTTACAACAGCAGAAGTTGGTTTGCAAAACGTCGACTGCTGGGCAGCCGGACTTGGTTGGGCCTGCTGCTTGGCTGTGCTTTGGCCTGATTGGGTAAACCATTGTGCATAGGTAGAAATCATCCATTCACATCCGTCGTTAACCATTTTTGACACGCCTTGAGCTGTCTTCGGTACATATAGGTAAAGGCTACCAATGGCTGAACAGGAGGTTAAGAAGATATTTAGGCCAGCGCCGAAACCATTTTTCAATAAGCCGATGCGGACACCATATATGTTGATGACTGCTGTGAGCACGCCCATCACTATACCGAACAGTAAACCAGCATACTGAAAGAATATCCGCATTCCCTTATAGTCTTCTGCTATTTTGCTGTTTACATTGATGGTTTTGTCAACTAACCTCTTGAAAAATGTTCGGTAGATGTGGCTCCAAAAGTATTTTAATGCATTCAGCAGGCCAGGTGGGCACGGCTCGTTATCAATGTAATCAGTGTCAAAGCAAGATACGTAAACCTGTCTCGATAGCAGACAAATCGAAGCAATCACTGCCATCACGGTGATAAACCCATTGAATGTATAAAGTATTGGCAGAGACCAAGATGCAAAAAAATGAGTAAGAAAAGCTTGGGTAGAAATCCAGGCAAGTGGTGCTGAGCTGCCACCCAGCGCTAAACTGATAACGATCGAGGCGGTGATAGCTGTTTTTTCTCTGCCTGTCTTAGACGTTAGTCGTTCTAGCGATGCATCGTCGACTAATTCTCCAATTTTGCCGCAGGAATAAATGATGTTCTCTAGCGTGAAGGTATAACTAGCGTAGTAGTCTACTAATAAAGCAACTACAAACAGGGTGACAAATAGTGAAGAGGCTGGGTTAACATGTAAAGAGGCAAGCAGAGTGACGATGCCATAGTAGCTGATGAAGACGCCAGAAAGTGCATTGATTACTGTCATGTAGCAGCCAACAAATTCTGCGAAAGATTGATTTTTCCCTAAGTGTAAACGTGCATCGGCAGTTTGATTCTCTTTTGATAGGAGTTCAACTACACGTTGTGTAACTATTGGGTTAGTGCTGAACTGTTGGACAAATGCAAAAAGGTGTTCATCGTTACCATCCCAAGCCTGAATCATCTTTTCAAGCCGAGTTCTACTGTCATCAGTCAGCTGACCAATTTTTGCCTCAAGCATGGCGATGATTGCTTTAAGTTGCCTACGATAACGCTCATCGTTGCCGTGAGCTCTTAGGCTGCGGGTGGCCTCTCTGACTTGGTACATCGCGCGCAACACTGCTCTGTAAGCCTCAGGATTTGTATTGGTATTGCAAGATTTTGTTTTTTGACGCCAAAAAAACGGCCAAGCTCTCTGTTTTCGCGTGAAGTTAAGAGGCTGTTTATGAATTTGCTCGAGCCACGCATCATAAATATGAGAGATGCGGTATGGTGCAACTTTAAATTTTGAGTAAGAAGATTTTTCTCCGGCTTTGCTTAGTTCTTCATATACTTGCTCAAACATTGCAGTATGCTTGTCTTGAAAGTAACGCTGCATATGCGTGTCTTGCAAGCTTTTGAACGCGCTTTGAAGTAGCCCCAACGCAATACTACTGTCGCTACTTCTACCCCCTATTGTGGGATGCATTTGAGTTAGTTCGGACTCGAAAGCCAGGTTCCGCACTCGCGCTCTTAACACCATGAAACTGATGCGATCTTCAAGGCTAAAACCCAATTTGTCAGAATTTGATTCCAAGAATAACATGTCAGCGTGCATTGCACATCGTTCTAAGAATCTAACAGGTAAATGATGTTTGATTTCTTCATCGCTTACTGAGCAGCGGGAAAAGTGTTCACGAGTTGTTTGACCACTCATAAATATGGTTGTGAATACTTTCGGTATGATAAAAATACCAAATGCAGTTAAGATGGAGTGACCCATTGCTTGTGCTTTGAAAAGTGTTTTGTGGCCTGTGTCTAAAATTTTTAGATAGGTAAGCGCCGAGCCTAATACCTCATAAAAAAGCCGCACAGGTCGTGATGTTCGTATTCCGAGCCAAAACTGGCTCAAGCGACTATTTTGTTCTGTAGGTTGGGCTTTCTGCTCGACCCAGTGAGGTAGTTCTTCAATTTCAGTATTATGATGGAGCTGTTGTTGAGCAGGAGGAGAAGTGGAAGGATGGTCGGGATGGTGTGTGTCGCCATCCGGTAGCCAACGATTAGGATTATCAGTCAACCGACTTGAACCAGTTGTCATATGCCTATGTCACCCATTATATGAAATCGTATACCCAAGCCCAACTTTCATCTCCATTTCAATTGTTGGAGATATTATCAAACAATCATTAAGAAAACCTTAAGAAAAAAGCCATATTCTTTTGTCTTTATCTCTGCTTTTATTTTAAGTTCCCAACTCGCCTCGATGTTATAGTGGCCCTAGTGTTTGTTTCCAAACCAATGTCGCCATTCTACCTGTTTTATTGTTACGGCGATAGGAAAAAAATTTGTCGTTCTCTCGATAAGTGCAGTGCCCAGATCGGTAAATTGCATTGACGCCACATGCTTGCAACAGCAGTTCAGCGATCAGTGTTAGATCGCACAACCACTTGTCATCACTGCGTTGAAAGGCTACAACAAGCTCGGGCAGCTGCTTGGAGAAAATATGATATAGATCGTGATCAACTTTATAGGCAGCTTGACTAATGGCAGGGCCAAACCAAGCAAGAATATCGTTTCGAGCACAGTTAAAGCGATTGACCGCGGCTTGCAAGATGTTAGCATTCAAACTACGCCAACCGGCATGGATTGCAACCACAGTACTGCCGGCTTTGTCAGCCAGGACAATCGGTAGACAATCAGCGGTCTGTACAACACAAACCACATTGGGCTTGTGAGTCCAGCTTCCATCCGCGGTGGGCTGTGTGTCCGCTGCCGCATGAGCACAGACAACCTGTGCTCCATGTTCCTGCTGTAACCAGACTGATGTGTTGGGTAGGTTGAGGTTATCTATAAGTCGTTCGCGATTATTCTTAACTATTTCCAAATCATCGCCGACGTGGGTAGCAATATTAAAACTTTCGTAGCCACCATCACTGAGACCGCCAGTGCGCAAACTAGTAAATGCTTTTATCGTACTCGGAGCTGGCCAGTTTGCTGAGATTGCGTGCATATCTAAACTTTTAGGGTGCTCCGAGTGATGTGATGAGTTGTTGCAAATCATGCGGGATCGGCGTTGAGCATGTCAAGCTTTTTTGGCTGCGTGGATGAATCAAATGCAGTGACTGTGCATGCAATGCTTGTCTTTGGAAGCTCTCCAGCAAGTTAACGGTATCGTTGTTGAAATTTCCTAGACCATACAGCTTTTTACCGTAGGTTTTATCACCCAATAATGGGTGCCGTCGATGTGCAAAGTGTACTCGAATTTGGTGGGTACGACCGGTTTCTAGCTTAATCTTCACCAGGCTAAGATGTTGCCAGCGGGCGATGACTTGAAAGTGAGTGACTGCATGTTTGCCATGGCTGACAACCGCCATCTTAATTCTGTTCTTGGGGTGGCGTTTGATTGGCGCGTCAATTCTGCCATTATCTGCCAATTGACCGTGACAAATAGCAAGATACTGTCGTTCTATGTTACGCGCTTGCATAGCAGCAACTAATGCATGGTGGCTCATCCGGTTGCGTGCGACCACCAATAAGCCACTGGTGTCTTTATCAAGTCGATGAATCAAACCAGCACGCGGCAAATGTTCAAGCTCAGGAGCATGCCGGAGCAGAGCATTGACTAGGGTGTGACTTGGATGCCCAGTTGCTGGATGAGTGACGAGCCCCGCTGGCTTATTCACAACGATTAAATCCTGATCTTGGTAGACAACATCAAGTGGTATGTCTTCTGCTGACCAGTTTTCTTTGCTACGCAATTGACCGATAATGCGAATTGCTTCACCACCACGTATTTTTTGTGTTGCTCGAGTGCAGGGTTGACCGTCAAGTGTCAGTCCGCCCTGTTTAATCCATTGCTGCAATAGTGAACGGGAAAAGTCCGGTAGTACCTGTGCCAGTGCTTGATCGAGGCGAAGGCCTAAGCATGCCGTGGGCAAGATTTTTTCAATGGTAATGGTGTCACAAACAGTCTGCTCGCTAACTTGCTCTGTTATCATCATTTGTCATACCATATTTTGCCAAAGTTGAGCTTATTTTATCCAGCTGGCATTAAAAATCTAGCTTCTGCGCCTATTTTATTGCGATTAGCTCGAAGTAAACTAATTTGCATACCTTTTTCATCTGCTTGCATCGGTATATACTGAGCCACTGTCAACAAAAAAGTATTATAATCAACAGTTTTTCATGATTATTAAGTGGAGAATCCATTCAGATGAATATGACCATTCAACCTAGCCGACGCACTCAGCAACGTCCCGCCTTTATTTATCCTGGCATTATTTGTCTGCTTGTTACTTTATTAGCAGCTTGTGCGAATGAAATCAAAGATCCCTACATGGACTATCGCGGTGATAGTGATATCAAAATTTACGAAGCGGCGCAGAAGCAGTTAAAGACTGAGGCTTATCGTGCTGCCGCTGAGAGTTTTGAAGCGTTGGAAGCGCTGTATCCATTTTCCGACTATACCAAAAAAGGGCGCTTGGATATTATTTATGCTCATTTCAAGGCTGATGATACAGAGTCTGCTTTGGCTGCCGCTGACCGCTATTTACATCTTTATCCAAATGATAAGGATGCCGATTATGCCTATTATATGCGTGGTATTGCTCGGTTTTATCAGGATCGCCCGCCGCTCCATCGGTATTTGAAAGTCGATAGAGCAATGCGTGACTTAGGCCCAGCAAAACAAGCTTTCAGTGATTTCAGTACGCTATTAGCTCACTACCCTGACAGCCGCTATGCCCCTGATGTGAAAATGCGTATGGTTTTTTTACGAGAGTTACTCGCGCGTCAAGATGTTGTTGTCGCAAATTATTATTTGCGACGTCGGGCATTTATTGCAGCAGTTAATCGAGCAGACCATGTTGTCCGTCATTTTCAACGCGCACCCAGTGTTGCCGATGCTTTGGTTGTTATGGTGAAGAGTTATCGTGCACTAGGCATGGATCAGCAAGCTGACAAATCACTACGTGTGTTACAAACAAACATGCCGAAGCATCCCGAGTTACCTCGGTTACTGCGCTCAGCTGCTATGAAGTCAACAACAGTAACGAAGCCATTGCTAAGTCCGAATCAACATTCCCTGCCTGAATTGTTTGTGAAATCGAGTAAACCTGCGGTAAAACCTCACGCACCTCAGCTCAAAGTTTCTAATAAGCAGGTCAAACAGGTTAAGGTGACCACAAATCAAATCGTTATGAAGCAAGCGAAAATGACTCAACTTAGTAGCAGAAAGACATTGTTTAAAGCGCTCAACGATCACCGCGAAGCTGCATTTGCAAAAATCCATCAGGCAAAACAACTGAGGCAGAAACAAGCCCAGCTTGTAAAACAGCAGGCTAGCAGCAAGTCAAAGCCTGTTGCCTCACTTTCACTTTCTCCTGTGACCACTATCTCTCAAGTCAGCACGCAGAAACCGCGCTTTAGTAAGCACAATGCTTATATAGGTAAATCTACAACTCAAGCTAGCCACGCTAAAACATCTCAACATAATGCTATCAAGCGAACACTGAGAAAAATAGATAAGCCCGTAGTTAGGCATTCGTAACCGAAACATGTCTTCTCTTTCGTATTTGAATGATGACTGTTTTGCTGTTGATTTCGCTGGTTCGCAAACAAAATGTTATCGAGCGCAGCCATCTAGCTTAATCGTTTGCTTGGCGTTATTGCTTGGTTTGCTTTTGCCTCATTCGGTGTTTGCCGAAGCCACCACGAGTAAGCTTAGTACATTAGGTTATGTTGAGGACGTGATGTTGTTGCCTGAACAAATTCACCTACAAGCCAAGCTAGATACTGGCGCAGGTATGTCTTCATTGCATGCGGCCAACATTCAATATACTACTCGTGCAGATGAAACTTGGTTGCGTTTCACAACAACCGATTCACAGCGAAGCACTCCGGTGGTGCTGGAGCGTCGGTTGCAGCGTTATGCTAAAATATTGAAACGCTCTGACGAAACTTCTGATGAGAATGCTAGTCATTCACGGCGACCAGTGGTTGAGGTTGATATTTGTCTAGCGGGTATCCGCACCACTATTAGCGTTAACTTGATCGATCGAGCCGAATTTGCTTACCCAATGTTACTTGGCCGCAGTGACTTAAAGAAGATCGGTGTTATCGTCGATCCAGCCAAAAAACAATTACAAGAAGCTGATTGCCAACAGTCAGGTGGTAAATGAGAAACTATCATTTGTATTTCTTGATTACTTTTCTAACGCTATGCTCTGTTAGTATCTTTGCCTATAAGCACTTTGTGTTAGGTTTGCCGCTTAAGCCGAATGAAAAGATAGAGCTCTGGACGATAGAAGAAGATATTAGTTTTGTGCCGAAGGAAAATGTTCCTATCCGTGTTAGTACTAAAATTTTAAATGCACCGCCTGGCTTTAATGTTATTGGTGAAGATTTTATCTCGCGTAATTATGGTTCTACTACTCGTAATATTGGTGATAATAAAATTTTAGTCTGGTCTAAACGGCTCGATAGAGGTAATCGGATTCTTTACTACAGAGCTACCGTTTATAAAAACAGTAAAGCACCACCAGTAGGCTATACAATGCAGGCTATTGAGAATCGGCAACAGTTGATTGGTCCTGAGCGTTCTGCTGCTAATGCATTACTTGAGCCGATTCGGGAGCAATCAGCAGATGTTGCTACTTTTGCGGCAGCAACTGTTCGTCAGTTAAATAACAAAGATAATACCAATGCTCAATTTCTTTTGGATCGTGACTATTCAGCAAAAAATCTCGCTAAGACTGCAATCACTGTGCTTAATATTGCTCATGTGCGCGCTCGGGTTGTATTTGGTTTGCGGTTGAAAGATACTAAAATGAAGGCTGAGCTAGAGCCATGGATAGAAGCCTATAACGGGAAAAATCGTATTTACATTAATCCAACAACCGGCGCGCTCGGTTTGCCGCCAGATTATTTGCTATGGTGGCACGGTGCTGATGTTAAGTTGATTAATAGTCATGATAGCGTTGATAATTTGCAAGTTAACTTTGCTGTTTCGCGAAATATGGAAAGCTTGTTAAATTTGTCTTATCAGCATCACACGGACAGTGGATCATTGCTAATGCGCTTCTCAACTTTGAATTTACCGCTGCAGGTGCAACAAGTTTATAAAGTCATGTTAGCAGTTCCGATTGGTGCTTTGATTATTATTATCTTGCGAAACTTTATTGGTATACCTACCTTCGGTACTTTTATGCCAGTGCTTATTGCATTGGCATTTCGTGATACTGAGCTTGCTGCTGGTTTAATACTCTTTACTTTGATTGTTAGTCTAGGCTTGTTGGTTCGTTTTTATCTGGAGCATGTTCGGTTGTTACTGGTGCCGCGTCTGGCAGCAGTATTAACAACTGTCGTCTTAATTATGATGATGATCACAGTTGTCTGTAACCAGCTTGGTATTGCGACTGGGTTGTCAATTGCATTGTTTCCGATGGTGATTATCACGATGACGATTGAGCGTATCTGTATTGTTTGGGATGAGCGTGGTCCGGTTGACGCCATCAAGGCAGGTGCAGGCAGTTTATTTGCTGCGTGCCTCTGTTATATAGCAATGAGTAATGATTATGTGCGCTATTTAGTGTTTGTTTTCCCTGAATTGCTATTATTGGTTTTGGTCATTAGTTTAGTGTTCGGCCAGTATACTGGATACCGAGTCACAGAGTTATATCGGTTTAGGACGTTGGTTGAATAATGAGATCCTTGCTGAAGCTCGCCAGAGCTTTATCTGCTAAAGGTGTTATGGGTATGAATATGCGCAACCACCATTATGTGATGCGTTATAATAAGCGTAGCTTATATCCACTGGTTGATAATAAGCTTGAGACAAAACGTCTTGCAGATGCTAACCAGATCGCTGTGCCGAAGCTTTATCATGCTATAGAAATAGAACATCAGGCCCAGCAGCTAGGAAATTTACTTAATGGTTTTGATGATTTTGTTGTTAAACCAGCGAATGGTAGTGGTGGTGATGGTATTCTAGTTATTGCTGGCCGTAGCGAGCTAAGCGATGGCTTTCTGAAATCAAACGGTATATTAATAGACTTAAATCAACTCCAGCATCACGTGTCGAATATATTGAGTGGGATGTATAGTCTAGGCGGTCAAGCAGATGTCGCGATGATAGAGCAGCGTGTTGACTTTGATCCAGTGTTCGAAAAAATTACTTATCAGGGTGTACCTGATGTTCGTGTTATCGTGTTATTGGGTGTCCCGGTTATGGCAATGGTGCGATTGCCAACCAGGCAGTCTGATGGCAAAGCTAACTTGCATCAGGGTGCGATTGGTGCCGGAATCGAATTAGCGACCGGCTTAACGTTACAAGGCGTTTGGTTTAACAACATCATCACCAAGCATCCGGATACGCAACACGCAATTGCAAACTTAGAGATCCCACACTGGGATACTATTTTGCATCTTGCTGCGCGTTGCTGTGATATGACCGGGCTTGGCTATCTTGGTGTGGATGTTGTGCTCGATAAAACACGGGGCCCACTGATTTTAGAGTTGAATGCAAGGCCAGGTATGAATATCCAGATTGCTAATCAGTCTGGCTTATTACAGCGTTGCCGCCATGTTGAGCAAAATAGAGATAGGTTAGTCCGGTTGGATCAGCGGTTGGCATTTGCTAAACAGCAATTCTAATTGTATTAAATTTTGCAACTCAGTTCAGTGCTGACTTATCTTTTTTATAGCCTACCAATTGAACATTTTTTCTTAATTTCTTATTTTTACCGTTAAAAATTTAATATTGTGATCGGTTGCAGCAGATTGTCTGTGCACTATAGTTTTATTAATAGTGCGAGCGTGTTGATAAGTTGCTTAAAAAATATAAAGTTTTACTCATTATAATTGACCTAGTGGAGTGCTGCAGATGAAATTTGGTATATCGATCTCAATTGTCAATCAGGTTTTACTGATGAGCCTAATCTACATTCTGATCAATGTGATTTCATTAGGCTATCTCTCAAAAGATTTATCTAAGTCATCATTGCTGTTTGATCAGCAGAAAGATTATGTTGGTTTACAGGCCGATCTGGTCGATAAACAATTAGCTTTAAACAAAGAAGCGAATGTTTTATCACATGAGTTAACGAATTTACGTAAGTTAAGTGAACACTTTGATCGGGCTAGGGTATGGTTTTACGATTATACCTTGAACATGAATAGAGGTTCAGAAAAAAATGCCATCCGAGAAATAAAGGCTTCAGAACAAGTAATGACTCGAATTGAGAAAGTTGATCCTCTGCTTGTAAAGAGTATTTTAGGAGATATTGGACGCTTTCAGCAATTAATGTTGTCAGCTGCTTCATCGCTTGCGAGAGAACAGCACATGAAGGGTGTCGAATTAGTTGAAAAAGCGCGTGACCTTTCTGTTGATATTAATAAGAAAATTGACTCAGTTGCCGAGAGAAAGGAGCGTGATCAAGCGATTAATGAGAAGAAAAACAAAAAGATGATTGATCAGATCAATCAAGTTGGTGTCAAAGTGACAAATTCCGCAAGCACGCTTAAGAATACTAACGATAAATTACGTAAGATTGCCATGATTATTATTATGATTGTAATCCCGCTTGGTGCGGCATGGGGTTGGATTATACGTAATAGTATATCTAACACCATGATAGCGTTGACAACAGGTGTTGTTAGTATTTCAAAAGTCGTGACTCATATTCAAGATAAAACTGACAGTGTAAAAAACGTTTCTATTGGTGTTAGTGAAGAAGTCGGGCTAGGGAAATCAGTAGTAAATAAGACTCATGATTCAATTAATGATTTAGCTAATGAGGTTGAGAAAGTAAGTGGAGTGATTGGTCGTCTGTCACAACGTAGTCAAGATATTGGTAAAGTGTTAGAGGTTATTAAGGGTGTATCAGAGCAAACTAATTTGCTAGCGCTAAATGCAGCAATAGAAGCAGCTCGTGCCGGTGATCAGGGGCGTGGCTTTGCTGTTGTGTCTGATGAAGTTAGAACGCTAGCATTGAGGACTCATACATCTACTCAAGAAATCCAAGAGATTATTGAAGAGTTACAATCAGGTATTACTGACGCCGTTGAGGTTATGAAAAAAGGTACTAGTTATGCAACCGTTGGTGTTGATCAGATCAAAGTAGCTGGTGATTCACTCGAAAAAATTAATACAGCGATTTGCCAGATGATGGATGTATATCAAGAAATTGACAACGATATTGTAGCTTCAATTAAGCAGAAGGATAAGATTGCAGAAATGCTACAAGATTCTATCGAGAAAATGGTTTCAGTAGAAGAAAGTAAATCATAAGGTAGAATAGTATGTCGGAGCTACTAAGCATTGTCGATCAGAAGACTCAGCTCGCGGGTAAGAATCGCATCGATTTGCTATTGTTTACATTAACAAATGGCCACACTTATGGCATCAATGTTTTCAAAGTCCAAGAAGTTATTACCTATCCTGGTACTAATGAGATAAAGCATGATAATTCTGCTGTCATTGGTGTTTCAGATATTCGCGGTTCGCTAATTACGTTATTAGATTTATCAGTAGCGATTGGCTTAGAACCTGCTTCGGATCGGGAAAAATCTTTTGTTATCGTCACAGAGTATAACAATCGAGTGCAAGGTTTTATTGTTAGTGCTGTTGATCGGATTGTAAATATGCACTGGGAAGAAATTTCTTCGCCGCCGGAAGATATGAGTTCTAACAGTCAAATCGTTGCTTATGCCCGTATCAGCGAAGAGTTGGTTGATATTCTTGATGTCGAAAAAATACTCCAGGATGTGCTACCAGTTAAGAATGAAATTTCTGAGCAAACTAAGACTAGAATAAAAAATGAAATTAGCGAGAATACGGATAGTCAATATGAGGCACTGATCGTCGATGATTCAATGGTAGCGCGAAAGCAAATCACAGCTGTTTTATCTAGTATCGGCATTAAGTCAATTATAGCCAAAAATGGTGTTGAAGGTCTTAGCTTGCTAGAAAGCTATGCTGAGCAGTATCTTGATGTGCAGGAAAAGATTTTATTTATAATCACCGATGTTGAAATGCCAGAAATGGATGGTTACACCTTGACTAAGCATGTGAAGTCTCATCCAAAATTACAACATTTACCAGTAATACTTCACACATCACTAAGCGGTGGGTTCAATAAAGAATTAGTGAAGTCAGTTAAAGCTGACAAATTTGTTTCGAAGTTTCACCCTGAAATATTAGCAGAAGAGATTCTAAAAGTAATCCAATCAGTTCGAGGGTAATATCTTGTTCAGACTCGAGGAATAATAGTTAATGGCTGATAAGATTGATTTTGACAAAGATACTTTAAATGAGCTTGTCGCTGAATTCAGTGAGATGCTAGATACGGTGTCGAATGAATTAATAGATTTAGAGAAGGATGCTGAGAATAACGATTTATTAAATTCTATTTTTCGCTGTTTTCATAACATCAAGGGTGGTGCTGGTTTTGCTAAGTTGACTCATCTTGTTGAGTTAACGCACCATGCTGAGAATTTAGTTGATGATCTGCGGCGTGGTCGCGCAAAAGCAAATAAAGAGATCATTGATATTCTACTTCGCACAGTTGACGTTGTTATTAGTATGGTTGAGTCAGTAAAATCTTGTGATTTTCCTGAACCGGCTGATGATGAGCTACTGACTTTG
>CAWUKA010000026.1:0-22532 GCA_963922965.1 uncultured Gammaproteobacteria bacterium | reverse complement strand
GACCAACACCGGTATTAGAAATACAGGCGACTAACGCGCTAAACGCAGTTTCTAGATTTAAACCATCAGCAATGAGGAGCAGCAATAAGAAAATAAATAAAGCAATAAAGGCTGAGATAAAAGCCCACATCGATTGAATCACATGTTCTGGTAGCACTTGTTTGCCAAACTTAATTTGTGTCACTGCACGCGGATGAATAAGGCGAGTAATTTCTTGGCTGGTTTGCTTGTAAAGCAGTAACAAGCGCATGTACTTGATCCCGCCACTGGTGGAGCCAGCGCAACCACCAATAACAGCAGCGAACATCAATAAAATTAGTATGAATGAGGGCCAGTAATCGATGTTGTCAGATAATAAGCCGGTTGTTGTCATGATTGAGATAATATTGAATAAAGTCTTGAACAGAGGGTAAAATTGTTTGCTATGCACATGGTTGGCAAGGTTAATAGTAATCACTGCAATAACAGTGATAGCGAGGGTTGCGAGCAAGAAAACCTTTAACTCTTCATTCAGGTAGTATTTTAAGCTGCGTTTCTGCAGTGCGATAAAGTGTAATATAAAATTAGTTGCACCGAGTAGCATAAAAACGCAGGCGATCAGTTCTATTGCAGGGCTTTGGTAATAGGCAAAACTATCTGAGTGTGGTGAAAACCCTCCAGTTGATACTGTGCTAAACGCTTCACAAATTGCATCAAATGTTGTCATACCTGCTAGCCAATAGCAGAGTGCGCATATTACATTAAGGCTAATATAAATGCCCCATAACACTTTTGCGGTTTCAGTCAAGCGAGGTGTTAATTTAGTATCTTTAATCGGACCAGGCGCCTCGGCACGATACAGCTGTAAGCCACCGATACCTAAAATAGGCAGAATTGCGACCGCAAGCACGATCACCCCCATGCCTCCTAATAGATGTAACTGTTGGCGATAGTACAGGATCGAGTGGGGTAGAATATCGATATTGCTAATTAATGTGGCGCCTGTTGTTGTGATGCCAGAGACAGTTTCAAACATTGCATCAGTGAAGCTTTCATGTGGATATTGAGCAAGCATAAAAGGAACGCAGCCAAAGATGCTGAGTACGAACCAAAACAATACTACAATCAAAAAGCCATCCGGTGTTTTTAGCTCGTGTTTTTTATGACGTTGGGTAAACCAGACGAGAAAGCCAATCAATAACGTAAATAAAAAAGAATAACCAAAGGGTGCAACTGTCACTTCATTGTAATAAATCTCGAGTAATAACGGTGGCAACATACTCATGCTATAGAGTATTATCAAAATGCCAATAATTCGAAAAATACTGCCGATATTCATAATTAAAAATAGATTGCGCTAACTTGAAATAAACGCTCGACTGATTTGATGTATTGCTTGTTCATCACAAATAGGATGACATGGTCTTCTGGTTCAATCGTGATATTTTTATTACTGATGAGCACTTTGCCTTTGCGATAGATGGCTCCGATATGCGTATCTGGAGGCAGATTGATTTCACTGATCTTACGTCCAATCACATGTGATGTTGATCGATCACCATGGGCAATAATTTCAATCGCTTCTGCTGCGCCACGACGTAGTGAGTAAACATTCACGGTGTCAGCATGACGCACATGTTTTAAAATGGCACCAACAGTTATTTGATGTGGTGAAAAAGCAATATCAATACTGCTGTCATGGATCAGGTCAACGTATTCAATACGATTGATCAATGCGATGACACGTTTCGCACCAAGCTTCTTCGCGAGTAAACATGACATGATGTTTGCTTCATCATCATTGGTCAGTGCAAAAAATAAATCAGTATTTTCTATATTTTCATCGATTAATAAGTTTTGGTCGCATGCTTCGCCATGCAATAGAGTCGTCTGCCGCAATTTTTCATGCCAACGTTGAATATGATTTAGGTTGTGACAGACTATCTTAACGTGAAATTCATTTTCGAGTTTGCTTGCTAGGCTACCACCAATATTACCGCAGCCAGCAATAATAATACGGTTATAATATTTTGCTTCGCGCCCTAGCGAAAATAAAATGGTATTAATATTCTTGCGTTCGGCAACTAAAAATACTTCATCATTAGCTTGAATTGTTGTAGTGCCTGACAATGGGATTGATCGATTATTGCGGTAGATGGCTGCGGTGCGACTTTTAATTTGTGGTAGAAAATGGGGTAAATTTTCGATTGCTTGCCCGACCAGCTGACTTTGCTGATCAGTTTGCATACTAATTAACTGCACATTACCTTCAGCAAAATCCAATACTTGCAGTGCACCAGGATGGTACACAAGGTTAAGTAAATGTTGCGTGATAAGCTGTTCTGAATTGATACGGACATCAATTGGAATCGACTTGTTGCAGTACAGCTCTGGGTGGCTCAAATAATGTGGCGAGCGAATCCGAGCGATTTTAGTCGGAATTTGATAAAGCGAATGCCCGATTTGACAGGCAAGCATGTTAATTTCGTCATAGCTAGTTGCAGCGATAAGCATATCTGCTTGGCTCGCCCCCGCTTGCTCAATAATATGAGGATGCGCAGCATGTCCACAAATGGTGCGAATATCAAAGCTTGCTTGTAGCATGGTCAGGCTGTCAGGCTTAATATCAACAACCGTGACATCATGGTTTTCTCGCGCCAGCGTTTCAGCGAGAGAAGCGCCAACCTGTCCTGCCCCTAAAATAATAATTTGCATAATGTGCGTTTCATAACCGAACTTGTCGAATCAGTATAGCGAAACTAGATTGAAAAGTGGACTATTGATTCTTTTGTGTGAAAATAGCCAGAAATCCGTTTAGCCGTGTAGAAGATAGTAATAAAAAAATTGATTTGCAATGGTGCTGATTTTTTATTGAGTGTTTATTTGCTAAGTCAGCAAGCAAGATCAATTTGACCAGTAAATACATGGGTTGCTGGCCCAGTTAATTCTATAGCTGCGGTGTGATGAGGCCAGTGAACCCGTAGTTCTCCGCCCGGCAAGTGGACGCGCACTGTTGTTGCAAGTTGTTCTGCGAGTCTGCCTACAACCACAGCTGCACATGCACCACTGCCACAAGCGAGCGTTTCACCACTACCTCGTTCGAACACGCGCAATGCAATTGCATCACGACTCAGGATTTGCATAAAGCCGATGTTGCATTGTTCCGGAAATATCTTGTGCCGACTCAAGAGAGCGCCAATGCTAGCGATGGGTGCTGTGTTGACATCATCGACACAGATAACAGCATGTGGATTGCCAGTGTTAACCGCAGTAAACGTTAGTTCGCCTAAATCAGTTGTCAGGCGATAATGATACTGTTCACCATCTGCTAAAATCGGTATCGCGCTGGCGCTTAGTTGCGGAGGCTCTAAGATAACAGTTACCTGTTGATTGTCAATGATTCGAAGGTCGGTTGTGCCGGTAGTCGTTTCTACTTTAATAGTTGTTTTAGTTGATAGTTGCTGCTGATGTATGAATAGCGCTAAACAGCGAGCGCCATTACCACATTGCTCGGCAGCACTACCGTCAGCATTATAAATGCGATAGAAGAAGTCACAGCCTATTTTATTGCTGGTTTCAAGTAGAATCAGCTGATCGCAGCCAATACCGAAATGTCGATCGGCGATACACTGACGCTGTTGTTTTGTAAGTTGTAACTGACCATTTTGGTTGTTGATGATCACAAAATCATTACCGATCCCGTGCATTTTGCTAAATGCAATGGTTTTAATCATCGACTAAGTGCTCGTTATAGAATAAATCTGCATAGTGTTCGCGGCTACGGATAAGATATACCTTATCGCCATCAACCAACACTTCTGCTGCGCGCCGTCTCGAATTGTAGTTGGAGCTCATACTAAAGCCATAGGCGCCACAGCTACGAACTGCAATTAAATCATTTTCTCGCAGGCGAAGTAAACGCTGTTTTGCTAAAAAATCACCGGTCTCACAGACTGGGCCGACAATATCATAGTAGTTTTCAATTGCCGTTGATGCATTAACCGTGCTGATAGCATGATACGCGTTATATAATGCAGGCCTTATTAGATCATTCATGGCAGCATCGATAATAGCAAAATTTTTATCGGGCGTTGTCTTGATATACTCTACACGGCTTAATAGTATGCCTGCGTTTGCAGCAATGGCACGCCCAGGCTCAACGCCAAGCTTGAGCTGGTGTTGACTTAGTTTAGTAATAATAGCATTAGCATAGTCGACTGGTGTTGGTGGCTCCTCATTAGCATAACAAACACCTAGTCCACCGCCGATATCGATATGCTGGAGCTGAATGCCAATAGCTGTTAATCGCTGTATCCAGTGAAGGATGCAGTCAAGAGCATCGATAAAAGGTGTTAGCTGGGTGAGCTGTGAGCCAATATGGCAAGCAATGCCGGTTGCTGTTAAGAATTCTTGTTCTGCAGCATACTGATAAGCTGTTAATACTGCGCTATCGTCAATGCCAAATTTATTTTCTTTAAGCCCAGTAGCGATGTAAGGGTGGGTTTGTGGGTCGACGTTTGGATTAATACGAAAGCTGATAGCCGCCCGAATACTATTCGCTTTGGTAATTGCTGCGATGCGTTTGAGTTCAGCAAGTGATTCGATATTAAAGCAATAGATGCCAATATCGAGTGCTCTTTCGATTTCACAAGTTTGTTTGCCAACACCGGAAAAGATTATTTTGGTTGGATCACCTTTTGCTGCAAGTACGCGTTCGAGCTCACCTTGCGAGACAATATCAAAGCCTGAGCCGAGACGCGATAATAGATTCAGTAATGCAATATTACTATTGGCTTTCACTGCATAAAAAATTTGATGGGGGTGTGGTGACAAAGCATTATCAAAGACGCGCCAATGATGTTCTAGTGTTGCTCGTGAATAAACAAAACATGGCGTGCCATACTGTTTGGCTATCTCAGTGAGTGGCACATCTTCAGCATATAAAGCGTCTGCTTGCTGATTAAAGAAATCCATGCTTGAGCTCAACTCTGTTGCGACTGATTCATACTCGCTTGAGGTTGTCCATCATAAGGCAGATACAACGGACCTGATTGACCACAGCCGGTCAGATAAATCAGCAAAATGAATAAGGCGAGTTGATACATATAAATAGCCTGTCGGTTGATTCGATCTAGCTGATGTTATCTCCTAAATTAAAGTTAACTGTGCTAGAGTTGTTGATAAGTGCAAAAAGTATATTTAAGTCGGTAATAGAAATCAATAACGCGCTTTGTTCTCAGTTGTTTATTAGAGGTTGTGATGTTGTCGAAAATCGAAATTAATCCAGTGAGTAGTGTGACTGCAACTGTAATTTGGTTGCATGGCCTTGGTGCGAGTGGGCATGACTTTGAGCCGATAGTTGCTGAGCTTAGCTTGCCACAAGATAGTGGCATCCGCTTTATTTTCCCACATGCACCAGTGCAACCTGTTACGTTAAATGGTGGTATACCAATGCCAGCATGGTTCGATATTTATGGGCTTGACCGTTACGCGCGCCAAGATGAAAAAGGTATCCAAGCATCAGAGCAAGCTATTATCGAATTAATCGAGGCAGAGAATCAGCGTGGTATTAGTAGTGAGCGAATTATCTTGGCTGGGTTTTCTCAAGGTGGTGCGTTAGCACTTTATCTTGGTTTACGTTATCAATTATCACTAGCAGGTATCATGGGGCTTTCAACCTACTTACCACTTGAACAACAACTGAAAGCTCAACTCAATCTAGCCAATCAATCAACGCCAGTTTTTTTAGCACATGGATTTTACGATACTATCTTGCCTTATAGTATTGGCCGTATTACCTACGAAATGCTTGCTGCAAATAATTATTCGGTCGAGTGGCACGACTATTTGATGGAACACCAAATTAGCGCCGATGAGATCGGTGATATTAGTGCATGGCTATTGCGAGTATTATGTGATTAGGCAATCAACGCCAGCCAGTAAATATAAATTCCATACAGCATAACACAGAACAGCCCTTCTTTGCGACTTAATTGCCAATCAGTGATAAGTAGTAATAGTAAGCAAATAGTAATGCTGAGCATGATCCATAGATCATAATGGAGAAAATCAATGGCAATAGGCAGAGGTTTTATCATTGCGGTAATACCGAGCATGCCAAGCGTGTTGAAAATACAACTGCCAATCGCATTGCCAATAGCAATGTCGGTTTGTTTGCGTGCAGCAGCAATTATACCTGCAGCTAATTCAGGTAGTGAGGTACCAAGTGCAACAATGCTTAAGCCAATCACTGCTTCAGATAAGCCAAGCTGGAGCGCCACTGCTGTTGCACCACTAATAAGTATTTTCGCACCGAAGATAAGTGTGCAAAATCCAATAATGATAAGGCTAAAACTTTTTATGCTAGTGATGGCTTTGTCATCGTCATATTCTGAAAATCCAATTGGTTTTGGATCATGTTTGGCCGTATAGTAGCAATATGTCAAATATATCAGTAAGCCACAAAAAAACAACGTGCCACTGAGTCTTGATATTATGCCGATATAGCCATAGTAAATAAAAATTAGATAAGCAAAAACTAGGGTGCCGCCATCTCGTAACACGATTTTCTTATTTGATGTCAGTGGGTAAATAGCAGCTGAAGTGCCAAGTATTAAGAGTAAGTTTGTAATATTACTACCAATGATGCTACCAATAGCGAGGTTTGCTTGATCATGCATATGGGCAGTAATGCAAACTAGTAGTTCCGGTAATGAGGTGCCAAAGCCAATTACAGTGATGCCAATGAGTAGAACCGGCATATTTAATCGGCGGGCTAATGCTACTGCGCCCTTAACCAGCCAATCTCCACCGAGCATCAAACACAAAAGACCGAGCGTAATATAGAAATAATTCATGTCTCTAGCCTTTCCTTAATATTATGATTTTTTTGTTGGGTAGGCCGGATAAGCGCTGAATTATATTCACATACCTAAAGTTTCTTTTCAAATAGCATATAATAAAAGCCATCCATACCGCTAATATGAGGTAATGATTGCAAGCCATAATTTGTTTTTGATCCCCAGGTTGCTTTGAGCTGAATCGGATTTGCATCATGGTGTCTAGTTAAAAATGCTGAGCATTGTTGTGAGTTTTCCTTTTGTAAAATGGAGCAAGTACTGTACAACAGCTTGCCATCAGGCTTGAGTAGAGGCCAAAGATTTTCGAGCAATTGTTGCTGCTGCTGGACAAGGTCATTGACCTCTGAAAAAGTTCGTAAATATTTAACATCTGGTTGGCGTCTAATGATACCTGTTGCTGAGCATGGTGCATCTAATAAAATGCGATCAAACTGCTGCCCGTCCCACCAGCTGTCAACGACATTGGCATCTGCACAGAGCGTCTGTGCAGACAATCCTAGCCGCGTTAGGTTGTCAGTTATTTTATCGACTCGTGTCGCATGCTTATCAAGGGCAACGCAGTCAATATCATGGCATTCTAATAAATGACATGTTTTGCCACCAGGTGCGGCACACGCATCTAAGACCCGCATACCTGTTGCAAGCTCTAGGTATTGACAACATAGCTGGCCAGCTTCGTCTTGAACCGAACATAGCCCCGTTGCAAATCCTGGTAAAAAGTCAACACTAATAGCTGATGCTAGTCGAATACCATCTCTACTATGTTGACATGCTTCAGCCTCGAGTCCTGCTTGTTTTAACACGGCAAGATAATCATCTCGGTGATGATAGCGAGCATTGACACGCAAGGTGAGTGGTGCTTGTTGATCATTAGCATGCAATAGATCCTGCCAGTCGTCTGGATAATCAGTTTTCAGTATCTCGATCATCCAGGCTGGATGATTAAATTGTTGCTCTTGGTTGTTGTGCTGTGCTAACCAATCCGGCTTGGCTCGAATAAAATTGCGTAAAACAGCATTCACTACGCCATTTGCCCAAGGCTTCTTTAGCTGTTGGCAGAGCTGTACTGCTTCATTCACAGCGGCATGATCATCAGTTCTAAAATGAATAAGTTCACAGAGTCCGATTAGGATAACAATAAATAATTCACGATCTTTCGGCTTAAATGGCTTTTTTAGTAGTTGGTTTGCAATATGGCTTAATTGAAAATAGTACCGCATCACTTGATAACAAAGACTTTGAATGAAAGCACGTTCACGGCTAGAATACCCAGTTGCTATCGTTAGGTGTGAAAGTGGTTGTTTATAAATAATGACTTTTGTCAGTTGTTTTAGTGCATACTGGCGCATCAAGTAGAACCTAGTCTAGCACCGACTTGTAGTGTAAGTTTACGGCCATTTAATAGCGCTGCGATGCTTTGTACTGTGCCTGCAGGCAGCTGGATCTTGGTCAGGCGTAGCATGCCGCTACCAGTGACTACATCAATACCTTTGTCACTGACTGAGATAACAGTGCCAGGTGCAGCGCTATTAGTTGTGCCTAATAGTTCTGCTTGCCAAATACGCAGAGTCAGTTTGCCTGCTGTAGTAAAGCTAATAGGCCAAGGATTATAGGCTCTAATTTGGCAAGCGATACTTTCCGCAGTTTGTCCCCAGTCAATTTTGGCATTTTGTTTTGTTATTTTATTTGCATAAGTGATGCCTGATGTTAGTTGTGGCTTAGGTATTCGCTGTGAAAAATTAGCGAGCGTCATTGCAAGTGTTTTAGCACCGAGATCAGCTAGTCGATCATGTAAGGTTTGTGCTGTGTCTGTGCTTGCGATAGAGCAAGTGGTTTGTTCTAACACTGGGCCGGTATCAAGCCCGATATCCATTTGCATGATACAAACGCCAGTTTCGTTATCGTTAGCAAGTATTGCATGTTGAACCGGTGCTGCACCACGCCAGCGAGGTAGTAGAGAAGCGTGAACATTGACACAACCGTATTTTGGTGTTGCTAAAACTTCCGCGGGCAAGAGTAAGCCGTAGGCAACAACCACCATTAAATCAGCTTGGTACTGCTTTAATGTTGTTTGAACACATGGGCCGCGCAGTGTAACTGGTTGTTGGACGCTAATTCCATGCTCAATAGCAGTTTTTTTGACTGGGCTTGGTTGAAGTTGGCGACCGCGCCCAGCTGGTCGATCAGGTTGCGTGTAGACGGCGACTACATCATGGTTTAGTAAGCATTGTCGCAAACTAGGAACAGCAAAATCAGGTGTGCCGGCAAAAATTAGTTTCATCAGCTGATCTTAGTCTCATAGATTACGCTTTAAGAGTTTTTCAATTTTTTTACGAGCACGCTGTTGCTTTACTAGCGATAGATGGTCGACAAAGACAATGCCATCAAGGTGCTCAATCTCATGTTGAAAACAGATAGCTTTGATACCGTCGTGCTCTTCTTCATGTAAGTTACCGTCAAGATCAAGATATTGTACTTTAACCCACTTGGCTCGTTGTACGCTGCCGTAAGTGCCAGGGACTGATAAACAGCCTTCCTCTGATTCGGTTTCACCGCGTCTTTCGATAATTTCAGGATTGATTATTATCATTGGCTCGGAACGATCTTTCGACCAGTCCATGACAACAATGCGTAGCGGTACATCAATTTGTGTTGCTGCCAGGCCACCACCCCTAGCGTTGTACATGGTTTCTAGCATATCTTCGGCTAACACTTTAATGTTGGCATCGATGTTGGTGATAGGTTCAGCTTTTATGCGTAAGCGCTGGTCAGGGTAGTAAAGAATTTTGCGTATCGCCATAATTGAGATAACCTTAAAATTAATTCTATGCTCTAATATATCGAATCACAGAAAAAAGTTCAAGTTTTAACCGAAGTGGTAGGTCGATCATGTTAAAGTTTTTATGTGTTGCAATCATTTTATTTTCGAGTCATGTATCTGCCGTACCCGTCATCAGAGCTGCTTCTGATGCTGATCAAACGCAGTCATACCCCGTGCAGAAACTTCAGCCAACGATCAAGTCAGCGCCACTACACAAGGCTGTGCAATCAATCCCAGTCGATATAATTAGGCCATTTCTGACTCAATCTCGCTTTGTTACGCCACAAGAGCTAGACAATGCGCCGTATATTCTAGATTTTAATGCGAGTACTTTATCAGCTACGCAAGATACCCATCTTTTTGTCCATGGTATGAATTATAAAAATATCGATCAATTTGCTATTTTTGGTTATCCAAAAAAATTGGTTGATCCAGAAACGCAGGCCACAGTTGGTTACATATTAAAGTACCTTGGTCGCGCGGTCGCTGTGCGTAAGGGCGAGACTAGCATTTTACGCGTCCTTAGCTTGTCAGCACCAATATTAAAAGGTGACGTGGTACTACCTTTCAAACCTAGCACCGATATCTTGGAGTTCATTCCAACCAAGCCGAAAAAGTGGGTTGAAGGTCATATTATTGATACAGTTTCTGAGGGTACTGCGATTAGTCTCTATGAGGTTGTGGCAATCAATCGTGGTCGCCAACATAGTTTACGTGCAGGTGATATGTTGGACATTCAAAGCCATAACCGTACTGTCCCGACTCGAACTGTGGCGCGCTATATGACTCGCAAGCATGATACTCTGATGAAGCAAGCATTATTACCCGGTGAATACATTGGTAAATTGATGGTATTCAAAGTTTTTGAGCGGTGGAGTTATGGTTTGGTGCTTGATTCAAGTCTAGAAATCCCAGCACATGCAAAAGTCACCAGTAGCCAGCACATTGGGTGACGCGCTGTGCCAGAATTAACTAAACAGGCTCAGCGCTATTGGCTTGCATTAGCACGGACACCTTATTTTGGTCACCAAACCTTACAGCGCTGCTTGCAGCGATTTACTAGCATTGAGGGACTGTTTTGCGCTCACCGTAAGCAACTTGTTGAACTCGGTCTACGCTCTCAGACGATCAATGCACTTATGTTACCGAGCTGGTCTGATGTTGATCGCGATGTGGATTGGTTAGCAGCAACAGGGGCGCAGCTGATCCCTTTCGGTAATGCTTATTACCCTGAATTGTTGGCACAAATTAGTAGCGCGCCTATTGTTTTATTTGTACAAGGCCAAGCCGGCTTACTGAAATCACCACAAATTGCGATTGTTGGTAGCCGTAACCCATCCATGCGTGGGCGCGAGCTTGGCCAAGAGTTTGCTAAACAATTGACTCAGGCAGGGTTAACGGTGACGAGTGGACTCGCCTTGGGTGTTGATGCTGCTGCTCACCAAGGTGCTCTTGCTGCCAGTGGTCCGACCGTAGCAGTTGCCGGTACTGGCCTTGATCGAGTCTATCCTGCACGGCATCGGGAGTTGGCAGAAACTATTGTACAAACAGGTGCTTATATCTCTGAGTTTGTGCCAGGTGCTGGTGCAAGAGCTGAGCATTTTCCACGTCGTAATCGGATTATCAGTGGCTTAAGTTATGGTGTACTTGTTGTCGAAGCAGCTCTGAAAAGTGGCTCATTGATTACCGCACATTTTGCTGCTGAGCAAGGCCGTGAAGTATTTGCCATTCCAGGTTCAATTCATAATCCGCTCAGTCGAGGTTGTCACTCGCTTATCAGGCAAGGTGCAAAGCTCGTTGAGGGTGTTGAAGATATTATGGAGGAGCTTAAGCCTTTTTTTAATCATTCTACTGTTGTTAAATTGAGCGATAAAGTTGAACAAGCACACAAGGGGCTTGACAATCAGGCGGCAAATTTGTTGGGATTGGTTCATGTTACAGCCACCAGTGTCGATGAATTAATTCAACAGACGAATTTATCACCCGAAGTGGTTACCACCCTTCTAGTGCAGCTCGAGCTCGAAGGCTATATTGCCAAGGATGCGATGGGTTATGTAAGGGTCAAATAATTTGATACAGGCGCAATGAAAGAAACTATTTTAGATATACTCATGTATTTATTTGACAACTATATGGATGATGAGCTTGCGTTTAGTCAGGATGAGGCTAAGTTGTCGTTATGCTTAGTTGAGGCTGGTTTTCAACAACCAGATATCAAAAAGGCTTTTACGTGGTTATCTAGGTTGACAAAGGCACGCATGGCCGTTACTCAGCCAGCACCAAAAGGTGGCTATCCGACCCGGATATATAGTGATGTTGAGTTGGAGAAGCTCAATGCTGAAGCACGTGGTTTTATCTTAAATATGGAACAGCTGGGCGTGCTGCAGCCGACGACACGCGAATCAGTAATTGAAAGAGTGCTTTTTTTGGAGACTAACGAGGTAACTCTTGAGCAATTAAAGTGGGTTGTGTTGATGGTTTTATTTAATCATTCAGAGGATAAAATCATAGTGGATTGGTTTCGCGATTTGGAAATAAAGTCAGATGATATGGAGGATGCGATTCACTGATTCGGCGGTAACTTATCGCGGACAGTGAGCGACTATGGGTAGATCATTACTAATCGTCGAGTCGCCAGCCAAGGCAAAGACAATTAAAAAATATTTAGGTAAAGATTTTGAAGTGCTAGCTTCGTATGGGCATGTTCGTGATTTATTGCCAAAAGAAGGCGCTGTTGATGTCGGCAATAATTTTACTATGCGATATCAAGCTTTAGAGAAAAGCACTAAGAATGTAGACGCTATTATCAAGACTTTAAAAAAATGCGATGCATTAATTTTAGCAACTGACCCGGATCGTGAGGGTGAAGCTATCTCATGGCATCTTTGTGAGTTATTGAAAGAGCGCAACTTGCTAAAAGAAAAAGCTGTTGCGCGCGTTGTCTTTCATGAAATGACAAAGCACGCAATTTTGGAAGGGGTGAATAATCCACGTGATTTATCAATGGATTTAGTCAATGCACAACAAGCACGCCGTGCTTTGGATTACCTAGTCGGTTTTAATCTTTCACCTTTACTTTGGAAAAAGGTTCGACATGGCCTGTCAGCCGGGCGGGTTCAGAGTCCAGCGTTACGTTTGATTGTTGAGCGTGAAGAAGAAATCGAAAAATTCGAGTCAAGAGAATACTGGTCCATTGATGCTGATTTAGAATCAGAAAGTTTGATGTTTAAAGCACGCCTTGCCGAGTACCAAGCTGAAAAAGTCGAACAATTTAGTTTTGTGAATGAAGCTCAGGCTATGGCAGTAAAGGCGACTTTAGAACAAGCAGCTAGTGGTCAGCTGACTGTGACAAAAGTTGAGAAGAAACAACGTAAGCGTAATCCAGCGCCGCCATTTATTACTTCAACCCTACAGCAAGAAGCAGCGCGAAAATGTGGCTTTACCGCCCAGCGCACTATGCGAATTGCTCAGCAACTTTATGAAGGTATCGATATTGGCAATGATGGTGCTGAAGGTTTGATTTCGTATATGCGGACTGACTCAGTGTCACTAGCAGATGAGGCAGTTGCTGATATTCGTCAACTGATCGCAGCGCGCTATGGTGCTGATAATGTACCTGACGAACCAAGAAAATTTAAAACAAAATCAAAAAACGCTCAGGAAGCACACGAAGCAATTCGACCAACATCAGTGCATAACTTACCAGAGAAAGTCAAGGCGTATTTAACAGATGAGCAGTACAAGCTTTATAATTTGATTTGGAAGCGTGCGGTAGCGTGTCAAATGATTCATGCGACTATAGATACGGTATCTGCTGATTTGACCGACAATGAGTCGAATCGATTTCGTGCCAATGGTTCGACGGTCGCGACGCCGGGCTTTATTGCTGTTTATCAAGAAGGTGTTGATGACGCTAAGCGTAGCGATAGTGATGAAAAGATGTTGCCTCAGTTGGCTGAAGGTGAAGTTGTACCTTTAAAGCGTATTAATGCCGATCAACATTTCACAGAGCCACCACCACGTTATTCAGAAGCGACGCTCATTAAGGCATTAGAAGAGTATGGTATTGGGCGGCCATCAACTTACACGTCAATTATTTCAGCAATCCAGAGCCGGGAGTATGCGGAGCTTGACAATAAACGCTTTATGCCAACTGATGTCGGTCGTATTGTTAATAAATTTTTAACAAAATACTTCCCGCAGTATGTTGATTATAGTTTTACCGCAAATTTAGAAGATGAGCTTGATGCAATCTCGCGCGGTGAAGAGGATTGGGTGCCACTATTAAGTGGTTTTTGGCAGCCGTTTAAATCACTGGTTGATGAGATTGAAGAAACAGTACAACGCAAGGATGTCACGCACGAAGAAATCGATGAAAAATGCCCCAAGTGTAGCTCAAAACTGTCGATTCGTTTAGGTCGCCGGGGTCGCTTTATTGGTTGTACCGCTTATCCTGAGTGTGATTATACCCGTAATGCTAGTGAGTCGGCCGAGCAAGCCCAAGCTCAGAGTGATGAGGTTGCTGGTCGTAAATGTCCACTGTGTGACTCTGATTTGCTGGTGCGTCACGGTCGCTATGGTAAATTTATCGGTTGTAGTAGCTATCCTGATTGCCGCTATATTGAGCCACTTGAAAAACCGGTTAACACCGAGGTCACTTGTCCGACTTGTAAGAAAGGGACCATGTTACAGCGTCGTTCGCGTCGTGGTAAAGAATTTTTCTCGTGCTCAAAATACCCAACTTGTAAATATGCAGTATGGGATAAGCCAATTAATCAATCCTGTCCGGCTTGTCATTGGCCTATGTTGACTTTTAAAACCACTAAGAAACGTGGCACTGAAAAGATTTGTCCACAAAAAGAATGTGGTTATCGCACTGCTGCTGAAGCTGAAGCTAAATAAAATTGCTGCGATAAATCTTTTGAGGCGAATACCTACTTTGACTATAATGTCGTTTTCAATGCAACGAGGTTCGGAGTGTCTGTTGTAACAACTTTGCGTATTCAAGCGCTACACCTTAAGCTTCGCCTAGGCTGGGATGCTGCAGAGAGGCAACTACCGCAACTCGTCCAGGTCACTCTCGCTTTCCGTTTTGCCGAGCCACCGAATGCTTGTCAAAGTGATGAGTTAGCCGAAACAATTTGTTATGACCGGTTAACACAACAGTTGCGAGCAATGATTGCGGAACGAGAGTTTCGTTTGTTGGAGCATTTTTCTGCTTGGTTATACCAAGTTCTAACCCCTTTATTGCCACAGGGTGTGCTTATTAGAATTGTTGCAACCAAGCCGTATCCACCAGTTACCGAAATTAAACAAGGTGTTACCTTTGAGTATGGGGATTGGTAGCGATGGTCATTTTAGGCTTGGGCTGCAATCTAGGCGATCGTTTATATCAGTTACGCCAAGCCTTTGAGTTGATTACTACAATAGATGCTATTAGCGTTAAGAAGATTTCACCGATCTACGAATCGAATGCATTATTACCATCGAATGCTACAGTGCAATGGGCGCTACCCTATTACAATTGTGCGCTACGTTGTGAGACAGACTTAGAGCCATTGGCATTGTTAGCCGAATTAAAAGCCATCGAGCTACAGATAGGTCGTAAGCCTGCAGAGCGCTGGGCACCTCGACTGATCGATATTGATATTCTAGCCTGGGATAACTTAGTTTATGATAATGCACAATTAAAAATTCCTCATCCAGGTTTGCTTGAGCGGCCTTTTGCGCTCTGGCCACTTGCAGATGTTGCGCCTTCTTGGCAGTACCCGGTTAGTAGTCAGCAACAAGGCCAATATGCTGATTGTCTGATTGCAAAATGGGGCTCACGTTTTAGTAAGCAAGCACCGCTCAATACTTATCAAATTTTACCTCGGCTTACCGGTCCGCAGATTGTAGGGATCTTAAATTTATCAGCTAATTCATTTTCGAAAGATGGTCTGGTTGATGAGAGACAAGTCGAACAACGTGTGCTAGCGATGATTAATGAAGGTGCTGAGATTATTGATGTTGGCGCTGTTGCAACAAATCCATTTGCCAATGATAGTGCATTACGCAATGAATGGCAGCGATTACAGCCCATGCTTGATGTTGTGTTAGCAACGAAAGAGCGGCGGCAGGCTGATATTAAAATTAGTGTTGATACTTTTTCACCGAATGTGATTCGTCAATTGCAACACTATCCAATTGACTGGATTAATGATCAGACCGGCTTGGTACAGCCTGAAATGGTGGATTTGTTACTTGATACTGAGGCTGATGTTGTTGTGATGCATCATTTAGCAATACCTGAAGATCGTAACCAAAGTATACCCTACGATCAGGATGTTGTTGCTGTGGTGGCATCCTGGTGCCAACAGCGCATTGAGCAGTTGCTCACACTTGGTTTTAGTCAACAACGTTTAATTATCGATCCCGGTATTGGCTTTGGCAAACAGGCATTTCAGTCACTTGCCCTATTGCAGCAAGCTAAAGTATTTACGACGCTGGGCGTACGCAGTCTATTTGGCTATTCACGTAAATCTTTTCTATCACTATTTACATCACAAATTGCGGCGGATAGAAGCCATGAGACTGTTGCAGTGACTGCTGGACTTGCCAGTCAAGGCATTGACTACTTGCGCGTGCATGATGTTGCTGCTAACCGCCGAGCGCTTAATATTGCACTTGTAATGGAGAAGGATTAATTAATGCCTGCGCGGATTATTCAGCTGACTGACGTTCACTTGTTTGCAGATCAGCAGCAACGATATGCTGATTCAGTCAATACGCTGCAACACTATCATGCAACCCTCAATGCGATACATAACAATGAAAAATCGATCGATCTAATCGTGTTGTCAGGCGATTTATCTGATGATGGTAGTGAAGCTTCTTATCATGCAATTTGTCAGCCATTGGCTGAGTTTTTTTGTCCGATCGCATGGCTGCCAGGCAACCACGACAATAAAGCACTAATGGCTAAAGTATTTTTAGCTTATGGTTACCCGCCACCAGAGCCACATCTTTTTGTTAATTGGCAAGTGTTGTTTGTTGATAGTGCTGTTGATAATCAAATAGAAGGTGAAATTACTGCAACAACGTTTGCAGATTTGACTGTCGCTCTACAGCAGGAGACTTGTTCGACCTTACTATTTATGCACCATAATACACAAGTCATTGATGGTTTTGCTGGTTTAACGAATGCTGACCAATTTATCGATTTTTTAGCAGATTATCCTCAGGTAAAGTGCTGCGCTGCTGGTCACATGCATCAAGATATAACCGAGACTATCAATGATACCGATTTTATAGTTACCCCGGCTACTGCGGCACAGTGTTATAAGCAAGGTGGTAGTAAAGTTATTGATAGAGACTTCTTTGCTTATCGCCGCTTCGAATTACTTACTGACGGTTGTTATAAAACTGAGGTAGTACCAGTCAATGAGTGATTCGATTCAGCAAGCAGTTGATGTGTTACGAGTTGGAGGTATCATCGCTTATCCAACTGAGGCAGTATTTGGCTTAGGTGTTAATCCAGCTAATCAAGCTGCGTTGAATCGTCTGATCGATATCAAATGTCGTGATGAGCACAAAGGCTTTATCATTATTGCTGCCGAATGGTCACAATTACAAGCATACGTTACACCAGTAGCTGAGCAACTCATGCAGCAGGTTTTGGCATCCTGGCCAGGCCCCAATACTTGGATTATGCCAGCAAAACCAGGTATATTTGCTGAATTGACTGGTCATCGCAGCACGCTTGCGGTACGTGTAACGGCACATCCAGTCGCTACTGCACTTTGCCGAGCGTTTCAAGCCCCCATTGTTTCGACTAGTGCAAATTTATCTGGCCAAGCACCTGCACGTCATGCGGTTGATCTAGATCAAGCTTTATTGGCTGAACTTGGTTGTGTTGTTGCGGGCGAGGTTGGTGCTAGTGACAAACCAACTACTATTCGCGATGCTGTCACCGGTCGAGTGATTCGGGCTTAGTCGACTTAAATTAGTTAGCATAGATCACAAATAATACGTAGTTTTAATTTACAGCAGGTAATTTACTTATTGTCCCTCAGGTACTTGGACGGAAGTTGCTGTGACTAGTTCGCACGAGTGTTTATAGAGAGTTACTCGTGCTGCCGCGCGACTGCGTCGCTCACAGTGGGCAGAAAAGCGGATAAGCACCGTTTCTTGCATTTCGTTTGTAACATCTTTTAATTAGTAACGACGATTAAATCTGAGCCTAGTACTTGCAGTATTCCAAATTGCTATCAGTAGTTGATTCTCAGGCGTCACTCACTACTTTCAGAAATACTTACTCAGTTTTGATCATGCAAGCTTGTGCTTCGTTTGGATTGTATTTAAGACGCTAATTAGTAATACTGCGGCCTGTAGCAGCAACTGATTTAGCCAGCTTGTTATTAACTCATTGAAAATAAACAATAAATTTTTTATTGATCGATGGTATCGCCGTGACCGAACCAATTCTAGCAAAAACACAATATGTTGGTTCGTGTTAAACAAGCTAAAATAGTCAGCAATTAGCGACTTGGTGCTTATTTTTAGCCAATGTCATCCTCCATTAATATCATATTAGTTTGTGAGTGAGAGTCCTTATGAAACAGCAATTGCAACATTTAATTCAGCAAGCCATGCAGTCATTAGCAAGAGCTGAGCCAAGCACCGCTTGGCCAGTTGATATCGAGCCACAGTTGGAGTGGGCGCGGCAACTAGAACATGGCGATTTCGCTTGCAATATTGCCATGTTGCTTGCAAAACCCTTATCACGAAATCCGCGTGAGCTGGCCAGTTTAATTGTTGCTGCTTTACCTGCATCTGAACTAATCGCTAAAGTTGAAATTGCTGGTCCTGGGTTCATAAATTTTTATTTAAATGATGCTGCTTTTCATGTCGTTGTTACCGAAGTTTTGCAGCAGGCTGAAGGCTTTGGTACTAGTGACAAAGCAAAAGCTCAACGAGTATTGTTAGAGTTTGGTTCTGCCAATCCAACTGGACCATTACATGTTGGTCATGGTCGTCACGTTGCTTACGGTGCATCGCTAGCAAATATTTTAAAAGCAGTTGGTTATGATGTTCATTCTGAATATTATGTCAATGATGCTGGTCGACAGATGGATATTTTGGCAGCAAGTGTGTGGCTGCGGTATCTTGAGTGTTGTGGCGAGTCATTTGTATTCCCGCGCAATGGCTACAAGGGTGATTATATTCGTCCTATTGCTGATACATTATTTCAGCAGTATGGTGATCGTTATCAGTGTGCTGCTACTAAGATATTTGCTGATATCATCGTAGATGAAGATGATGATGGTCATGGTGATAAAGAAGCACATATTGATGCGATCATTGCGCGAGCAAAATTGTTGCTAGGCGCTGATTACGCTATTATTTTTGATGCTGCGTTAGCAAGTATTTTAGCTGATATCAAAAGTGATTTAACAGAATTTGGTGTGCATTATCAACAATGGTTTTCTGAAAAAACCTTAACCACACACGGTGCTATTGCGCACTGTATTGAGGTATTGCGTGCTCAAGGCCATGTTTATGAACAACAAGGCGCACTTTGGTTTAAGGCTAGCGCATTTGGCGATGAAAAAGATCGTGTGTTGGTGCGGGAAAATGGTGCTAGTACTTATTTCGCGTCGGATGTTGCTTATCATTTGAGTAAATACGAGCGCGGGTTTGAGAAAGTCATTGATATTTTAGGTGCTGACCATCATGGTTATGCAGCGCGGGTAAAAGCTTCAATTGCAGCACTTGGTAAAGATAAGGATCAGTTCATTGTGTTATTGCAACAGTTTGTCAGTCTCTATCGAGGTAAAACTAAGGTGCAGATGTCAACTCGGAGTGGATCCTTTGTTACGTTACGCGAATTACGCCAAGAAGTCGGTAACGATGCAGCACGCCTATTTTATATCTTACGCAAACGTGAGCAACACCTAGATTTTGATTTGGAGTTGGCAGCATCGCGCAGCAATGAAAATCCGGTTTATTATATTCAATACGCCCATGCTCGTGTTTGTAGTGTCATGCGACAATGCGCTGAGCGAGGCTTGGCCTGGGATCAGATCAATGGTATTGCTCATTTGCCAGCGCTCAATACAATTAATTGCAAGCCAGTATTTACTCTGCTTGCCCGCTATCCGGAGATGATCGAGCTTGCTGCCGCGAGCTATGAGCCACATTTATTGGCACACTATCTACGTGATTTAGCGAATGCTTTTCACACTTATTATAATGCAAATACAATTTTAGTTGACCAAAGGTCGTTGCGTGATGCAAACCTTTGTCTGATTAACGCGGTCCGCCAGGTTATTCAGAATGGTTTAGGACTATTAGGCGTATCTGCACCCGAGCAAATGTGACTATGAGACGCGATTACGCGCCAAGCCATAAAAGCCAATCAAAGCATCATTCACAGGTGCGGCTAGTACCTTGGTGGCTGTGGTTGTTGAGTAGTCTTGTTGTCATTGTATTAATTACATTATTTGTAAAATCAAGCAAGTTGGGTATGCGTCAAATCAAAATGACTAGCGTGACCAAGCTGATTGCAAACGAGGTCAAATCTAAACAGATAACAGCACCGGTGAATGATTATGAGTTTTATACCTTATTACCCAAAATGAAGGTTGTAGTGGAGAAAAACTTACAACAAATCGTTAAACCGATCCAAGTTAATAAAAAAGCAGGTGCAAGCTTGTTTTATTTGCAAGTGGCCGCATTTAAACACTACGCCGATGCCGATCGGCTCAAAGCACGTTTAATTTTATCAGGTTATCCGGTTAATATTAAGAAAAGTACTAGTTTGTATACAACTTGGCATCGAGTAATCATTGGTCCATATGCAACTAAGCAAAATGCTGAGCGGGTGCAAGCAGTGCTAAGTGATGATGATATTCAGAGCTTGGTTGTGCATGACTAGATGCCATCAGATAGAGGGTAATTATCTTGGAACAATATCGAGGTACAACAATCGTATCGGTGCGGCGAGGCAATCATGTCGTTATTGGTGGTGATGGTCAAGTGTCGTTAGGCAATACCATCATGAAGGGTAATGCACGCAAGGTACGTCGTCTTTACAAAGATAAAGTCATTGCTGGATTTGCTGGTGGTACTGCTGATGCATTTACTTTGTTTGAACGGTTTGAAGCTAAACTTGAAGCATATCAAGGCCACTTGACGCGAGCAGCGGTTGAGCTCGCAAAGGACTGGCGCACAGATAAGATGTTGCGACGTTTGGAAGCGCTACTCGCGGTTGCCGATACAACCGCGTCACTGATTATTACCGGTAACGGTGACGTGATTGAGCCTGAAGATAGTTTAATCGCCATTGGTTCTGGTGGTCCTTTTGCACAAGCAGCAGCAAAAGCCCTGCTCGATGATACCAAGCTTGATGCCAAGCAAATTGTTGAAAAAAGCTTAGCTATTGCTGCTGAAATTTGTATTTACACCAATCAGAATTTAACCATTGAAACTTTAACCGATAATAGAGAGTCATGATGTCTGCAGAACCTAATATAGTCGTTTCGATGATGACGCCAAAAGAAATTGTTCACGAACTTGATCAGCATATTATTGGTCAACAAGAAGCAAAGCGTGCTGTTGCGATTGCACTGCGTAACCGTTGGCGGCGGATGCAATTGCCAGAAGCATTGCGTGCTGAGGTTACGCCAAAGAATATACTGATGATTGGTCCAACTGGCGTCGGCAAGACTGAGATTGCACGACGTTTAGCACGCTTAGCAAAGTCACCTTTTATTAAGGTCGAAGCAACAAAATTTACTGAGGTTGGTTATGTTGGCCGTGATGTTGACTCGATCATTCGTGATTTGGCTGATATCGCCATCAAGCAAGCGCGTGAAGTCGCAATGAAAAAAGTCAGAAATCTTGCCGAAGAGTTAGCGGTTGAACGCGTGCTCGATGCCATGTTATCACCTGCTCGCCGTCAAACGCACGATGATAGCGTTGTGGCTGAACAAGCTTCTGAATCAAGAACTCAGTTGCGTAAACAAATACTGTCAGGTGAGCTTGATGACAAAGTTATTGAAATCGAGCTCTCTGGACCACGCGTTGGTGTTGAAATCATGGCACCACCCGGCATGGAAGAGATGACCAGTCAGTTGCAAAATATGTTTCAGTCTATGTCGCATGATCGAAAGCAGAAAAAAACCACCACGGTAAAAGAAGCACTGGCACAGTCACGCGAAGAAGAAGCTGCTAGTATGGTCAATGAAGACGATATCAAAACACAAGCGATCACCAGTGTTGAGCAAAATGGTATCGTCTTTATCGATGAACTTGATAAAGTCGCCAAGCGTCACGACATTGGCGGTGGTGATGTCTCACGCGAGGGGGTGCAGCGTGATCTATTACCATTAGTTGAGGGTTGCACAGTTTCAACTAAACTAGGACCAATTCGAACCGATCATATTTTATTTATCGCTTCTGGGGCTTTTCACCATGCTAAGCCTTCTGATTTGGTTGCTGAGTTGCAAGGCCGGTTGCCGATCCGGGTTGAATTGACCGCTTTGGCAATAGAAGACTTTATCGCAATCTTGACCAAGCCAACTGCCTCACTGACTGAGCAATATACTGGACTACTAGCCACTGAAAGTACTCAGCTTGAGTTTACCGAATCCGGTATTCAGCGCATTGCCGAAATCGCATGGCAAGTGAATGAGAAAATGGAAAACATCGGTGCTCGGCGTTTACATACCGTTATGGAGCGACTGCTGGAAGATATTTCATTTACCGCTACTGAAAACCCTAATCAAGCTGTTGTCATCGATGATCAGTACGTAAATCAACAGTTGAAGACATTAGCGCAAGATGAAGATTTAGCGCGTTATATTCTTTGATTTGGATATCAAATTGTG
>CAWUKA010000025.1:0-23580 GCA_963922965.1 uncultured Gammaproteobacteria bacterium | reverse complement strand
AGATTTAAATCCGTTCTCAACTTTTTTGAACGAGAATAATTTTATCATAGGTAATTCTGGATTACTGCCTTCATTCAGCAATAATTTTAATTTCAATGTTACTCTTAAACAGAAATATTATTTTGATTTTTATTTTAGAGATAACGAACTTAGCCTCCTAAATTCATGGTGTAATCAAATAGATAAGTCAGGAAAAATGCTTATTATAATGTGCCAGCGCCGAGTTGGAAAAACTTTTCTAGCTCGTGAATATACTGAAACTAAACCGAACTCATATTTTTTGTTGCAAAAAATATGAGCGCCTACTCTGTAAAGAATTTACTGCTTTGATTCAAACCAATCTTAATATACTCTTTATTGGCGGAATCACTCAATTTAAAGATATATTTAGATTTTTATTGTAGCTTGGTAAACGTGGATGGGCTGAAATCAAATCCATTATACAAAAAGATATTGATGGTTACCTTGATCGACTTGACAAAGATTATGTACTAATTGAAAAATACAAATCCATCATACAAAAACCAAACTCAAAACTACAAAAATATAAATTAAAAGATAAGTTCTTATTATTTTAGTTTCGGTTTTTATACCGAAACCAAAGCGCACTAGAAGCTGAAGATAATGACCACGTCAAACAAATCATTGATCGCGATCTTAATATTTATGGTAGCATTATATTACAAGACTTTTATTACGATCTGTTCGCTAAAATAAAATTATTCAATCAGCTTGTGTGTTATTAGGATAGAGATAGTGTTAATAAGATTGATCTTGTTGCAATTAATTAGAAAAGCGTATTGTGCTTACTGAAAGCAAATTAAATAAAAATAAGATCAAGCTTGAACTACTACAACGAAAATCAGCACAATTACTACAGCTATATTCTGATTATAAATCTGAGTACCTAGCACTTGACCTTGCCAGCGCAGACCAATACATCTCGAGGATTTAAGCCTAACAAAAATCGGTCGGCGTTGACTTGTCTAGTAGGTATATGCTTATAGTCCTATAATTCGGTCTTTTACTCTAATTGAGTATTTTTCCTAGCTCACATTATCGAAAAAACTAACATAATTTGGTGCTTATAGATTAAAAATAAAATCTGATACAAGCTCTGTATTAAATACCAAGAGTAAGTATCGAGGATACGACTGTTGTACTAGCAGCACCAATAAACTCGAGCTGTTGCTGATTAAGCACTTTACCGTTTAGCATTAGTTCGTGATCAAGGTAATCCAAGCGTAGCATGTAGCGCTGACGTCCAGGATCTGATACTAAAATACCATGCTCAATCCAGGACTGTAATTCTTTAGTTGCAAAATCTTGCTGCGCAGCATTAATTTTATCTGCTTCAATAAAACCAGTCTGATGCAAAAAAACTCGAGCAGCAGCTTCGATGAATTGATCAAGCTTAGTCTGTGAACGGTTTTGCTCGCTACTAACTACTGCATGTTCGAGCACGACGTAATTAACGAATTGGGCTGGCAGTGCAATCTCAAGCACGGCTTTAAACTGAGTAAGTGGTTCCTGCAAGGGATGATCAGCTTGTTCGTGTGGAATGTTTAACAACATGTGAGTTGTTGCTAACCCTTCTGGCAAGTTAATACTAATATCAGCAGTTACTTTTGCACCTAATCTTAATAATTTTATTGCTTGCTTGCTCATACTTCTAGTCTGTTCCGCGCTCATTTTGGCTTTGATAGTCTTCAAGAATTGCATGTACGCTAAAAAAGCATCTGCATCTGCATCTTCAAGAGTAAATTGATAATTGAGTGGTGCGTAACTGGCTTTGCCGATTGAGAGTGATGGTAGTTTTATTTTGCTTTCAAGCTGATAGCGTTTATTTGCAATCGATGAATCTTGTGATACTGTTGCATCAGCAAACGTAAAGACATCATCACCAAATAAATTGATATTAACACCAAATAATCGGTAGCTTGATTTTCCGATCCAAAAATTATTAATCGCCTCAGATAGTTCTGATTGGCTTTCTCCACCCTCGAAAGATACGGTGATTGGCGTCGTACTAAATTTAGCACTAGATACTTTAATGCTACTAGCATAGTGTCTAGCAAATGGATCAAAGTAAGCATTGCCAGATAAGCCTTGCCACCTGATTTGACCTTTTTGCTTAGGCAATTTTATATCAAGCTTGAAACTCTCTATAGTCGACCGACAGGAACCAGTAAAATCAGTAATTGTCACTAAGCTGGCGACTGGTTGCTGCCACAGCTGCGTTAAGTAAATAGGCCATCTATGATCTTTTGACTTCGGGTGCAGTAGTATTTTTCGCTCTATTTTTGCTAATCCCCATTGAAACTTCTTCTTACCATCTTGATTAACTTGCAGAATGGGTCCATGACGTACGATTGACTCGACTCGAAGTAGTGGGGTTTGCTGACTGCTTGTTTTTAGAATTAAATTAAATTGCTCATGGGAGTGCAGCCAACCCAGCTTAAACTGGTAATCACTGAGTATGACATTGGCTGATAGTGGCAAACGTTTTGCAACTTGTCTAGCTTGGTTGCGGTATACCCAACCAACAATAAGCGGTGATGCCAGCAAACACAAAACTAATACAATGCAGCTGTATACTGCTACTCGCCTTACTAATCGACTCATAATAAACAGGCCTTTACTGGGTTATATAATGCCGCCGTGGCACACTATTATGATCACGCATCATTTCTCGTACCAGCAAGCGCCGCTGCTTATTCGTGTTTACCTTCACTGGAAAAGAGGTGAACTGACTTAACATCTTTGAATCTTTGCCGCCAGTAAAGGCTGATAAAAAAGCTTTTTGCTCATCTGTCAGAGGTGCTCCATTGAGCCATAGCTGTTGATTTTTAAATTCGATACGGAAATTATAATTTTCGCCGTTGCGCACGATAACTCGTTGCCGTTCCCAACGTTCAACATGTTCTTTGATAGCTTGCTGAAGCGGTATTTTGGTTACAGCAATCGCTCGCTGTACACTTGCCGCGTTATCAGCTGCAGATGGCAACTGTTTACTAACATAAGTACCGTGTGCTCTAGCCTTGTTGAGTGATGCCATCAGCGCATGCTCTCGCTCTGCTGTCTCGAGGCGCTTACGCTGAGCTAATACAATCTCATGGGCAACATCAGTAACGATTATCGTAGGCACCTGAGCTTCTAACATGCCATTAGCACCAGCAACCAAATCCAACACATCAGGAACATTTTGTTCTACTCTTGGTAAATCGACTTGTGCGTACATCTTCAATTGACCTTGTGGTAGTTTGATATCAAAACTTGGTATGCTCAGTTTTGCGCCGTGATTTAATGCGCGTGGTAAAAAACTAAAAAGCTTGCCCTGGAAATTTTCATCCGAATGTTTTTCATTTTTTGCCTCTTTAATCCAGGCCTCAAACTCGGAAATGACATTGGCATCAATGTTGTCAAGTATCATTTCATAACTAATCGGACCATACTTAACTTCTTCTGTCTCTATATCGGATAGTGTTGCTTTTGCCACATATTTATAAGCATTATCTTGAATCTGACTGCGAGAATTAAAATTTAATCCACTCATAGAAAAAACTGGCTTTTCACTCATAGTGACTGATAAGCCTGGTACATCATAGTTAGCACGCCCAACCCACAAATTATCCCGACCTTTTTTTAATTGCTTCGACAAGCTGGCATTATCTAACTTCATTGAAAAGGGACTATAGGTATATTGTAAACCAAGAAAGGTTACTTCTTCGTTATAAAGCCCTTTCGAATTATCTTCGCGCAGTAAACCTGTTAAGCCCTGCCAAAGTAAATGCTCTTTTTTCTTGCGAAAAACAAAATCTAAGCGTGGTCCCCGCACTGTTGTTATGACTTTACTATCAAATTTAATGAGTGTTTCAAATTTTAAAATCGGTTGCGAACCCCCAACTAACATCTTGATAAAATGTTGGCTATCAGAACTAGGCATAACTTCACCGTACACCCGCGCAAGCCCAAGACGAAATTGTGAACTATCTGCAAATTCCCGTAAGCGTAGTAGGGGGCCATGATCAATCCGCACTTTCATAGTAAATGCCAATGGTTTTGTTTCACGTGCGCTGGCATAATGCTGCGCGTTTTGATAGCGCTTTTGCATACTACGCGATTTCACTAGCACTTCAACATCAGCATCGGTATGCATCCAACCTTGATGCAGACGGCCGACTTTGAGCACCATGCCTGAGGGCAGATGGTAGTGTTGCAAAGCTTGCTCAAACTTACTTTGGAAAAATAGGCCAATAGCTAATGGCAAAAACAGTATGATTAAGATAAAAATGATGATGTATGCAAGTGTATTGCGCATTGTATTCCTCTCTAGGTCGCAGTCGTCCTACAATCGATGCAGGAAAATGCTTATATGTTATCACAGCGCCAATCATTTTATGTAAAGTTTAAGGCATATTATTGCGGTGCAGCAGCAGCACTTGTTTCATTTGATTTGGATCTTTTCGCTCACCAATGATGGCTCGTGGAAAGTAAAAGTCGTATAGGCGTGATAACCAAAAGCGAAATGCTGCCCGGCGCAGAATAGCTGGCCAATTTGCTTGTTCTTGTGGCAACCAAGCCCGCGCTGCTTGATAAGCATCGAGCAGTGCTTCAGCTCGCCCGCTATTGATTCGCTGGTAATTATCAAGGCACCAATCGTTGAAAACAATCGCGCAATCAAGCAACAAAACATCATAGCAAGCAAAGTAGAAATCAATCACACCGCTTAACTGGTCAGAGCCAGTCACGAATAATGTATTATCACGAAATAAATCAGCATGAATAATCCCATGCGGTAGCTGTGACAACTCGAGCCGCTGTTGAAATGCGAGTTCATCAAGCATGAGTGCTTGTTCATCCACCGTGATGACCTGCTGTAAGCACAATGCCGTGGCTTGGAACCAGCTGAGCTCGCGACTGTTAAGCTGATAAAGTGGAAAATCAGTACAACAATAATGCATTTTGGCCATAAAATAGCCTATTTGTTGACAATGCTGAACTGATACATATTCAATGCTCTTGCCCGGCAAACCTTGCATCAGTACAGCTGGTTTTTTCGCCAAAACATGAATGATTTGTGACCGTTTATCAGCAATCGGGTTAGCAACTGGTAGGCGATGCTCATGCAAATGCTGGAGTAGGCGCAAGAAGAATGGCAGTTGATCGAAGCTGATTTGCTCAAAAATTGTGAGAACAAATGCCTCTCTCTCAGTTTTAAATGAAAAATTTGAATTTGAGACACCTTCAACAATCGGTTGCCAATCAAGCAACGCAGGTAAATCATAGTGTGACCAGAAGGTTCGAGCTTGCTGTTGGCTGATTGGAGTAAAAACAGACACGGTAACCTTTAATCGCAGAGTGGTGGTTAATTTTTAGTTTAGCATCGATTTATCCTTGCCCACTTGCGCATCACCCGCAAGCCCCCTAAACTCCGTGCTGGATAACATTACGAGGTTTCCGACAGCAATGGCTAATTCACCCTTAATACTCGTCGATGGCTCATCTTATTTATTTCGTGCCTATCATGCACTGCCACAATTTAGCAATAAGGCTGGGCAACCAACCGGTGCCATCTACGGTGTGATCAACATGCTAAAAAAATTATTGGCGGACTATCAGCCGAGCTACTGTGCTGTTATTTTTGATGCCAAGGGCCCAACCTTCCGTCATCAACTATACCCTGACTATAAAGCTACTCGCCCGCCGATGGCAGAAGAGCTAGCGCTACAAATTCAGCCGTTACACGAGATTATAAAATGCCTAGGGTTACCGCTTATCGTCGAGTCGGGCGTAGAAGCTGATGATGTGATTGGCACACTCGCATTGTCAGCGGTCAAACAGGGTTTTGAGGTAATCATTTCAACGGGTGATAAAGATATGGCGCAACTCGTCAATGATAAAATCACATTAATTAATACCATGAATGATAGCAAAATGGATCCGGCTGGCGTCGTTAACAAATTTGGTGTTACACCAAGTCAAATAACTGATTATTTAACTCTAGTTGGCGATAGTGTCGATAATATACCTGGCGTTGAAAAAGTTGGGCCGAAGACTGCAGCTAAGTGGCTTGCTGAATTCGACTCATTAACAGAGCTTGCAAAACATGCTGATTCTATCAAAGGTAAAATTGGTGAAAATTTTCGTCAATTTATACCTAAACTAGAACTGACTAAACAACTTGTTACGATAAAATGCAATGTTGAGTTAAAGCAATCAATCGATGATTTACAGATCATCCCCGCTGACAAACAGCGGCTAAGACATTATTTCACACTGTATGAATTTAAAAATTGGCTTGCTAAACTCGATCAGAACAATAGTGATGCCAAACAAACTCAGTACCAAACCATCACTACTACAGCGTCACTTAAGGAATGGCTTGATCGTATCGGTACAGCTGATTTTTTTTGCTTTGATTTAGAAACAACGAATTTAGATACTCACCTTGCAAAAATAGTTGGTATTGCTATTGCGACTGAAGTAGGCGATGCAGCCTATATCCCACTTGCACATGATTACCCTAACGTTATAAAGCAACTTGATCTAAGCAACACACTAGCCTTATTTAAGCCTCTATTAGAAGCTGAACATCCAGTTAAGCTCGGCCAAAATCTCAAATACGATATGGGCGTGTTGGCAAATTATAATATCGAATTAAACGGAGTTAGTTTCGACACCATGCTCGAATCATATGTTATCGATAGTACTGCGAACCGACATGATCTTGACACGTTGGCACTCAAGCATCTTGACCATAAAATGATAAGTTTTACAGAGGTTGCTGGTAAAGGTAGCAAGCAAATTACTTTTGATAAAGTAGATATTTTTACTGCTACCCAGTACGCTGCTGAAGATGCTGATATTACCATGCAACTGCACCAACAGCTCTGGCCAACCTTATCCAATGACCAATCATTACTAAAGGTTTACACTGATATCGAACAGCCACTTATCCCCGTACTTTCAAATATTGAGCGCCATGGCGTGCTTATTGATAAAGATATGCTGCTCAAGCAAAGCCTGCAGCTTGCTGAACGTATCGCTGAGCTAGAGACTCAGGCATTCACCATAGCTGACAGTAAATTTAACTTAAGCTCACCAAAACAGTTACAAGAGATTCTTTACGATAAACTAAACTTACCTATCTTACAGAAAACACCAACTGGACAACCATCAACAGCTGAGCAAGTTTTACATGAACTATCAGCGCAATTTGAATTGCCAAAAATTATTTTGGAACATCGAAGCTTAAGCAAGTTAAAATCAACCTACACGGATAAGCTACCTGATCAAATCAATACTAAGACTGGTCGAATACATACCTCATATCACCAAGCGGTTACCGCTACTGGTAGACTGTCATCTTCTGATCCTAATTTACAAAACATACCAATCCGAACTGAACAAGGTCGTATGATCAGGCAAGCTTTTATTGCACCTGCAGGTTATAACATCATTGCTGCTGACTATTCTCAAATTGAATTACGAATTATGGCGCACTTATCACAAGATCCAGGTCTGTTATCCGCTTTTTCCAACAATCTTGACATACACAAAGCAACAGCAGCAGAAATATTTTCAATCAGCGTCGATGATGTCACAACTGAACAACGGCGTCACGCCAAGGCTGTTAATTTTGGCTTAATGTACGGCATGTCTGCATTTGGGCTAGCCCGCCAACTTGAAGTCGATCGCAAGACGGCAGCAGCTTATATTGAGCGTTACTTTGAACGCTACCCGAAAATTCATGATTACATGGAATCAACCCGAACTCTGGCTCATGAGCAAGGTTACGTGGAAACTTTATTTGGTAGGCGTTTATATCTTCCTGACATTAACGCTAAGCAAATTCCACGCCAAAAAGCTGCCGAAAGAACTGCAATTAATGCACCGTTACAAGGCTCCGCAGCTGATATCATTAAACGAGCAATGCTGGCACTGCATCACTGGTTAAAACAGGAAAAAATTGATGCCTATATGATTATGCAAGTCCACGATGAACTTGTATTTGAAGTCAATGCCTCGATAACTGATCAGATTGCGAATAGCATTAACCAGGCGATGTCCAGTGCTGCCGAACTTTGCGTACCGCTGCTAGTTGATATTGGTATTGGTTCTAATTGGCAGGAAGCGCATTAGTAAACCGGAGCATGTTAGTGTTTAGTCCTACTTGACTTGATCCAGCTAAAACCTCAGGGCTCGCTGTCAGTACAAGAAAGGCTACTACCTAGCAACAGAAAATATCAAGAGAACCTAATATTGCTGACCACATGACCTGAAAAAAAGCTAATGTCTGTCTAGAATTAATAGCACTACTCGGTAATTAACGTGCATGACGATGTCAGAGCAAAACTCCTCCACTACAAATGAGCTCAAACCTGGTGACAACATTGAGACCTGAGTTGAAACACTCGGTAATTCAGACCTACCAGCCATCAATGAAACCATGCAGCAAATCTCTCGAGTCGCGAGCAGTACGCAGGCAAATGCCTCGGAGTTAGCAAAATCTGTGCTGCGTGATCCTTCTGTCTCAGCAAAAGTATTAAAAATTGCAAATAGCGTAAACTTCAATCTAAATAATGTCGCGATTAACACCATCAGCCGTGCTGTCATCGTACTCGGTTTTGATACCATCCAAAGCATTGCACTTTCAGTAGCGCTCCTCGACTCAGTTGGTAATTGTGCACCTAGAGAGCAGCTATTGGTCGAAATTGCGCAATCATTCCACGCTGCCCACCAAGCTGAGCAAATCGCCAAAAAGTCAGGCGATCCACACCCGGAAGAAATCTTTATCGCTGCCTTATTGAACCGCCTGGGTGATATGGCCTTTGGAGCAGCAGGAAGCTCAGTTGTCGACGAGCTAGAAAATAAGATTCCCCATGACGGTAACGCTGAACAACAGCGTGAACTGCAAACGCAGCTGCTCGGATTTGCGCTCAAAGATTTAGGGCTTGGCCTTGCAAAAGCTGGAATCTTGGTAGCTGTGTTACTGAAGCAATGGCTACGAACGACGGCTCAACATCGCGCTTTGAAGTGGTTAACCTAAGCTACAGGCTTGCTGAAGAAACTAAGAAGGGCTGGGATAATAAAGAAGTTGCAACTATCATTAGTGAAATTTGTCAATTCACCGATCAAGATCCAAAAGCAGCTAGACTGTTCCTGCAAGCTAACGCAAATGATGCAGTCACCCGGCTGAAATCCTCATCACCACGTGTTGCCCATATTGCAAAGTACATTACAACAGCCGAACCTGAAAAAATGATTGATAGCAACACCATTGATGCTGCTAATTCTACAATCGAGGAAATGGAAGAAACTCCCAAATTTCTCGAATCTGACCCCGCGTTACAACTCAACATCATGAAAGAACTGATGCAAATCCCTAATCAAAAAAATCTAGATATCAATTTAGTGTTTCAAATGACGCTGGAAGGCTTACACCGTGGCGTTGGCATGGATCGCTCGCTAATGGCTATTATCACACCACAACGTGATGTGTTATAAGCGCAGTATTTATTAGAAGCTAAGCCGTCGCAGTTGTGGCATGCTTTTCAAATTAGTCTACGTAATAAAAGTTATGAGTTTTTTAAAAAAGTATTGCAGGAGCAAGAAAATGTTTGGATCTGTAATAAAGCTGATCCAAGTCACTATCGACCACTCATCAACTCTAATGTAACTTCACTGCTAGGTTCTCACAATGGTTTTATCGCACCAATTCTAGCTGGTGGACGTACTATTGGTGTATTCTATACCGCTCGCAAGAGTAGTAACCGCAAGCTAGATGATGAACTATTTAATGCGTTTTGTTTGTTTGTACAACAAGCCAATATTTGTCTAATGATGCTAGCAAACAAACGCCGCCGTTAATATTGCAACCGCTCGGTCAACCTCTATAAGCGATTTTTATCACATCCAATTATTGAATAAGAAAGTGGCCAATCAGCAAGCGACGTGCCATCTGGTAGTTGATCAGGATACAATGACTATATTTACCAGCCAATATAGATAAAATATTAACCTATAAAGGTGATTTTTCTTATTTTAACCTACTGATTTTTATAGCTTTAATACTTTTACTAATTATGATTAGTAAATAATGTTGTTTTTGCTAATTATGATTAGTAAAATGTTTGGATGAATGACTCACTTGAACAAGCACTAATCTTACAAAACCGCCACTGGCAAGGCACGGTATACGCCCACCAATTTAAGCGGCTACATAATGAAACTGTTATTGCCGACTTAGACGTGAGCGAGATTCAAATCATCACAGGGATAAGGCGTTGTGGCAAGTCGACGTTGCTAGAAACAGTGATTAATCATTTGCTAACAACCGTCGATCCCAAAACCATACTTTACGTAAACTTTGATGATCCGAGCTACACACATTTACAACCTAATGCGGCCGAGCTTTACAGTTTAATCACAACAGCAGAAAAAGTAACTGGGCAAGTCATCACTTACTTATTGCTTGATGAGATACAAAATATTACTGGCTGGGAAAAATATGTAAAAAGCGCATATGACAGCCAACGCTTCAAAAAAATTATTGTGACCGGCTCTAATGGTGACTTACTTAATAGTGATTATGCAACACTATTATCTGGCCGCTATCTTGAGACCCGTATATACCCACTCTCTTATCGCGAATTGCTAGTCAATAACAATATCACCGATCAGCTTAGCTTACAGCAGAATAAATCCCACGCACTAGCACTACTCAGCAAAATGCTAATAGACGGCGGCTTCCCAAGAGCACACGCGGTTGTTGACGCTAGACAGCGAAAAAATTTGTTAAAAAGCTACTATGAAACTATCCTATTGAAAGATTGTATCAAGGATAGTGCGATACGAGATAATAAATTATTTATGCAATTAACACACTACCTTATTAATCAAGTATCGTCGCTTTATTCTTACAATAGTTTAAAAAAAGTAGTTGGTAGTAATGAAAATACTATTCAAAACTTTATTCAACTACTGCAGGATGCCCATATACTTTACGAACTAAAAACATTCTCTTATTCACTGAAGAGGCAAACTAAAACGCGTAAGAAAATTTATTGCATTGATAATGGCTTAATTGATGCAGTCAGTTTTAAATTTAGCAATAACTACGGCAAGCAGTTTGAAAATCTAGTTTTTACTGAGTTACTGAAGATATATGGCGACAGTATTTACTTTTACAATGAGCAGAGAGAGTGTGACTTTATTATTCACTATTCAGAACAAACCTGGGCAATACAAGTTTGTTATCAGTTAAACGCAGAAAATCGCGGACGCGAAATCGCTGGTTTAGAGGCTGCCATGCAAAGCTTCTCAAGTTCTGATGCGGTGATTATCACTTATGACCAAACTGAAGTCATTAAAGACCGCATATTGGTTACCCCATTTTGGCAATTTTTTGCTGGCATTAATCCGGCTCAACCTCGTGGGCATCAAAAGCAGCGTTAATTTGCTGGGTAACACGAACGAATGTGGTTCGCTTTGACAATTCTTTTAGTCGTGCAGCCCCAACATAAGTGCATGCTGAACGTAAACCACCTAATAATTCACTCACTGTCGCACTAATCGGTCCGCGGTAGGGCACATTGACTGACTTACCTTCACTAGCGCGATAATTGGCAACACCACCGTGATGCTTATCCATCGCTTCAACCGATGACATACCATAAAAGCGCTTATAATGCCGACCATCTTGCTCAATAACCTCACCTAAGCACTCATCGTGACCAGCCAACATACCACCTAACATAACGAAGTCGGCACCAGCAGCAAAAGCTTTAACCACATCACCTGAGACTACACAGCCGCCATCTGCACAAACGTGGCCACCTAAACCGTGCGCAGCATCAGCGCATTCGATAATAGCAGATAGTTGCGGGTAGCCAACTCCAGTTGCTTTACGTGTCGTGCAGACAGAGCCTGGACCAATACCAACCTTAACGATATCTGCCCCAGACAGAATTAACTCTTCCACCATTTCCCCAGTAACGACATTTCCAGCCATAATAGTTTTATCTGTAAATTCAGCTCGCGCCCTTCGGACACATTCGACAAAAGCTTCAGAATAGCCATTTGCAACGTCCAAACAAATAAATGGAGAATCGATCTGTTTGGCAATATCTTTCAGGGCAGAAAAATCATCTTCACGACCGCCTGCGCTAATGAAGCAATAATCGATAGCAGATGGTTGTTGCTCTTTAAGGGATTGCCATTGCTCGAGCGAAACAAACTTACCCATAGCGGTTAGCAACGCGTGTTTTGCCAGTGCTGTTGCGACTGCTATGGTTCCGGTATGATCCATGTTAGCAGCTATAATAGGTACACCTGACCAAGTTTGGCCTGAATTACGAAAGTGATATTCACGAGTAATATCAACATCAGCACGTGTACGTAATTCACTACGCTTTGGTCGCAACAATACATCTTTAAAATCTAGCTTTACTTCATTTTCAATTCGCATAAATCACCTCTTATTCGACGGTAACGGCTTTAGCAAGATTACGTGGCTGATCGACATCAGTTCCTTTAAATACTGCAACATGGTAGGCAAGCAGCTGTAACGGGATGGTGTAAACAACTGGCGCTATAACTTCTTCGATGATTGGCAAGTGATATATTGTGGTATTGTCATCACTGACAATACCAGTCTCGGCATCAGTAAACACAATTAATTCACCACCTCGGGATCGGACCTCAGAGACATTTGATTTCAATTTTTCTAGCAAACGATCATTTGCTGCCACTGTAACAACTGGCATGTCTTTATCAACAAGGGCGAGTGGGCCATGTTTTAATTCACCAGCAGGGTAGGCCTCGGCATGAATATAAGAAATCTCTTTTAACTTTAATGCACCTTCAAGCGCAACCGGAAACTGCAAACCACGACCAAGATAGAGCGCATGCTGCTTATCAACAAATCGTTCAGCCAGCTTTTTTATCTGCTGATCAAGACCAAGGGCTTCTTCAATCTGCTCAGGCAAGCGCTTCAAACATTGGGTGTATAGTCTAACCTGTTCGGTGTTTTTACCTTTTGCTTGTAGCAAAGCCAATACCAATAGTAGTAGTGAGACCAGTTGCGCCGTAAATGCTTTGGTTGAAGCAACGCCGATTTCAGTACCAGCATGCATTAGCAAGACGAGGTCAGAAGCTCGTACTAATGAACTGGTAGCAACATTGCAGATAGTTAAACTTGCTAAATATCCACTACTTTTAGCTTTGTGTAGTGCTGCTAAAGTATCTGCTGTTTCACCTGATTGTGATAGTGTTACAAACAACGTGCCATCTTCAACAATATTGGTGCGATAGCGATATTCACTGGCAATCTCAACTTGGCAAGCAATGCCAGTTAACTGCTCTAGCCAATACCGCGCAATCATTGCCGCATGATAGCTGGTTCCACAAGCGACCAGTTGTATGCGTTTAGTTGCCTGAAAAATCTCTGGGGCGTGATCACCAAAAATCTCAGGAAATACCTCATCTGCGTAAAGCCGACCTTCTAAACAATTAGCAATCGCAGTCGGCTGTTCGCAAATCTCTTTCATCATATAGTGACGGTATTGACCACGCTCAATCCCAGCAGCGCTTTTTTGTATTTTGTGAATTTCACGCTCAACCAACTCACCCTCTGCATTAAAGATCTTTAAGCCATCACGTTTGATTTCAGCAAGATCACCTTCTTCAAGGTATATGAAATCCTGTACCACCGGTAACAACGCTAATGGATCAGATGCAATAAAGTTTTCGCCAATACCGGTGCCGATTACCAGTGGACTACCACTCCTAACCACTATGACTTTATCTGGCTCCTGATTACGAGTAATAGCTAAAGCATATGCTCCCTTAATTGCTTGCCGTAAGGCCATCACTGCCTCATGTAAAGTTTTACCTTTGTTGAGTTCGCGATCGATATAGTGTGCGACTAGTTCAGAATCAGTATCAGAGTAAGGCACATAGCCTGCCTCGATTAAAATCTCACGCAACACTTCATGATTTTCGATAATACCGTTGTGGACAACAGCAACATGATCATTCGATATATGCGGGTGCGCATTGGTTTCACTAGGTGGGCCATGTGTGGCCCACCGTGTGTGAGCTATACCAATAGTGCCGAGTAACGGCGCCTGTAATAATTTTGCTGCTAACTCTTGTACTTTGCCCTGGGTACGCAAGCGTTGCAAATGCTGTTGATGGTTAATTACTGCGATACCAGCTGAATCATAGCCTCGGTATTCAAGACGGCGTAAACATTCAAGTAAAATTGGGGCAACATCTCGCTGCGCAACCGCACCAACAATCCCACACATGGCTGGAGTCTCCTCAGCAAACAAAAGCATCATTATGCCATAATTTGTTATCTAAGGGAGCACGAGGTAAAAAAAATTGGCCACGTATTAGGCAAACTCAAACATGATTTTTTATATTGAGTATTTAAAAGCCAGATTTACTTCGGCGACTGCTGTCTCAGCGACGCTAGTTTGATAGCTTGTCCCGCTAAATATTTTATTGCTTGCACACGTTGCCTTGCTGATTGGTCGTCTTCGAGCTCTTTAACTGGTGGTTTACAGCCAAGCAATGCATGCTTTTGCATTAACTGTGCTGGCGAAGCAAGCTGACCACCTTTACTTGGCTTTGACTCAGGCCCGAGTGCATTTTGGACCGTAGTTTGAATCAGAGCTTGGGTTTTCGCATCAACACGTTCAGCCGCAAGCAACAAACTATAAGGTCGCTGCAATACATCGGCTTGATGATCGAGTAATAGCCTAATCATTTCCAAATCAGCTTTATCTATCGCGACTTCAAGCACTGATTTATTGTAATGTGCATCAATGTCATTTGGATTAGCGCCTAGTGTTAACAAGACTTCCGCTGTCGCTTGTTGCATCGCATTCACAGCAACCCAGAGTGGTGAGGCACCAATATTACAACCACGAACTGGATCTTTTTTTAAATTGGCAAGTGTTTTCATCCGTGCTTGTTTTTCACTACTATTACCCTTAGCCATAATGCTTATCCACCACATACTGCATCAGCTTTTTTAGCAAGCCAACATCACCACAAACTGCTGCGATATGAATAGCCGTTAGGTCAACAAAACCTTCAGCATAATGCTGTTCGGTTGCTTGATACGATAAGCGTGGATCTGCCCCATACTCGAGTAAGGTATCGATCAATGCAACATCACCTTGTACAATCGCTGCAATCAATGGAATACTGCTATGCTTTTTAAATTCAAACGATTGCCGCGCGACACACTGATTAGGATCCGCTCCAGCTGCGAGTAAAAACCTAGTAATCTCTACCTGACCATACTCTATCGCTGTTAGTAGCAAGCTCTCACCAAAGGGTGAGGTTAAATTTAATAGCCAACGTTGCTCAGCACGCCTTAGTTGAGCGAATTGCTGCTTGATCGACTCAGTATCGCCTTGTCGGCAATAGCCTAATAATGTATTGAATTGACTCGCCATGGCGAACCTCACCAGTTATGAACGCTACGTCGATTTAATTTCAAGCACTTAGCGACAAACTACTGTGCTGCGATTACCTCACTTAGCTTAATAGTAGCACAAAATTAGCACGATTTTAAACGATTTGAAAACGCTTTTAGCTCGGTTCACTGACTAAACTAAAGCATAACTATATGATAATTAGTAATTTCCGTATGTTGTTGTTTTGCAGAGGGATTAATGGACTAAGCAATAACTGACAAAGTTACTTACCTGGCTCGAACCTGACATCTCTATTGAATATTTCCATTTCAATTTACGAAGATGAATAAATAACGATTACTTAAAATAAATTTTTGCTGATTTCATCTTTCATCCCGGGCAAGAATCTGAGCATGGCTGTATTGCCTGGTTTGTTCACCAGGCATATTCGGCTTGGGTGTATTGATAACCTTATAATCTAAAAATCAGCATAACTTAAGGGAGGAGGACAAATTGTCAAGTCAACTTTGCATTTTGTTCATGCTATATAGTTCTTTTTTTATATAGATGTTTTACGCATTTTGGAAAAAATTGTCAATCAGCCATCTCCTCATTAATGCACATCACACTAAAAGCTATTCGTTTTATACAAAGATTAATTTAGTTTGTTGCCTAACTGGCGGAGCTAGAACTCTAATAAGTTAACTCAGCAAGGCGATACTTAAACTAACTAGTCATTTAAATTAAACCGCAATGAGTAGGGTTAGGTTTTATTCTTGTTCCTTGGCAACAACTAGAACTATTACTGACAAATGTTAGTAACTGGATGAATTAGTCGGTCAGCACTGACTTTGTCGGCTTCTTCCAATGGGTCAAAGTGGTTTGCTTTGCTCTTGCAATCGTTAACTGATTAGCTGGCGCATCTTTACTTATCGTTGAGCCGGCTGCGATGGTTGCATTTTGATGAATAGTGACAGGAGCAACCAAAGCTGTATTGGAACCGATGAACGCGCCATCTTCGATGCGGGTAGTAAATTTATTCGCGCCGTCATAATTACAAGTAATGGTACCAGCACCGATATTCACTGCATAACCGACCTCACTATCACCGATATAACTCAAGTGCGAAGCCTTGCTTTCAGCGCCAAACGATGCATTTTTAGTTTCAACGAAATTACCAAGTTTAACACTGTCAGCCAAAACTGTGCCTGGACGCAGCCTAGCAAACGGTCCAATACAACATTGCTCAGCAATCAAAGCGCCATCGATAATCGAATGTGGTTGGATTACAACATGATTTCCTATCACGCTGTTACGAATAATAGTGTTGGCACCGATATGACAGTTTTCACCGATAGAAACTTCACCTTCAAAAATAACATTGATATCGATCACGCTATCATAGCCAACTGCAAGCTGACCGCGAATATCAACGCGGTTTGGATCAATCAGGGTCACGCCACTATTCAATAAGTCGTCCGCAAGACGACGTTGATAAATCCGCTCCAAATTTGCAAGTTGCTTACGATCGTTAATACCACAGACTTCAATCAGTTCATCAGGCTGAGTGCTATATACAGCTTGCTGCTCTGCAACTGCAAGTTCAATGCAATCCGTCAAATAATATTCACCTTGTGCATTGCTAGTTTTTAACTGTGGCAACCAACGTTGGAAAGCTTCAGCTGGAGCAAGCATAATGCCGGTATTTATTTCGGTAATTTGCCGTTGCGCCGGTGTTGCATCTTTTTCTTCAATGATCGCTTGTACGGTATGATTAGCGTTGCGGATAATACGACCTAATCCAGTTGGATCATTGACATCGGCACAGAGTAAACCAATACCATCTTCTGGGGTAACATCGAGTAAACGTTGCAAACTATTAGCATGGATCAGTGGCACATCACCAACTAAGACTAAAACACGATGCTCAGGCGCAATCAATGGCAATGCTTGTAGTAACGCGTGACCAGTACCAAGCAGTTCTACTTGCCGCACCCAGTTGACATCAAGGTGCGACAAACTTGCTTGCACCTGCTCGCCTTCATGACCATAAACAACTGTGACTGTAGCTGGGTTTAATTGGCGCGTAGTTGTCACTATACGCTCGAGAATAGGAACGCCAGCTAATGGGAATAACACTTTAGATTTGTTTGAGCACATCCTTTTGCTCTTGCCTGCGGCGAGTATAACGATGCTAATCGGTCGCATACGGTGCCCCATCTGTGGTTAACGTTTGCGTCTTAACTTTTTAATTGCACGAACTTGAGCAGTTGCCTGTGCTAAGTCAGCTAACACCTTAGAGTACTCGACCTCACCAATTTTATTTGCCAGTGCAGCTTGAGCGCGTTCACAAGCAGCCAATGCAGTAGCTTCATCAAGATCATGGGCACGTTCTGCAGTATCAGACAAGACAGTGACCATGTAAGGCTGAACTTCAAGTATACCGCCAGAAACGTAAATCACTTCTTCTTCACCATTGGCGCGAATCGCTCGAACATTGCCTGGCTGCATGATTGACAAAAATGGGGTATGACCAGGCGTAATACCAACTTCGCCTAATGCAGCAGGGGCAAACACCATTTCAACTTTTTCTGAAAAAAGTTCCTGCTCAGCGCTCACGACGTTTAATTCTATTCTAGCCTTATCTGACATAATACACCGTCAACTTATAATGTTTCTGCTTTCTGCTCAGCCTCAGCAATATTGCCTACCATATAAAAAGCTTGTTCTGGCAAATGATCATATTTACCCTCAATAATGCCTTTGAAACCAGCAATGGTATCTTTAAGTGAAACAAACTTACCTGGACTACCTGTAAAAACTTCAGCAACAAAGAAAGGCTGTGATAAGAAGCGCTGAATTTTACGTGCGCGACTGACAGTACGCTTGTCTTCTTCAGATAACTCATCCATACCCAAAATAGCGATAATGTCTCGTAACTCTTTGTAACGCTGCAATGTACGCTGCACACCTTGGGCAACATCATAATGCTCTTGACCGACAATCTGCGGATCAAGCTGTCGGCTTGATGAGTCAAGCGGGTCAACAGCAGGGTAGATACCAAGCTCCGCAATTTGTCGTGACAAGACGATGGTTGCATCAAGGTGAGCAAAGGTGGTAGCTGGTGACGGATCGGTTAAGTCATCTGCTGGGACATAAACAGCTTGGATTGAGGTAATTGAGCCTGTATTAGTTGATGTAATCCGCTCTTGTAAGTCACCCATTTCTTGCGCCAATGTTGGTTGATAACCCACCGCTGATGGCATCCTACCGAGTAGAGCAGAAACTTCGACACCGGCCAAGGTGTATCGATAAATATTATCGATAAACAGTAACACATCGCGACCTTCATCGCGGAACTGCTCTGCCATAGTTAAACCAGTCAAGGCGACACGTAAGCGGTTACCGGGTGGTTCATTCATTTGACCATAAACCAACGATACTTTATCCAATACGTTTGATTCTTTCATTTCATGATAAAAGTCATTGCCTTCACGAGTACGCTCACCAACACCAGCAAACACGGAATAACCACTGTGTTCGACAGCGATATTGCGGATCAACTCCATCATCGTCACGGTTTTACCAACACCAGCACCACCAAACAAACCAACCTTACCCCCTTTCGCAAATGGGCAGATTAAGTCGATCACCTTAATACCGGTTACCAATAACTCCTCATTCGCTGACTGCTCAGCAAAACTAGGCGCGGCGCGGTGAATAGGCAGGGTGGCATCGGCATCAATCGGACCCTTTTCATCAATCGGGCGACCTAACACATCCATAATGCGACCTAATGTCTTTTGGCCAACCGGTACGCTGATTGGGGCGCCAGTATTTTTAACTGCGAGACCTCGCATCAGGCCATCGGTACTTCCCATTGCAATGGTACGCACCACTCCATCACCAAGCTGCTGTTGCACCTCTAACACCATATCGCGGTTATCGACAGTTAGCGCATCATAAACTTTTGGCACTTCGCCGCGCTGAAACTCGACATCGATGACTGCTCCGATGACTTCTACGATGTTACCTGCACTCATTATTTTACCTCTTTCGTTCTATTCTCTATTCGACTAATGTTTGCGATGCCTGTTGTTTAAACGGCTTCAGCACCACCGACAATTTCTGATAATTCTTTTGTAATCGCAGCTTGTCTTGCCTTGTTATAAACCAAGCGCAAATCACTAATCAGCTCACCAGCATTATCAGAAGCGCTTTTCATCGCGATCATACGCGCAGCTTGTTCACTAGCTAGGTTTTCGACGACAGCTTGATAAACCTGTGATTCGATATAACGCGTTAGTAGCATTTCAATTAAGCTTTGCGGTTCAGGCTCATAAATGTAATCCCACCTGAGTGCGGATGTCTGTTCATCTTCGTCAGGTTGCAACGGTAAGATTTGTTGTACCGTCGGCGTCTGACTCATGGTGTTAACAAAATCATTGTAACAAAGGTAAACTGAGTCTAGTTCAGCATTGCTATAACCATCAAACATGACTTTTACAACACCAATAATGTCATCAAGCTTCGGTGAGTCACCAATATGAGCTGATTGGCCAATGATAGGCATACCGATTGCTTTAAACCAGGCTTCGGCTTTGCTACCAATGACACACAACTCAACATCAACTTTTTTCTCAGACCAGTGTTTGGCAGCCAAAACGACTTGCTTAAATAAGTTAACATTCAAGCCACCACACAAACCACGATCGGTACTCACCACGATAAAACCCACGCGACGAAATTGATCCGAATCACGTTGCTCTAAAAATTTATTTTGATAGGTTGGGGTACTCGCTGCCAAGTGACCTATAGCCTGTCGGATTCGCCTAACATATGGGCGCGAGCGGCGCATCTGATCCTGTGCTCGGCGCATCTTACTAGCCGCAACCATTTCCATCGCTTTGGTTATCTTTTGCGTGTTCTGGATACTTTGAATTTGCGTACGTACTTCTTTTGAAACAGGCATGCTAATTCCTTACCAACTTTGCGTTTCTTTAAATGATTGGGTTAACTTATGAAACGCTGCTTCAACTTCCTCATCAAATTGACCGTTCTGATTGATTGTTTCTATCAATTCAACGTAGTTTGCACGAAAGTAAGCAACCAGCTCTTTCTCAAAAGACACGATTTTGCTAACGGCAACGTCTTCAAGATAACCTCTATCAGCGGCAAACAGAACCAGCGCCATTTCAGAAACGCTAAGTGGACTATACTGTGCTTGCTTCATCAGCTCAGTGAGGCGTTGACCGTGCTCTAGCTGCTTGCGTGTTGCTTCATCAAGATCTGACGCAAACTGCGCGAATGCTTCAAGTTCGCGGTACTGTGCTAATGCAAGACGGACACCACCACCCATTTTCTTCATGATTTTAGTTTGTGCTGCACCACCGACTCGTGACACTGATAAACCAGAATTGATTGCCGGTCGAATACCAGAATTAAACAAGTCAGCTTCTAAGAAAATTTGGCCGTCTGTAATTGAAATTACATTGGTAGGAACAAATGCCGAAACGTCACCTGCTTGGGTTTCAATGACCGGTAGAGCAGTTAATGATCCGGTTTGACCTTTGACAGCACCAGCGGTGATCTTTTCAACTTCTTCAGCGTTAATACGTGCTGCTCGCTCAAGCAGACGCGAATGTAAGTAAAAGACATCACCTGGAAAAGCTTCGCGACCCGGTGGACGTCGCAATAATAATGAAATTTGACGATAAGCTACCGCGTGTTTAGATAAATCATCATAAACAATCAGTGCGTCTTCACCTTTGTCGCGATAGTACTCACCCATCGCACAACCTGCATACGGTGCTAAGTACTGCAGCGAGGCGGCATCTGAAGCAGAGGCGACAACAACAGTGGTATACTTCATCGCATCGTATTCTTCTAACTTGCGTACCACAGCAGCGACTGATGAGGCTTTCTGACCGATGGCAACGTAAATACATTTCACATCAGTATCACGCTGATTAATAATGGTATCAATGGCAACAGCAGTTTTACCGGTTTGACGATCACCGATAATTAATTCGCGCTGTCCACGGCCGACTGGAGTCATGGCATCAATTGACTTCAATCCAGTTTGCAGTGGTTGATCAACCGATTGGCGCGCGATAACACCAGGGGCAATTTTTTCAATTTCTGAGAAAGACTGGGTGCTAATATCACCTTTACCATCGATCGGTGTGCCAAGTGCATCAACGACGCGGCCTAATAGAGATTCACCGACTGGCACCTGTAAAATCTTACCGGTACATTTTACCTTCTGGCCCTCAGACAGATGCTCATATTTACCGAGCACCACGGCACCAACAGAGTCACGTTCAAGGTTAAGCGCTAAGCCATAGGTACCACCATCGAATGCAACCATTTCACCTTGCATGACTTCGCCTAAACCATGAATACGCACAATGCCGTCTTTTAAACTAACGATTGTTCCCTCGTTGCGAACATCGGCACTGATTTCGAAGCTATCGATGCGCTCTTTAATTAATTCACTAATTTCGGATGGATTTAACTGCATAATCTTACTCTCTTATTTTTTCTTCAAGGCAATAGATGCTGATTAACCGACTAATGTCTCACTCAGGCGGCTGATACGACCGCGGAGCGAACCATCAATCACAAAGTCTCCTGCTCTCACGATAGCACCACCTAGTAAAGCAGTATCGATCAGGTACTGACAGGTGACCTTTTTGTTAAGGCGCTTTTCAAGCACAGATTGAAATTTTGCTTGATAATCTTTTGCAATTGGCCGGGCTGAAATAAGCTCGACCTCGACAGTGCTGAGATGCAAAGATTTGTAATGCTCATACAATGCTGCGATTTCCGGTAGCATGACAAAGCGTTTATTTCGGGCTACAAGAGCGATAAAGTTAGCGGTAGCGCTATCTTCTCCAGTCTGACTCAGTGCCAACAACAAGGCTGATTTCGCTTGGCTAGTGATTCTAGGGTTTAAGATAACTGCCATTAGAGTCGGATCAGAAACAGCCCTCGCTAGGCGTGATAACACAGTTGACCAATGCGTTAATGCTGCATCACCCTTACTGAGGGCAAACTCGAAAACAGCTTTAGCATAAGGTCGGGCAATCTTATTCTTCTCAGACATTATGCTTCAAGATCCTTCAGCAACTGATCCAACAGCTGTTCATCAATTTTAGTATCGACAGATTCTTGCAGTGCTTTTTCAGCGACAGCCAATGCAATCCCGGATAGACTTGAGCGCAGCGCTTGTTTGGCTGCAGTCATTTCCTGGGCTATTTTCTGCTGCGCCTGATCAACTAAGCGCTGACTTTCTGTGCGGGCATCAGTTTTTGCAATGTCGATTTCACGATTGGCTCGCTGTCGAGCTTGTTCCAAAATATCAGCCGCTTGCTGTTTAGCGTCTTGCATTTTATCTGCAATGACCACTTCAGCTTGAGCAAGCTCATGCTGACCACGCTCAGCAGCAGCCAAACCATCAGCAATGCGCTGCTCACGCTCTTGCATCGCCTGCATCAAACTCGGCCAAACAAGTTTCATGGTTGCCAAGACAAAGATCATAAACGTGATCATTTGCCCAAGTAGTGTCAAATTGATATTCACTAGTAAATCCCTTTAGTGAATTAAGACATCGAGGCGATATAAGAAACCACTGCCTGATGAAATGGATTGCCAGCAAAGGTTAAATAAAGTGCGATACCTGCCGAAATCATACTGACGGCATCTAATAAACCTGCGGCAATAAACATCTTAGTCTGTAACATACCGACAATTTCTGGCTGCCGCGCAGCTCCTTCCAAAAATTTACCACCTAGTATGGCAAAACCAATCGCAGTACCAAGCGCTGGCAGACTCAGCATGAGCGCAACAGCGATGATAGTAAAGCTTTGGACGTTAGCAATGTGTTGTACAGTTTCCATTATATCTCCTTACGTTAATGTGACTCAGAGGCTAAACCGAGATAGACAATAGTTAATGTCATAAAAATAAATGCTTGCAGTGGCACGACTAAAATATGAAAAACAGCCCATAGTCCACCCAGGGTAATACCTTGCAGTGGCCACGGCACTAGAGCAGCAATCAAAATAAAGATAACTTCGCCAGAATAAAGATTACCAAATAGCCGCATTGCCAACGAAACGCAGCGTGAGACCTCTTCAAT
>CAWUKA010000024.1:0-24489 GCA_963922965.1 uncultured Gammaproteobacteria bacterium | reverse complement strand
CGCCTTAATCACATTCGCCACACTATCATGCCGATCCATTGCTAATGCACGCTCAACCACTTGCTCACACTCATCAAACTGGCGTTCAGTCCATAGCGCATACGCCATCTGATTGCAAGCAAATAGCATTTGCTCTGGCGTGACATCAATTGAACCCTGTCTAATTTTTTCAGCTAAGGTACCAGCAATGGTATTGGCATGTTGATGTCTTGCTTCATTACGCAGTAATTCAACCAAGCTTTGGTACGAAGCAATGTGGCCACTATCAATATTTATTGCTTGTTGTAGATTTTCGATAGCATTTTCAATCAAGCCGGCATGATATTGACAGACTGCAATTTTATGCCGATAGTCTGCAGTTGCACCAAGTGGCTCAGCCATTTGTTTTAATAAACGGTAGGCAACCTGATACTGCTCATCAGCAAACAGTAGCTCCGCCAACTCATACCACGTTGCATATTGCTTAATATTGATGGGTAAGGTCGACTGTTCATTATCATGGTTAATCTGCAACTGAATCAATTGCTGCAAGTTAGCTGCAACGGCATCTGTAGGATCATGACGTAACACAGTGTGGCACAGCTGCTCTGCTTGATGGATCTCACCAGCACCATAACATTGAATTGCCTGCTGTAACGACTTGACTTCTTGAAAACGGAATTGGCGCATGAACAGTTCTCCTTGATTTGCAAGCACAGATTGCTGCTAACTGTTGCAAATATAATGCCAATAATAAACTTACATTACACTTTAAGTTATTGAATTGAATAGCATTGGCCAGAGACAACAAACTTATTCTAAAGCATATACCGTCAATCAAAGAACTTTAGAACGAATATTATTCCGCTTAACTATCACAAATAGCCGGTATTAGAATCGATTTTATGAGAGGCTCACCCACCGATGCTGATCAAGGTTTGGAGCAACATCGACGTTACTTTGACAAGCACCGCATCTAACCTTACTAAGCAGTGAGGCAAGCGAAGTTGAGTGTGTAGATTTTTGTTCGGTTTTGTCGCCTGACTCTGCAAGAATAGAACGAGAGGGTATACTTAGATCTGTAACTGAAGTCGACTCAGGTTGTTTAGCAGTAGATAAAAACCGTTTAGCCAATTCAAACTCGTATGTAGGAATTTTACTTAGCGCAATAAACGGTTCATAAGTTGATGCCTCCTCAATCCTTTGACTCGCTGTCTCAGACATATGAAGGGCAAGTAATATATCAGAAGAACTAGCTTTTGGGTCATTTAGAATTTCAAAAGCTAACTCATCCCCTTTGGTACAGCTTTTAAGGAGACTAAGTTTTGTTTTTTCATCCGCAAACACACCAGCCACATCTATAGCATCTGCTAGTGAACCTATTGGCAGAGCTAACTTTGAATTGAATTTATCTATTAGATTTCTCAATAGCTCATCTTCGTCTAATTGACGCGATACACTCCATAACATTCCTGAGCGCTTTGGATCCTTTGATGCATAAGGGTCAAACAGTTGATCAATAGCATAACTTTCAGCTTTAGCTTTTATTAGTCCTCTAAGTTCTGTCATCTTAGGACTAACACTTTCATCTCCATCAGGAACTCTTGGGGCTATGGATAGTAAATATTGGACATCTCGCTTGATATCGCTAAAATTTTCGCTTAGATAATCAATACCTTTGCCAACTCCTAGCCTAATCGCCCGCTTACCGATTTCAGGCAAACCAGAATCTATGTCTGAGCGACTGAGAAAGGCGTTTATCTCATCTGTGGATTCAACTGTAAAGCGCTCCAACTTAGCCATAGACTTTTGTGGCTGGACTGCTAAATCGGAATGATCATTTCTAGATTCGGTTGTTGTGCTTACCTCAAAAGCACTATCTTCAATGTCAACTGGCTTTATGGAAGTAATTAATTCATAAGGCTCAGTTTTTTGCTCTTTTTGTACCTGAAAACTATCGGCTATTTGCCGCCAACTACCAAGAATATGCTCATTGGTATGTTTGATTGAGGCACGATCTATTATAGGCAAGACTGGACAAAAAGAAAATTCTCGATCCACTCTCACAATATACTCATCTTCAGCAAGCTGCCCAGAAGAGACCTTAGAACCAAGCTCAGCTTCAAATGTTGAACTAGAGTAATCCATGTATACAGCTGAGATTGCTTTTTGTTGAGAGTGAACAGTTGGGGTTTTACTAAACCGCCCACAGAGCTCTGCTATATTAGCGCTCGCACCAATACGTTTTCTGCGAGTATAATCATCAGTAGAATGTCTTACTATTTGACAACTACCTAAGTCAATCGGACCATCACTAGTAGTGGAAGCGCCAGTCAGATCTAGTCTTTTGATTTGAAAAGTCTCGCTACTTTGATTAATACCATCACGAACATGAATCCCTGTCTTATTACCAACAGACTGTGAAGACGACCTTTCTCTGGAGAAAGAAGAAAGACTTGATGAAGATACTGATTTTGAATCACTACTAGTTTGTATCGTATCAAACATTGAACTTAGAGTTGCATCACCAATATATCCGCTTAATGAATTACAGCAAATATTACCACCAGGCATACTAAGCGAACCAATCTCGATATGCAGTGGACCAGTAGCACTTATCATTGAATTATAATATCGTGACGAAGAGCTTGATAAATCATTACAAGAGTAGCTTGCACCTTTTAGCTGGCCTAAAATATCAACATCAAGTAATGCTTTCTTTTCTGTTCTCAGAGTACTAGTTGTTAATTCAGCAGCAGCTACTACCATCATTTTTGATCTGATTTTCATCTCGTTGCTGGCATATGCCTCAAAACCATTTTCGAATACTAGATTACTTCCAGCATTCAGACTGATATCTTCTGCACGAACACCACCTGGACCTAAAACCTGGAAATTATTTGAGTTTTTAGTAAACGAGGGACCAAAACTGAAAGACGGACAGAATTTTTCACCATCGCTCAAACCAATACGTGCCAATAAGGCCTGATTCAGATTTCCCTGAGTATGTGCAGTAGCCAATCCACCTACCGTATTATATATTTCCAACCCAGCTCTAGATAATCTCGAGAATTTCTCCAAGTTGTTACTCGAATTGAAAAGCATTCGAGTTTGCTCTGCCAATGGTTCCTAAGCACAGATAGCATCCCCAAAATTACCACCCTGACGCATAGTCCTAAGAGCCTCGGTGCCAAAGCTTCTAAATACTGGAGCCGTCTGTTTGTTCAACTGATGAATATTCGAGATATCTCTTGAAAAAATAATATCTTTGCCTGCCTTTATTGCTATGGTCTTAGCTGTTGCAGAGGCACCAGTAAAATATACGCTATCATCAAGTGAGTGAATAGAAATATTTCCACTACTGACTAATACTGTGGAATCAGAAAACTCAACATCTTTTAGACACGAGTGTTTTTTAAGACCGAAATATTTTCTTTCCTCCGTATAAGCTTGATGTTTACCACGAGAGCTATACAAATTAATTAAACCTCTAGCACGCAATTCAGCTGCTTTTAAGCTTTTAAAATTAGCTGCTCGTGCAGTTATACTGCCCTCCGGACTAACAATGATATTCCTTCCAGAGGCTGAAAAAATATTGCAACCTCTCGATTCAGTGCTACGTGCATATCGCACCTCATCACTGTGGAATAATGTTCTCTTTATCCATTGATCAGATATAAATTCATTTTTCAAAGTTTTGAAATCTACACCCTGCCGACCAAAAATCTGATCTTCACCAACAGAAAGGAAATCAGAGGCTATAGCTTCTACTTTTTCTTCAGCATAAATAGACAAACCAATGTGCCCATTATTTTCATCTCCAGCACCACCTTCTATAATACCTAGCAGATATTTGACACGCTTATCGTACTTACCCTGATAGAACAGTTGATTAGCAATATTCCTCACACTTTCTTTTGCAAAAATCGATGTGCACACACCAGCTTTTAGATGTCCCCCATGATTTTCAACATTTCCTACAGTTGATTCTATTTCCAAGAAAAAACTTGCTTCTATTATGCCTGAATCACCCATGGTAAGCTTTGATAAGTCTTGATATTGCTCAGCAACAGCAGCTCCATGTTTTAAATTAAATATCTCACCAGCTCTTATTATTACCGTATCGCGAGCACAAATATGACCGCCCAAATTATATAAAGCACGTTTTGCTTGTATATCTATGTTAGAACTGTTTAGGCTAGCACTAGTAAAAACATCTGTTGCGGAATTAATATATATACCATCTCGCTCGATTTGCCCGGATAATCTAACCTCATCAATTTTTGATATTAATGATAACAAACGACCACTGCCATGTAGCTCAGCATTAAAATCGACTGAAGCAGCCGATATCGATGTTGCACAATCACGTGAAAACTGACCCCTGATATTCAATTTATCATTGGTGTCATAATACAGCTTCGAAGCAAATTGATAGCAATCAAATTCATCCTGACCAGCAACAAATCGCGGAGCCTGCTCCCAGCTCCCTATTTGGAAACTAGCGATATCAAACTGACCAGCGCCATGTAATTCTGCTGTACAAGAATCTATAATGAACATACTCTGTTGTTCAGAAGCCTTATCAAAACTCACATCACCATAGTGCGCATAGTGTTGACTTTTCACTTGATGGCTCTCTTTGTGAGTTAGTCTACTATAGTCGATGAATTCAGGAGCTTCGTACCTTACATTTTGGGTAATTACCTCACTGTCTTTTCCAAATTGAATACGTTGACTCATCTTGGCTACCACACCATGGTGATCGGCCAAACCATCACAAATGTATTCATCGCCGTTAATATTAGTAGCGATTAAATACTCTTTGGCACCAGACTCTGTCCGAATTTCTTTTGCATCTATATTTGCTGCAAAAGACTTCACTATCCCCCCTGACCGTGTTGTTAGTGTATTAATTTTTACGGGATTGCCTGTTGATGCAACACCTTCAAACTGTGTCTGGCCTCCTGACTGCGTTGTCAATGCATCAATCTCTACCGTCCCTTGCTCACAAACCATCACACCAGCTTGTGTCGCTGTCTCTATTTGAACTAGTGCATTACCGATATTTGTCTTACTATTAATTGCTGTAGTTAGGTAGTCTACTTTCACCTGACCACCTTCTATCTCTAACTGATCATTCTGCGATAGGCTCTTTAATTGTATATTAGAATTTTTACCCTTAATCACTCCTTTATTATCTAGAGAATCAGCATGGATTTTTAGACAAGCACCATGAGATACAATCACGCTATTATTTTGGATCCAGCTTGCAAACAAAGAAATTTCCCTAGCAATCAGTTGGCCACTTTGATAAAGATAAATTGAACTAGCACTGTATGAAACTGAAAGTTGAAATCCAAAATTAATATCAGCCAAATTAGATTTCAACATATTCACTGAGAGTGTGACATAACTAATACTAATTAGACTATTTGCAACGTACGTACCACCAAGCACTTTTAAACCTGAGGACCATAAAAGTTCTTTATAATCAATCTTCTTCCAGTGTGCAGCTTTAAACTGGATAATAGTCTGTTCTAGACTGGCCATACTAGAAATACTACTGTAAAAGTGAGCTGATGTTTTCGCTAGATTGATGACTCGGGTTAATACTGGCAGCCATTCATGAAATTGTTTGCTTGGTCTTTTTGCATATGCTGCTTGCTGTTCAGTACTACCCAGGTATGAAAGCCAAATCGGCTTAAGTAACTCGGATATCAGCTCGTGCTGGCTATATAGTGAGTAGGCGTTGCTAAGGAATTGCAGCGGTATAGAAAGTTGTAGCGGTGCTGCTAAAGTAAGAAAGCCCAGTAGGACTGTGGTTAAATTTTGGGTAGACAATATGGAGCTCGGATCGAAGAATGGGGTCTGTATTGTCAAACCGCTAAAAGAAATTAAGCTATTAATTTGTCCAGTGCCGATAGAGATCATACCTAAATTTAGATAGAGTATACTGTTGACAACTAAATTGTTACTAGCATGAATTGAGCCTGAAACCGGATTTATTAACAAAGCGTACAATTTAGCTCTGTCAGCATATTGAGGAAGAACAATTGAGCTGAGAAAATTACCACTATTCTGATACAACTGCAATAAATCGTCATACAAACCTAAATTTAGAATAGCACCAGCATTAATTACTATATTTTTACTACGAATTCGACCAGCATTCATAACAAAATAATCGAAACCAAGAACTAAATTTTCTTGCGTAACAATTAAACCTTGATTATAAAATTGTGTACCACTAGCATGAAACTGCTGCAACTTAATTGAGCCATAGTTCTCGACAGACTCGCTTTCAACACTTAGATGACCTTGGCTTGAATCTCTTTCAGCAAAACAGCTATATTTGCTATCGCCACTATCGTGAATATCTGTCAAATCGTAAAAATAACTCTTGCTGGCTTTTAACTTATTTTGGTCACAAGAAACAATTATTTCGCCTTTAGATATGACACTATCTGCCATCACTGTACTATCAACTAACTCATATAGGCTCCCTGGCAACAGATTAAACCCAGCATTTAACTCAACGTGAGCTTGTCGTGTTAGAAATTTACCTCTTACCTCAATAGAGTTCCCGCTATAAAACGAGCTTACCAAACTAACATCTCCAGAATGTGTGATAGTAGCTGATCCTATTACACTTAGTTGAACATTCTTCAAGCTAAGCTGGCCGTCAACTAGAATAAAATCTCCTTTATAGTGAGTGCTTGAGAGCCGAGTAATACTGCTACTAAAAAAATTCCCTCGCTTACAATCTATCGTAGCGCTATCCAAAATAAAAATCTTATGCTGCTCCAAATTAACAAGCTGGATTTTAGAACCCTTGGCATAAACATCTCCTATGTTTTTCAACTCCCTCGACGATAGATTTAAAAAACCATACGTTCTTTTATAACCAGCGAACAAGATTCTATAGGCATTAATAGTATTATTATAACCAAATAGCCATCCCCGATCCTGAATGCAATACGCGGTTGTAACAGCAGAAAAAGCATTAGCCTCAAAAGCTAGATTTAGACGAAGAGTGGTCAGCCTCATTGCATTAGTCGTGGCACCCATGAAGCCATTAACGCTAACGATACTATTCTCAAGATATGATCCACCTAGTGTTGTGACTACACTGTATCCTAGTTGCTTTAAGTAGCTTACTGTCTCTGGCATATGCAGCTGCTGCCATAAGCTAGTATTGTTATTTGCTTGCTGTTGAGATGCCTGGCTGGACCACATTGGCCGGCCAGCTTTCAACAATCTAGTTGCACCATCGTAAGCGTTATAGCTTGCTTTTATAGCTGTTACACACTGGGTAATGAGTGGGAGCCGCTCGTGAAATTTTTTCTTTGACTTTGTTGCCAGCAAAGACAGCTGTTGCTTATTACCGAAGTTTGATACCCAGGTAGGCTTAGCGATATCTGTATAAAGTATTAAAGCAATATTGACAATTCCTGGCAGGCTAGTCACAAGATGAAGCCCAGATATAACTTGGAGCGGTAACAAACTCGTTGCAATGACTCTGATGGATCCATATAGACTTGATAGATTAAAAATAGTTTTCATATCGAAGAAGGCTGTTTGTAAAAAAACGCCAGCATTTACTACCACCAAGCCACCAAGCTGGGTTGAGCTAGCTGTTATTAGCCCCAAGATATTTAAATGTATTACAGTATTAGCGTTGTAATGGCCAAGAGAGTGGAACTGACCACCTAACCAGTTGAATATAGTTGTGCTGTCTATCGATGCATTGCGACAAGTAATAAGGCCAGTATTCGATAGATACCAGTCTAAACCACACTTCAAGTCACCTCTTAACCTTATCCTACCTGTATTCGCAAACCAGTCACCTTTTAGAGTCAATGTATTTAGTTCAATTCGCCCTTGAAAATCGATGCCACTACTCTCTATTCGTAGCTTCGAACCTTGTATTAATGATATTTGACTCGCACTGAAACTTTGCTCGCTACCAATTAGAGTATCAGTCTGCATATGAAATGCCGGATATAGTATCAATGGTTGCTTTTCTTTTCGAGCAACTTTTATTTTTTTTAGCACACTAGCTGATGTATAATGTCGAGAAAAATCAAAGCTATCATAGTGATTAGCATCTCGATGATAGATAAAAATCGGCTCCCCATGGACTTCTTCTAATTTTTTCTTGCCTGATAAAATAGGCTCATGTTGTGCGCTGATGACTACAACTGTCCTACCACTTAATTTCTCTGCTGTGACTATGATATCACTTACACATGGACCAGGCTGATTGATATCTGGGGTTAACAATGCTAAAACTTGCTGCCTAAATTGAGCAGCATCTTGATCAAGTTGTAATGCAAGCGCTGCGAATATTGAATCTTGGGAATTTCCGGTGGCCACATATGATAAGTCAGCATAAGGGGATTCTATGATATTGATTTTACCATCAACAAAAACATTTGAAGCATGTAATTGTGCTGACAGTAGTGTGAGCTCGGCTCCTGGTTTCAATCTAAAATCGCTGCTACAGTGAGTCTGGCTATAAATGAATTTAAATATACCTGCATTGATAGTAAAACTACTTACTACAAGTTGAGCACCGTGAATAGAAACGCTACCACTTGAGTCAAATGACTGGGCTGTTAATACCGACTCCTGTAATGTTAAATCACCTTTTGCACATAATTGCTTCACATCAAGCAATTGTTTTTCGCAGCGTATAGTTACTCCTTCGTCAATTGTTAACAGTCCTGCCACTCGAAACCGAGATTTTTTAGTGTCAGCTGCCTTAAAAAATATATTGGAACCTTTAAGGAAATGACATTTAGCTACATTAATACCACAACTGCCATTTACTGAAATTTTTGCTAAATGCGGACCACCAATCTGCCATATTGACTGAGCTTGAAGAAAAAATTCCTGTGCGCTAATATCAGCTTGTTGTATAACTCGCTCGGCGATAATATGAATTGATCCTGCAATCAAGCTACCAGTAAAACTAACATTATCTTGCGCTTCACACCATAAACTTCTTAGTGCAGATACCGGTGTGGCAATATTCAATGACTTTGCTTTTAGCAAAATACTGCTTGTTGCATCAAAATTCCCATTTAGGCTAACTGTACCGAGTGCATTTAATATCAGCCTAGATGGTTTAACATTGAATGAAAGATTAAGATGGGCATCAGTATAACCTTGGAAAAGCATTAGTTTTTTATCGACAGTATGGATAAAAGCTATCTTTTGATCACCATCGCAAATTTCAGCTTTGCCAGAAGCCGGTAAATGAAAGTTACTCAAGTTATACTGGCCGCATTCATTTCTAGAAACGTCAATCTTTTTCACATTGAATTGATTAGGCATAACACAATCCTAAAGTTAGGCTGAGATTGTTCTAACTCAATCTACTCATATCAATTTGATAAATAGCACCAAGATTGGAAATAGCTATTTAAACATACATTAATAATTTGCTATCAGCATCGATATATGCAGGCTAAATACGACGTATTTTCCATCACATCAAATTTGGCTAATCGAGTCACAATCTTAGAATGACAATATCCTAAATATTTTTTAAATTTAAATCATCAGTAAAAATTACTGAATTAGACTGGTTGGCTGCTTTAGAATTACCGATAAAATCTTCTTCACAGGTTAGATGCAAATATTTTTAGCAAACTTTGACCTCAAAAACCAATTCGCTTGAATTCCAGCAACTGGCAACATATATAGTATGCAAGTGTTTTAACAGGAGAAAATCGATGCAACAAACCAAGACTTTTTTACTCATCGCTGGCTTGACTGCACTTTTTGTCACAATCGGCACCTTACTTGCTGGTCGTGCCGGCATGTATTTTGCCTTAATGTTTGCTTTGATCATGAATCTTTCGATGTATTGGTTTTCAGCAGATATTGTCTTGAATCTATATCGCGCAAAACCAATTCGACCGGATGATGTTAAACTGAATTGGCTTTATCGGCTGGTTGAGGAACTGGCAATCAATGGCCGACTACCAACACCAGCGGTTTACCTCATTGAAGACGATACACCAAACGCATTTGCAACTGGTCGTAACCCAGAACATGCCTGCATTGCAGTGACATCAGGTTTACTACAACACTTGTCGTCGGAAGAGGTCCGCGGCGTGCTCGGCCATGAACTGGCTCATGTGCAACACCGCCATACCTTACTTAACACCTTATCTGCGACACTTGCTGGCGCCATTAGTAGTGTTGTTAACATGGCAATGTGGGCGAATTTACTGGGCCACGAGCGTGACAATCAGCACCCATTCGCTGGATTGCTCGCAATGATTTTCGCACCGATGGCAGCGGCGTTGATTCAGTTTGCTATTTCACGCTCGTGTGAATTTGAAGCGGATGCTGGCGGCGCTAAACTGTGTGGCAACGCACAACCACTGATTGCCGCCCTTACTAAACTTGAGCAGGCAAACAAAGTTCAGCCATCACTTACCATCGGCAATCACCCAAGTACGGCACATCTTTTTATTGTTAACCCACTTACAACAGGCAGCTCGGTTACTGAACTGTTTTCAACTCACCCGCCAATGAGTGAGCGAATAGCCCGGCTGCAGGCATTGATGAATTAAATCGAGTTCAATTTAATTTACCATAACAAACAAATCAGATAAGGTCACGACATGGCTAATGAGTTCATCGCTGTAGCGATTTTTCTTAAGACCACTTGCTGTTACCAGCGCCCAAAATAATTGCTTATCAGTATTCGTGACTTGCTGAAAAATACTACGCTTATCTCGTAATTGTTTTGCATACTGTTTATCGATTAAGTAAGGTTTAGTGGTATATTTCATTTCACAAAGCGTAATCGCATCATCTGTCCGATCAACTAATAAATCAATTTGTGCACCTTGGACTAGTTTGTTTTTTGGCAAATGACGCCAGGCATGAATAGTAGCTGCTGACTTAATATGCAAGGCATGCATCACCTGATCAATGTGCTTACTGCACACTCTCTCAAACGCATAGCCTGACCAAGCATGGTAGGCTGGTGTATCACTTTGTGCGAGCCAATACTCTCGCGGGAACTGCTTAGTTTTACTTACTTTAACCCATTGTAAGTAAAACAATGAAAATTCGTCAATTAACTTATAATATTCACCTTGCTTACGCTGCCAAGCGGTATACTCTTGAATGAACCCAGCAGCAGTTAAATCTTTTATACGATGCGTTAATCGGCCACCACTACCAGTGTGTTTTGCTTTCTGCTCTAAATCAGCACGAGAAATTCCTACAGGTTTTTTTGCAATCAGTTTAATTAATTCAATATAAGCCTCAGCATTAGCAAACAAAGAATGAAATAGCTTATTAAACTCATCTTGGAGTGGTGCATTATCAGCAAATAAAATCTGTTGAATATTTTGCTGGGCAGTCAAGCCTGGCTCAACGTAGCGTAAATAATAAGGAATGCCACCTAATGCCATATACAAACAAAGAATATGATTATCAGTTAGTTTAACTTTTCTCGACTTTAGGTAGGCTCGTACTTCAGCCAAATTAAATGGAGCGAGCTGAATACTTCCAGTGATACGATTGTGGAGGCCACCTTTGTTATAAATAATCTTTTTAATCAACCATGACGCTGACGACCCACAAACAATGAGAACTAAATTTGGCAAAACTGACCAATAGCGATTCCAATGGTAATCAAGCGCTTCAAGCAAACCAGATTTACGTGCCGCCATCCAGGGTAGCTCATCTAAAAACACAACAACTTTTTCTTTGCGCGCACGAATCTGCTGGCTAAGCTGCATGAATGCATCATCCCAGCTCAGAAAAGACTGTAGCGGTAAACCATTAAAAAATGTATCAGCAAAAATTTTACTAAAGTTCGCCAATTGTTTTTTTAGATTTCCATTTTGAGTGCCAGTAGCATGTAGAAGAACACAGGGTTTATTTTGAAAATAGTCTTGAATCAAAAATGTCTTACCAACACGGCGACGACCATAAACAACCAAAAATTCTGCTTCTTTTGAGTGCAATATTTTATTTAGCACTTTCTGCTCTCGCTCACGCCCTATCAACATCAGCCAATACCTTAAACTTGGACACTTATAGCGATATTATATGTGTCCGAGTTTTTATTATCAATTAAACTTAGACACTTATAGCGATATTATATATGTCTGACTTTGTTCAGATTCGTTGATGATTAAAATGTTGTCGATTAATATCAGTATAAAAAATATTCTATTATTCATATAGTTAAAATGGGAAGGGAGCGCTATAGCAAGCTTGCCGAGCAACATAAATAGAAATAAAGGGTAGCAACTTAAACCTGGACACTCATACCGATATTATAAGTGTCCAAGTTTTTGTAGATTAGTATTAGAAAAGGTGCTTTAACGAATGCCGCGCTGGCGCAAAAAGGCATCGATGGTTGGCTTGCGGCCACGAAATTGGATAAACAAATCCATCGGCTCTTCAGCACCACCTTGCTGGAGGATACAGGTTAAAAAATTAAGCCCAGCTTTACGATCTAGCACACCTTGCTCTTCAAACAAACCAAATGCATCAGCCGACAGTACCTCAGCCCATAAGTAGCTATAGTAACCCGCAGCATAGCCACCGGCAAAGATGTGAGAAAAGCTATGTTGGAAGCGGTTAAAAGCAGCGACTGGCACGACAGCGACATCGATGCGCACACTATCTAGTGTACGCTGAATATAATCACCATTATCATTGGCATGTTGCTGAGAAAATAACTGCATATCGAATAACGCAAATTCGAGTTGCCGCACCACTTGCATTGCCGACTGAAAATGTTTCGCTTGAAATAATTTATCAAGCAAAGCATCTGGTAATGGCTCACCAGTTTCGAAATGTGCGGAAATCATAGGAATAGTGGTACGTGACCAACACCAGTTTTCCATAAATTGGCTTGGTAATTCGACAGCATCCCAGGGTACTCCATTGATACCAGAAATATCTAACACTTCGATCTGGGTCAAGAGATGGTGCAGCGTATGGCCGAACTCATGAAACAAGGTCTCGACTTCGTCATGCGTCATCAAGCAAGGCTTGTCGTCAGATTTTGGCGTGAAGTTACAGGTTAAATATGCGACTGGGATTTGGATGGTGCCGGTACTAGTACGATAACGGCTGCGGCATTCATCCATCCAAGCACCACCACGTTTATGTGGGCGCGCATATAGATCAGTATAAAATTGTCCTTGCAAGCTGCCATCGGCAGCATAAATTTCAAAAAAGCGCACATCAGTATGCCAGACTGTCACGTTATTACGCTCCTTAATTGTAATGCCATAAAGTGCTTCGACAATAGCGAATAAACCTTGTAATACTTTATCTTCCGGAAAATACGGGCGCAGCGTCTCTTGCGATATAGCATAACAATGCTGACGTAATTTTTCTGAATAATAGCTGACATCCCAGGCTTGCAAACTATCGATGCCATATTCTAACTTAGCAAACTCAGCTAGCTCAGCAAATTCACGCTCAGCTTGCGGCTTGGCTTGGTTGACAATTTGGTTGAGAAACGTCATGACCTCATCAACGTTTGCTGCCATTTTGGTTGCTAACGAATAATCAGCGTAGTGTTGAAAACCCAACAGCTCAGCTAACTGTTGCCGTGTATTGACGATATCACGCATAATGTCTGAGTTATCCCATTGCCCAGCATGTGGTCCTTGATCGGAGGCGCGGGTAACGAAAGCATGATAAAGCTCCTGACGCAATTCACTGCGATCAGCATAGGTCATGACAGCGTGATAAGTGGGAAAATCAAGCGTCAAACACCAACCTTGATGTTGGTTAGCACGGGCTTTTTCTGCTGCTTGCTCAACAGCTAACACTGGCAAGCCTGCCAGCTCAGCTTCACTATCAATATATTTTTCCCAGGCATTAGTTGCATCTAATAAATTTTCTTCAAACTTAGTCGTCAATTCTGAAAGTGTTGTTTTTAATTCGGCATAGCGTTGCTTTTGCTCCGGCACTAAATCAACACCGGATAATTTAAAATCACGCAAGGCATTGCGAATAACTTTTTGCTGAGGCGGAGTTAATGTTGTAAAGTCAGCACGACTGGCAATTGCATGGTAGGCGTTATACAAATCGATATTTTGACCTAGCTCAGTGCCGTATTCAGTCAATTTGGGAATGCAAGCATTGTAAGCCTGGCGCCAAGCGGGGTTGTTTTTTACCGAATTGAGATGCGATACTGGTGACCATAGTTTTGCGAGCCGGTCATCTAGCGCTTCGAGTGGCTGGATCAATGTCGCCCAGGTTGGTTCAGTTGTTGCTGCGAGCAAATCGGTAATAGCGCGCCGGTTATCAGCCAGCACCGCTGTCAGTGCTGGCTCAATGTCATCTGCTTGGATAGCGTCAAAACATGGCAAATCATCGGTATCAAGTAAAGCATTAGTCATGTTGGTTCCCTTGTATCAGATTAATAAAGTCACCATAATAGCATACTCATACTGGTGACGTGAGTAGCGAATGAAGCGTTATGATTTAATCTGTATCGGTGGTGGCAGCGGCGGTATTGCAACAGCAAATCGCGCTGCGCGCTATGGCGCCAACTGTGCCGTGATCGAACCTAACGCGCTTGGTGGCACCTGTGTCAACGTTGGCTGTGTCCCCAAGAAGCTACTCTGGTATGCTGCTGAGCACGCAGCAAGCTCGCGACGAGCACAAGACTATGGCTTTGATCAAACAACTGAACGCTTTGATTGGAGTGCGTTTGTCGGTAAGCGGCAAAACTATATCGAGTGGTTAAATCAACGCTACCAACAAACACTAACTGCTAATTCAGTCGATATTATCAAAGGCAGCGCTTACTTTCTTGATAATCACACCATCAACGTTGCAGGTACCAAACTAACAGCCGAACATATTGTCATAGCCAGTGGTGGTACACCAATCATGCCAGCGCTATCCGGCATTGAGCATGCAATTTCATCGGATCAGTTTTTTGCCCTCACCACACAACCGAAGAAAATTGCTATCATCGGCAGTGGCTACATTGCTGTTGAACTTGCTTGTGCGTTGCAAGTGCTAGACAGTGAAACTCATTTATTTATCCGCAAGCAACGCGTACTCGGCGGCTTCGATACGATGTTACAACAAGCCTTGTTTGATAGCATGCAACAGCATGGCATCCAAATTCACACCAACTCGTTGCTCATAGCCATTCAGCAAACTGACAGTCTCAACCTCATCACATCAGCGACGCAGAGTGGCTTTGACTGTATTTTAGTTGCTGTAGGTCGCAAACCCAATATCAATGCTCTACAACTGACGAACACTGATATTAAACTGAATAGCGATGATACTATTCTAGTTGATGATAATGAAAAAACTAGCGTTGATCATATTTATGCAATCGGTGATGTCACTGGCAAAAAAAATCTAACCCCTGTTGCGATCGCAGCGGGACGTCGCTTAGCTGAACGCTTATATAATAGCGCGAACAATAATGCATTAAATTATGAAAACATACCAACCGTAATCTTTACCCATCCACCGATCGCAACCGTGGGTTTGACTGAACAGCAAGCAAGAGTAAAGCACGGTGATAACCTTAATATTTATCAAACCCAATTCACGCCATTATCGCAAGCTTTGCAACGCAACAAACTGGCAAGCCAAATGAAACTCATCACCGAAAAAACAACTGAAAAGATTATTGGCATTCATTTATTTGGCGAAGGTGCTGATGAAATGCTGCAAGGCTTTGCCACAGCACTCAACATGGGTGCAACCAAATTTGATTTTGATAATACAGTACCGATTCACCCTACTAGTGCCGAAGAACTCGTCACGCTGACTTAGCGAGCAAATGATGATTGAATCTTATTTACAACACAGTCCAACACTCGGCAAAGGCGTTTTTATTCACCCCATGGCTTATGTATCAGGTCAAACTCACCTTGGCGATGACTGCTCAGTTTGGCCTATGGCAGTGATTCGTGGTGATGTCAATGCGATTGCAATTGGTCAGCAAACCAATGTTCAAGATGGTGCAGTGCTTCACGTTACTCATGATAGCCCGTATCAGCCAGGCGGTCTTACCCTTGAGGTCGGTGCCGAGGTTACTGTTGGTCACAAAGCCATTCTGCACGCCTGTCAAGTCGGTAACGCCTGCCTGATTGGCATGAACGCCACCGTGCTAGACGGCGCTATCGTTGAGGACTATGTCATGCTCGCTGCCGGTAGCGTGGTGACGCCAGGCAAAACCTTAACTAGCCATAGCCTCTGGCTCGGTTCACCAGCAAAAAAGGCTCGCGACTTAACTGAGCAAGAAATCGAGTTCCTTCACTATAGTGCACAACACTATGTGCGCTTAAAAAACGACACTCAGCTAAGAAAAAAATAACCAATTCTTACTAGAAAAAACTTGAACAACTCTTTAAATTCTCATAACATACTCCATTATTAGTCAACTTTTAATTAATTTGGTGCTTTTTGTACATATAATGACATCAAATGAGTATTTTTTGAGGATAAACAAATGAGGCAATCGGCTTACTACATTCATCTTAGCTCAGACTCAAGTAGAGATGGAAGACAACTGCAAGACCTAGCGAGCACTTTAAGAGAAATCGCTGCAACAGACAGCGAGCAAGCTAGAGCGGTTAATCCAGAAACTGGTGCTTTCCCTGCTTTCGACAAACATTGTCGAAGCGGAAATAATACCAACTGGATCGTACGATTGTTACAACATCATGCTTATTTGATTCCTCAGTCAACAAGGCTAGCCTTTGTAATGCCGAATAAACAAGTAGTAACAGTGTTTGGCCAAGGTTCAGAGTGGTGTATTCAACAGCTGCCTAGCACAGTTTTTCATCCAAACCTCGATCACAATGCGCCACAATATCTGGCGCGTTTGCAACAAAGCTATCACCTACTGGTAAGCTATGGCTTAGCGACCTGGCCCAATCTCGAGTACTTCGCTCATCAGCCTGCGAAGCTACGGCAATTAGATCGGTTGGTTGCCTTAATAGATATCAAGACCATAGGGTATGATCCGGTGCTGCCACCTCAAGAAAACGTAACGCGTGTGAATGCTTTTGCGCTTGATTATGATGGCTGTATTGGCTATGTTTTCCCGCCTAAGGGTGGACAAATTGGCAATGACGAACCCATCATTCAGCATATGAAAAAAAGCTTGCAACCGATAGGTGGGGCGGCTGCAAGGGACACTCAATCAGTTATCGTGTCTTTTTCGAATCGACAATCTCAAATAGATGATCAAACAAATGCCGCAAAACATGATAACGGCTCTAGCTTTTCTAATCTCGATCAACTTGCTCAACAATTGCATAAACAAGGCTTTTCATTAGAAGTATTACGTTTACTTATGACTGACTTAGCGTACGACCTGCCAGCAGGCACCACCTGGCAATCGCCTTCATCAGAACACCGCTGGTTTTGGGATGATAGTAAAATGACGATACTGGTTGCTCTCACCCACACACTGAGTAGTCGATATCCTCATGCTCAGATCAAGCTAGAAATATTTGATGATCGCTCGCAATCACGTGCAGTCCATCTTGCCAAGCTTCATAGAAAGGGTGTTGAAATTGATGAATACGATCCGGAGGTTGAAAAAGAAGTCGCTAAAGATGATGATATTTTATTTCGCTTAGCTAAGTTAATGCAGCGATATCCGGCATTATTTCCAAGTAACATCACTGTTGAGCTTATCCCTTACTATGATTGGCCGAAAATAGATCCGACAGACACAATTTTCAGTCATTTTGATACTAAACAGTATGAAGTGCTGCAAGATTTACGTGGATCAGGACAAACACTGGGACGCCAACAGTTAAAGAAATTGATCGATTTTATTAATTACGGTGTTGGTGAATCGAACATGAAAAAAGCTAATCGAGACAAAAGGCGGCAGAATATAGGTTTGTACAACTATTTTTTACTGCTAACAGAAAAACATAATTTGAGTCAAGCAGGGCAATTTAGGGAATTAATCGAACATTTTATTCGCCAAGCTAGAACCTCAGAGCAACCATTAGCTGATCTATTATTAGATCGGAGAGCAACAGCAAGCGCCAGCGCTGATCAAGAAGCTACTCAAACTCAAGAAGGAACCCGATTCTTGATGTTTCCACCTATAGGTCAGGCTGCTGCAGCAGGCCCTAGTGATGCAGCTAGCGCAGAGGATGTCAGGGAGGCTCGGCCAGCAGGCATGAGCTGATGCCTTGTACTCGCACCAACAAAGCAACAATACATCGGCACATTAACAAATATCGAGCGGATCGATATCAAGCGACCAGCGTAGTTTACCTGCCGCCGGCCGTGCCTCAAGTGTTGCCATAAGCTCGGATAGCAAACCGTGCAACAGTGCTCGTTGCTCTGCTTGCATGAAGAGCTGCATACGAAATTGGCCAGCCACTTTTTGGATCGGTGCTAACAAAGGACCGTAACAAACCACTGCTGACTTTTTCGCTGTAATATATTGCTTAGCGACTTTCATGAAGGCTTCAACAGTGCTTTTATCATGTGCTTGACCTCGCAACAAAGCCAAGTAAGCATACGGCGGCAAGCCAGTAGCGCGCCGCTCTGCTAGTGCCTGACTCACAAAGGCTTGGTAACCTCGATTAACCAATGTTGTTAGCAACGGATGCTGCGGATGGTGCGTTTGTACCACTACTTCACCGGCTTCAGCACCACGACCTGCACGGCCAGCGACTTGCATCAGCAGCTGGGCCATGCGCTCAGCTGCTCTAAAATCACTACTCAGCAAACCGTCATCAATGTTGATCACAGCAACCAAACTGATCCCTGGAAAGTGATGACCCTTGGCGAGCATCTGGGTACCAATGATGATGTGTGCATGCCGCTGCTTGATTTGAGCAAGTAATTTGTTTAACTCACCTTTTTTTCGAATAGCATCACTATCAATGCGGACACAAATATAGTCAGGGAATTGTTGTTCAACAAACTGAGCAAGCCGTTGCGTTCCCACCCCCAGTGGCAATAGGCTTGGTTCATGACACTGCTCGCAAGCAGTCGGTATTGGTTTGGTTGCCAAACAGCGATGACACTGGAGTTTATTGTCAGCTTTATAAAGAGTAAAGCGGGTATCACAACGCGTGCACTCAGCTACCCAACCACACTGATGACAATACAAAGTTGGCGCATAACCTTTTCGATTAACAAAAATTAATACCTGATTACCTCGTTGTAAATGCTGGGTTATTTTAGCAACTAACGGCGCCGACAAACCTTCAGTTAGCTTTAGATGGCGAATATCAAGCAATTGAATTGCTGGCAGCTTAGCATCACCAGCACGCTCAGTTAAACTCAGCCAGTGGTAGCGATTACGCTCAACGTTAGACATACTCTCTAAACTTGGCGTTGCCGATCCCAATACAATCGGAATAGCACAATCACTAGCGCGTTTGATAGCAATATCACGCGCCGAATAACGTAACCCTTCTTGTTGCTTAAACGATAAATCATGCTCTTCATCAACAATGATTAAGCCTAAAGCACGAAATGGCATCATTACGGCAGAACGAGTACCAATAATAATATTAGCCTGACCTAATTGAGCGCGTAGCCAAGCTTGGCAACGCTCTTTATCGGTTAAGCTAGAATGAAATGCTAGTACCGCTTCAGTAAAACGTGCTTGAAAACGGGCTAAGGTTTGCGGTGTTAAATTAATTTCTGGCACTAAGACTAAGACTTGTTTACCTTGTAGCAAAACGGTTTTAATAATCGAGAGGTACACCTCAGTCTTACCGCTACCGGTAACACCATCAAGCAAGTAGCAACCATAACCATCGATTGTGATTGCAGACACCGCTTGCTGCTGCTCAGCAGTAAGACTTGGTGCTTTAGTAGTGCTAATTGATGTCGAAGCTGACTCTAGCGGGCGCTCGGCTACCGTCACCCAACCCTTTGCTTGTAAGCGGCGAAGAACATCGAGTGAGATGTCATGCTGCTGCAATGCTGGGGTGGTTAGCGCACCATCTTCGGCGAGTAATGACAGCGCCTGCTTTTGTTTAGCAGCACGGGACAGCGTTGCAAAATCAACAGCCGCACCAGCCGCTGTTAATTGATAGTAGCGACACTGGCTCAATTTCGCCTGCTCACCTTGCCGCAATAAGGTCGGTAACGCAGCCAACACCACTTCACCAACAGGGTACTGATAATAATCAGCGATCCAAAGTAACCAAGCTAACGTGGCAGCATCAAACAATGGTTCAGCATCGATCACTGCTGTGATTGATTTTAATTTGTGGCGCGCAACCGTGCTGACCACTATTGGTTCAACCACCACGCCTACCGTGTTTTTACGCCGAAATGGCACCCAAACCCGCATACCAGCTTTTAATAACGGTGCGATTGCTAGCGGCACCACGTAATCGAAACAAGTTCTGACCGGTGTTGCTAACGCGATTTTTGCAATAGTCAGTTGCACGCTTTTGCCTCTCAATACTTGCCAGCTTAGCTGGCATCAAATGCGCCATCTTAACACATATATTAGTGACTGTTGCTGGCAACCTACGCCGCCATAAATTGATACTTTCGCGTCAGCCAATGTGGATAAACCTGTGAAATAAATTCATAGATTAATCAGCTGGCTGTTATTATCGAAGCCAGTTAGTCCAAAAAATATATCAATTTAAAAAAATACATTCAATTCAATTAGTTATTTTGCATTGCTAGCATGGATCAAGATTGTACAATAAAAAATTAAACTGGAACAATCTAGTCGAGCATGTGGATAAACTTACGCCTGAGCAAAAAACCGTAGACAGCTGCTGTACTCTATGTTAAGCATCATGTAACCTCGATAACTTAGGTTGACTATTAAGGAGAGGAGTCCAGCATGCCTAGTTATCGCGCGCCACTACGAGACATGAGTTTCGTTTTGTTCGAATTACTCGATGTAGGGACACATTTATTACGCTCATGCAGCTACTTTTCTGACCTCACTGAATCCGATATCAATGCTGTATTAGAAGGTGCGAGTAAATTAGCGGAAAACGAATTATTCCCCCTCAACCAATCTGGCGATAGTGAAGGTTGTCAGTTTGACAATGGCGCAGTCAAAACACCGGCTGGTTTTGCAAACGCGTACCGTTTATTTGCAGAAAGTGGATGGGGTTCGCTTTCCGCTGATCCAGCATATGGTGGCCAAGGTTTACCATTCGCTGTGCAACTGATGTTTGAAGAAATGCTTGCTTCAAGTAATGTGTCCTTCAGCCTATACCCGAGCTTGACCAATGGCGTCTACAAAGGCTTATTCAATCATGGCAATGAAGCATTAAAACAACGTTACTTACCAAAATTGGTTTCAGGCGAATGGACTGGCACCATGTGCCTAACTGAGTCACATGCTGGCTCTGATCTGAGTTTATTACGTACGCAAGCGACACCAACAGCAGATGGACACTACACACTATCAGGCACGAAAATTTTTATCACCGGTGGCGAACATGACTTAGCTAAAAATATCATCCATCTTGTCCTCGCTCGGCTACCGGATGCACCAGCTGGCGTTAAAGGTATTAGCTTATTCTTGGTGCCAAAAGTCTTAGTCAAGGATGACGGTGAACTTGGCGAACGCAATAACGTGCATTGCGGTTCCATCGAACACAAAATGGGAATACGAGCGTCAGCAACCTGTGTCATGAACTTCGATGATGCCATTGGCTACTTGGTTGGCACAGAACATGATGGCTTAAATGCAATGTTTACTATTATGAATACCGAACGCTTAGCAATTGGCTTAGAAGGATTAGCGTTAGCAGAAATCGCTTATCAAAATGCGTTAACTTACGCGAAAGAACGCCTCCAAGGTCGCAGTCCTGAGCGCGCTCAACCTGACAAAGCCGCCGATCCAATTATCGTCCACCCTGATGTTAGACGTATGCTCTTTAATATCAAAACATTCATTGAGGGTGCCCGTGGTTTAGCGGCCTGGGTTGCAATTCAAATTGATCGAATGCAACACCATGCTGAAGCTGCTGAACGCGAACTATCTGCTTGTTTTGTAGAGTTACTAACCCCGGTGATCAAAGCATACTTCACCGATATGGGGCTAGAGGCATGTAACGATGCGCTGCAAATTTTGGGTGGCCACGGCTACATTAGTGAATGGGGTATCGAACAATATGTTAGAGATGTTCGAATTGCAGCTATTTATGAAGGTACCAATGGCATTCAAGCCATGGATTTGGTTGGGCGCAAACTATTACGCGACAACGGTGATACAGTACGATTGTTTCTAGACACTATTAATGACTTTATCGATGAAAATATTGAAAATAACGCCTTGGCACCCTACCTACATATGTTAGGCCAAGCAGTAACCCACCTTGAAGAAACCAGTGAATGGATCATTCAAGAAGCCAAAGTTGATCAATACATCGCTGGCAGCGTATGCCATGACTACTTACATTTATTTGGCTTAGTCAGTATTACTTACATATGGGTGCTATCAGCAAAAGTTGCTTCCGAACGCATTGGCGCAGGCTCACAAGACCCGTTCTATGAAGCGAAAGTTCACTCCGCAAGTTATTACTTTCAGAAAGTGCTGCCAAAAATTAACAGCTATGTCAGCAACATCCGTGCTGGCAGCAAACCACTGATGTTGCCGACTGCAGAGATGTTTTAAACCAAACATTGTCGTACTGGCATCACGGGCATCATAGGCTTGCACTTTAGCGTGAACAATAATAGTATTCTGCGAATTCAATAACAACCTAAGCGTAAGAGGCCTCTGTGTCGACAAATATACAACAAGGTGGAGCCAAGTTGGCTCTAATTTTGCTCATTACCATCTTACTTTTATTGAGCCACCCAAGCAGTTACGCTGAAACCAACACACTGTCTTTTCCTTGTTACAAGTGTAGCCAAGTTGAATATCGCATAATAAATTACACAAGCAAAATTTTCTCCATCAAGCGCGCGACAATAACGTCAGGCAGCTTTTTCCTTCAGCTATGGCAACATTCTATCTCACCACTGAGTACAGCTACTAACGAAGCAGTTTACATCACTTATAACGGTGATAGCAGCAACCCAGCAACAGCAATTAGTTATCATACCAATGAGTCTTTTTGGAAAACCAACCATGAATTCAATATTGAGACAACTAAAAATCAAGGTGATTTTATTTTTCGCGTCACTCACAACTTGATTACTCTGAGAATCCGTAGCATTGCCTATCAAATTAGTGAGCACAAGATCGGTATGCTGGTTGAGATTAGCGAGTAAAGCACTCAAACGAGGTAGCACTTAGTAACCCAATCGCAATAAACAATTTAATATTTTAGCTACGTTAAACGACAAGCTACATATTCCGCCGATACTGCCCACCAACAGCAAACAAGGCTTGGGTGATTTGACCGAGCGAACAGACTCGTACCGCCTCCATTAACACAGCAAATACATTTTCACCAGACGCTGCAGCTTGTTGCAAGCGCTCAAGCATAACATCTACATCTTGTGCATGCCGCTGCTGAAATTCACGCAAGCGTTTTATTTGACTTTGCTTCTCTTCATCAGTAGAGCGAGAAATTTCAAGTGCTGAGGTTAATTCGGTTGGCTTCGGGTTGACAAAGGTATTAACGCCAACAATAGGCAATGTACCATCGTGCTTTTGCATCTCATAATACATCGATTCTTCTTGAATCTTACCACGCTGGTAACCTGTCTCCATTGCGCCAAGCACACCACCACGATCACTAAGCTGCTCAAACTCTTTCAGCACAGCCTGTTCAACCAAATCAGTCAATTCTTCAATAATGAAGGCACCCTGATTGGGGTTTTCATTTTTTGTCAATCCCCATTCTTTATTGATAATAAGTTGAATAGCTTGCGCCCGGCGAACCGACTCTTCAGTCGGCGTTGTGGTAGCTTCATCGTAAGCATTTGTATGCAGACTATTACAATTATCATAAGTTGCGATTAACGCTTCTAGTGTGGTGCGAATATCATTGAAATCCATTTCCTGCGCGTGCAGCGAGCGGCCCGAGGTTTGCAAATGATATTTTAGCTTTTGACTGCGATCATTAGCACCATATTTTTCTCGCATTGCAATCGCCCAAATACGTCTTGCAACACGACCCATGACACTATATTCAGGATCCATGCCATTAGAGAAAAAAAATGATAAATTTGGCGCAAACTCATCAATAGCCATACCTCTAGCAAGATAAGCTTCAACATAGGTCAAGCCATTTGCCAAGGTAAAAGCTAACTGTGAAATCGGATTAGCTCCAGCTTCTGCAATATGATAGCCAGAGATTGAGACCGAATAAAAATTACGAATCTGATGCTCAATAAAATAGCTTTGGATATCGCCCATAACTTGCAAACTAAATTCAGTAGAAAAAATACAAGTATTTTGACCTTGATCTTCTTTTAGAATATCGGCTTGTAGCGTACCGCGGACACTGGTTAGCGCAAAAGTATAGATTTTACTGTATTCATCTGGAATAGGCTGACGTTTATTTTCAGTAATAAATTTATCGACTTGCTGGTCGATCGCCGTGT
>CAWUKA010000023.1:0-24913 GCA_963922965.1 uncultured Gammaproteobacteria bacterium | reverse complement strand
TCAAAGCTGATGCTGAGTTTGCGCGCCGAGTGCAAGGTAGTGCTAAGCTGTGGTCGACTAGCGACGGTGATGAGCACAATCAAATTTATACCGTGCAGGTGATGTCAGGTGAACAAGGCTACATTAGCGTTGGCGCTTCACGCCAAGTGTTGCAACAGTATCAAACCAATAGCGATGGTGACGCGACGTCGGCTACCATGGCAGAGCAGCAATTAGAGACCGGTTTTTACGTCACGCCACGACTTGTTGATGGTAAAGTTAGTGTTAACATTCGTCGTCGTAGTACTGAAGCCTCGATCGATGGTCCCGCAGATACCCGCAGCAGTAGACTTGATACCCACGTCACATTACCGCTTGGCAAATGGATTCAGGTCGGTGGTACTGGCCAAATTGATACAACCGCTAACAACACCACTTTGTATGCCACCCAAGCCAGCGATACTGTGTACGCCAGTTATTTTATTAAAGTTGAAAAGGTCGATTAAGCGCGTGGCAACTTATGCAATTGGTGATGTCCAGGGTTGTTATAGTGTGCTGCGGCGTTTGCTTGATCACATTGATTTTGCGCCTGAACGCGACCAATTGTTATTTGCTGGTGACATCGTTAATCGTGGGCCTGAGTCGTTACAAGTGCTGCGTTTTGTCAAGCAGCTTGATGTCAGTGCAATCACCGTGCTCGGTAACCATGATTTGCATTTGCTTGCTTGTCTTGTTGGTGTGCGCTCAGTGTCAATCCAAGATACCCTCGAGGCGGTGCTGCAAGCGCCTGATCGTGATGAGCTAATGCATTGGTTGCGCCTGCAACCACTCGTTTACGCGTTACCAACATGCAATGCCGTATTGGTACACGCCGGTGTTTATCCCACCTGGTCATTATCAGCATTGTTGGCCTATGCTACTGAGGTTGAAGCAGCGCTACGCAGTGCTGCATTTGAAGATTGTTTGCGGCATGTTTTTGGGAACGAGCCAGCCTGTTGGCAGGCTGAGCTACAAGGTTGGTCGCGGTTACGTTTTATCGTTAATGCGTGTACCCGTATGCGTTTTTGCAGTGCCGATGGTGCACTTGATTTGGTTACCAAAGCTGGCATTGAACAGGCGCCGCCGGCTATGTCGCCTTGGTTTAATCAGTTAGATGTTACTTGGGGTGACAAAAGAATCTTGTTTGGCCATTGGGCGGCCCTGCACGGCCGCACCAACTTACCGCATTGTATCGCGCTCGATACCGGTGCGGTCTGGGGGCAGCATTTAACCGCATACTGCTTAGAGACTCAGCACAAGTTTAGCGTGTCAGGTTATAAAGCCTAGTTTGCTGTTGCTACCGAGCCCCACGATACTGGCGGTGTTTTAAGTACAGCATAATCACGATAGCAGGACCTGCTGCGATCAAGTGTTTTAAGGTATGTCCACTGACCCAATGATTGCTCCACTGATAGATTGATACGTCAGCGATCTCAACCCACTTCGCAGTTGCGTAACAAGCAAGGCCAGCAATGTAATAGCCAGTGCCACTATAACGTGAGCGACAAAATAAAATGATGATCGGAAACAGCAACATTGGGAAAAATTGAATAAAGAAGTAAAATCGTAAATCGCCTTGATTGATGGTTTCAGTGTAATACCAATAAAACACTGAACTTGCGCCGAGCGCAATGAGTGGTAAGCAGCTGCGAATGCCGAGTTGCATGTTGATGCGCTCAGTCAACGTGATGCTCATGAAACTCATGAACACAACGGTCATGGCTAATCGATCCCAGATCAGAGTGAAAATTTCAGGCCGGTAGTGAAAGTAACTGGAGCCAAAGCAGGTTAATACCATACCCAAGAAAAACATCAAATAAGGTAGGCGCTCATCGCTAGCTTGAAATTGATAACGAACAATGGCACGCTCAGGCAATAGCATTTTTAAGCCCAATAAGCCGAAAATCAGAAAAAGCAAGTTGGAAGCAACATTGTAAAAGTTTGGGATCGATAACATAGGCCGTGCATCGGCAAAATTCATATAGGGTAAGTCTTGCGGGATGGCTGGGTGTGAAGACACAAATATAATGGCACTGATGAACAGTAATAATAAAAAATGATGGCGTAGACTAAGTCGGTTGAGGGCAAGCTTTGACATCAAAATTCCTCACGTAAATTGGCTAGTTGAAGAAGTGCCCAAGCCTAGCGAAACTTGCTTGAGCTTGCAATCCTGTCTGCCGGTTAGCATAGGCTGAGCGACGCTTGTTAGATTTTACGGCAACATTTCTTGAATTTTTTGCCGCTACCACAAGGGCAAGTATCATTCGCGCCGACTTTGGTTGCCGTTACTGCGGTTGCATGGCCGCTACAGTGGGTTGGGTGTTCACCGTCGATATAAAACCAGATGCCATCTTGTTGACTGAATTCACTCGCTTCGTGTAGCTGTTGTCGGCCGTTTGCATCTTGATAGTGTGCAATAAATTCAACTTGGCCAGAGGCCCCATCGGTTCTGCTGGCAACGATATCGAGGCCGAGCCAATCAATAGTTCGCGTCCATAATAGCGCAGCATCTTTGTCAAAACCGATAGCAGCTTTGCCAGCCATGGTTTTGATGATGTAGTCTATATTGGCTTGAGTGTAGGCGGTGTAGCGTGAGCGCATCAACGCTTCAGGCGTTGGTGCGGGTGCTCCTTGCAGATACGGCTCACAGCAGGTAGCAAAGCGTTTGCCACTGCCGCAGGGACAGGCGGAGACACTCATGCCAGTTTTGTAACAGTAACGAAATCGATGGCATATCGATTTTTTGCATCAGCTGGGTAACGTCGACGTTCGGCTTCCCGCCACTGATTATCCTGCCAGGTTGGGAAATAGCAATCGCCGCTTACCTCGGCATCAATGTAGCTAAGGTACATTTTCTTCGCAAACGGTAGCCACTGTTCATAAACGGTAGCGCCGCCAATCACCATGACCTCGTCTTCTTTTTCGAGCAGTGAGAAAGCGGTGGCCATATCGTGAATGATTTCACAGCCCGGTGCAGTGAAGGTGGTATCACCCGATAAAATGACGTTACGTCGATTCGGTAGTGGTTTGCCAATTGATTGGTAGGTTTTGCGTCCCATGATGATGACTTTATGCATTGTGCACTGTTTGAAATGCTGCAAATCGGCGGGCAGGTGCCAAGGTAGACAATTGTTTGCACCGATGACTCGGTTTTTTGCTAGTGCAGCAATAAGAGTAATGTCCATAGTACCAATTATTCCGATGTAAATTATGGGCCGTATCAAAATCGAGTAACAACGAATTTTAGGTTAATAAAGAGGCGTATGCAAAGCGAATCCAGCTTACTTGGTAGTTTTTATTGCAATGACGGCTAGTCGCTAATCAGCAGTGCTTTGAATTTGGCACTAAACCGGGTAGACTTGGACTCATTGACGAGGACGAAATGCAATACTGTTTGCTTTTGCATCACACTGTGAAGCGCATTAATAGTCACATGTACCGCTATAGTGCATGTGAATTTTTTTGTTGGCCCTACAATTAATATAGGGTTTGGTGTGAGTTGCAGATTAGACGGCATGGATGATAACTATTTGTATGACAACTAACTATTTCGCTTACCGTGGTAAACACTATTTTACCTGTATTCTCGTCAGCTGCTTGTCACTATTTGTCTGTGATTGCTATGCGGTCGATGCCATTTCAGCAAAACTCATCGATGCTAAGGGTATTCAATATCCAACACCTGCTGCCGGCCAGACCGATGCTGACCAAATTAAACACGGTGAGTATTTGGCACGAGTTGGTGAATGTTTATCCTGCCATACCAATCACGATCAGCAAGGTAAGCCGTATGCGGGTGGTGTGGCGATGGAAACATCTGCCGGTGTCTTTTATACAAGCAATATTACCTCTGACTTGGAGACAGGTATTGGAACTTGGAGTGATGCTGATTTTATCCGTGCCATGCGTGAAGGCATTTCACCACGCGGCTATCATTACTTCCCAGTTTTCCCGTATCGCTATTTCGCTAAATTAAGCGACGAAGACTTAGTGGCGATTAAAGCTTATCTCTTCAGCTTGCCTGCGGTTTGGCAGAAAAATAAGCAGATTGATGCGCCGTGGCCTTATAACCAGCGCGGTACCATGGCTTGGTGGAACTTATGGTTTGCCGGTGATAGCCATCCTTATGTATACGATCGCAAAGCATCAAAAGCTTGGAATCGTGGTGCTTACTTAGTCGAAGGTGTTGGTCACTGTGGTAACTGTCATACCCCGACCAATCACTTTGCTGCACCGCTTGCGAAATATGCCTTGCAAGGTAATGTGTTGGGTCAGATTTATGCGCCCAATATTACTAATCGGCCATTATCCGAACAAGCTCAATATGACATCACCGCTACTTATGCGCGTGGTCAGCAACAATCATTGCGTGAATACACTACCGACGCATTGCAAGCGACCCAACATGAAGGCTTAGTGGCAATGAATGATGATGACTTATCGGCGGTGTTAACCTATTTGCAGCATATTCACAAGGACCGCCCTGCTGCCACCCCTGCGCGGCTACGATCCGGTCGAGCAACTTATAATAAAGTTTGTGCTGGTTGTCACGAGCGCGGCGAATTGAATGCACCCATGCTGGTGCAAAAAGCAACTTGGATGGCGATTGCTGAAAAAGGTGTGCCACTCATCGTGCAGAATACGCTGGCTGGTATCAATGGTATGCCGGCGAAAGGCGGCTGTGTTGATTGCAGCCCAGCTGAAGTTACCGCTGCAGTGGTCTATATGCTCGAGCAAGCGATACCGGGTAGCGATTACTCGTTGTGGAATCGCAAGAGCAAGCAGTATGTGTGGGATCCAGTTGCCGTTCACCAGATTGACTATAGTCAGTATCGGGCACCAACTGTCCCAGCAAAGCAAGTTAAAGTAACAGCGGAAGACGGTAAACGTGTGTACGATGAGGTTTGCTCGGTTTGCCATAACGGAGGCTTGTTGCAAGCGCCTAAAGTGAGCGATAAAAAAGCTTGGCAACAACGCTTGAAAGATGGCGTTGCCGCACCGATTCAGCACACTATCGGTGGGCTCGGTGCCATGCCACCAAAAGGTGGTTGCGTCAACTGTACTAACAGTGAGGTCGTGGCTGCAACAATTTATTTATTACAACAAACTGGCGTCAAAGCTGACTACAGTTTGTGGAGTCGGTAGTGGTGTCACCGGCAGTTGAGTTAACAATTTAGCTTACCCAAGATTGAGAGGGGGTTTTAGAATGCGGTCAGTGCAGAAATGGTTTATTGGGGTTGTTGTCACAGTAGCTAGTCTGTTGACGAGTCTGGCGCATGCTCAGCTGAAATATAACATGAGTCCTGGTGTGACACCGTTGAGTCGTGACATCTTTGATTTGCACATGATCATCTTTTGGATTTGTGTTGCAATTGGTGTCTTGGTTTACGGTGTCTTGATTTATTCGTTAGTTAAGTTTCGCAAATCAAAGGGCGCTAAAGCTGCTAGCTTTCATGACAATACCCGCATTGAGATCATCTGGACTATCATCCCGTGCTTGATTTTAATCTTGTTAGAAATACCTTCGACTAAAACTTTGATTCACATGAGTAATACCGATGATGCTGAAGTCAATGTCTTGGTGACTGGTTATCAGTGGAAGTGGAAGTATGAATACCTTGATCAAGGCATCAGCTTTTTTAGTAACTTGGCGACCACACAAGATCAGATTAACGGTAAGCAGCCAAAAAGCCCCTGGTATTTATTGGAGGTTGACCATCCCTTGGTATTACCAGTAGGGAAAAAGATTCGTTTTATCGTCACGGCTAATGACGTTATTCACTCGTGGTGGGTACCAGAGCTCGGTGTTAAGCGTGATGCTATCCCGGGCTTTGTCCACGAGTCATGGGCAAAAATCGAAAAGCCAGGCATTTATCGTGGCCAGTGTACCGAGTTGTGTGGTGTTGGACATGGTTATATGCCTATTGTTGTTGATGCTAAACCGCAGCAAGAGTATGACAAGTGGGTGAAGCAGCAACAAGCAAGTAAAGCCGCTGCCGCCGGTGCGGCTGATAAGCAATGGACTCGTGATGAGTTAATGGAAAAAGGTAAAACGGTCTACGGCAAAATTTGCGCCGTTTGTCACATGCCAAACGGTGCTGGTATGCCACCAGCATTCCCAGCGCTAAAAGGTAGCGCGATTGCACTTGGCCCGGCTAGTAAGCATATTGATATTGTCTTACACGGTAAGTCAGGCAGCGCGATGCAAGCGTTTGGTGAGCAATTAGATGATGCAGAGATTGCTGCTGTTGTTACCTATGAACGTGAAGCATGGGGTAATGATGCGAAAGGTGACAAAGAGAAAGTCATTCAACCTTCACAAATTAAAGATGCACGGTAGGAGGCCATATCATGGGCGCGACGAATAAAAAAGGTTTGGCAGCTTGGTTTGAGCGATGGGTGTTTAGTACCAATCATAAAGATATTGGTAGTTTATATTTAATTTTTGCTGGGGTGATGTTTTTTACTGCAGGCATTATGGCGTTATTGATTCGCTATGAATTATTTGAACCAGGTCACCGTTTGTTAGATCCAAATACTTTTAATTCAATGACCACCATGCATGGTTTGATTATGGTGTTCGGTTTTATGATGCCATTTTTTACTGGTCTAGCTAATTGGCAAATTCCGATGATGATTGGTGCGCCGGATATGGCGTTCCCGCGGATGAATAACTGGAGTTTTTGGATTTTACCGTTTGCCGGCATCTTGCTAGTTAGCACCTTGTTTATGCAAGGTGGTGCGCCAAACTTCGGTTGGACTATGTATGCACCGCTCTCCACAACTTACGGTCCAAAGAGTACTGATTTCTTGATTTTTGCGATTCATATTTTAGGTATTTCTTCGATCATGGGTTCGATTAATATTATCGCTACCATTTTGAATATGCGTGCGCCTGGTATGAAGTTAATGAATATGCCTATTTTCGTTTGGACTTGGCTTGTTACCGCTTATCTGATGTTAGCAGTGATGCCGGTGTTAGCTGGAGCGGTGACCATGTTGCTGACTGATCGCCATTTTGGTACCAGTTTTTTTAATGCCGCTGGTGGTGGTGACCCGGTGATGTTCCAGCATATTTTTTGGTTTTTTGGTCATCCCGAAGTTTATATCTTGATTTTGCCAGCTTTTGGTGTGGTTTCAGAAGTGGTGCCAGCTTTTAGTCGAAAGCGACTATTTGGTTATGATTTCATGGTCTATGCCATCGTCGCCATCGCTGTGATTGGTTTTGTGGTGTGGGCACATCATATGTTTACCACAGGGATTTCACTGGCTGCTGAACTTTTCTTCATGTACACAACTTCTATCATCGCAGTGCCAACTGGGATCAAAGTTTTTAACTGGATGGCAACCATGTGGCGTGGTTCGATTAGTTTCGAGACACCGATGTTATTTACATTAGCGTTTATCTTCCAATTTACCATGGGTGGTTTTACTGGCTTGATGTGTTCGGTTGCTCCTGCTGATTATCAATACCATGATACTTATTTTGTAGTTGCTCATTTCCATTACGTATTGGTGCCCGGTGCAACCTTCGCGATTTTTTCTTCGCTTTATTACTGGGTGCCAAAGTGGACCGGTCACATGTACTGTGAGAAAATCGGCCAGTTACATTTTTGGTTATCGGTGATTGGGGTGAACCTATGTTTCTTCCCGATGCATTTCGTCGGCTTAGCCGGCATGCCTCGACGCATTCCTGATTACTCACTACAATTTACCACCTTCAACCAGGCTGCATCGATTGGTGCTATGATTTTTGGTTTTAGTCAATTGTTGCTGATTTATAACATGTGGTATGCCGTTGCTGGGAAAGGTAAGAAAGTTTCCAGTCAGGTTTGGGAAGGCGCACGTGGTTTAGAGTGGACGTTGAGCTCACCACCACCGCACCATAGTTTTGACAAGCCACCAATATTGAAATTCGATTAAGTCATTTATGGATACTTCAGCGACCACCAGCGCGAAAAATAAACGCACCCGGATCATACTGCTTGCTGCTGCAGTGATGATGTTTGGTTTTGCGTATTATGTGCTGGTACCGATGTATAATGTGTTATGTAGCGCGTTCGGTCTTAATGGCAAACCAAACCTCACGCAAGTTGCTGCTGCTGATGATGTTGATATGACACGCACTGTCAAAGTCCAATTTATCGCAACCAACAATAGTCAGGTGCCATGGAAGTTTTATCCTAAGGTGCGTCAAGTAAGTTTACACCCAGGTGAAAATAAACGAGTTGCTTACTTTGGTGAGAATTTTTCAGCTACTGCTATGACCGTGCAAGCCATTCCTAGTATTACACCAGCACGAGCGGCAAAATATTTAAAAAAGACGGAGTGCTTTTGTTTCCGTCAGCAAACGTTAGCGAGTCACAAGCACATGGATATGCCGATTTTGTTTCACCTTGATCCTGCGTTACCAAAAGATATCAAAACCATTACTCTATCATATACCCTGTTTGATACTACAAGTATTACTCACCCACTAAAGCGACCTCAGGGGCGGCTTAGTGGATAACATAATAATAGTTTATTGCAATATGGAGGCTAACCATGGCTAACGCTCAGCACGATAAATACTATGTGCCACACAGTAGTTACTGGCCGATCGTCGGTTCAGTTGGTTTATTTGTTCTTGTTGCTGGTATTGCAAACTGGCTACATGAAGCTGTTTATGGTCCATACGTCACTTTGTTTGGTGCTGGGATTTTGATTTACATGACCTTTAACTGGTTTGCTGATGTGATCAATGAATCGCGATCAGGGTATTACAATAAACAAGTTGATCGTTCATTCCGTTGGGGTATGGGCTGGTTTATTTTTACTGAAGTTATGTTTTTTCTCGCATTCTTTGGTGCGCTATTTTACGTGCGCACGTTTTCAATACCTTGGCTAGGTGGTGATACCTATCATGGGCTTACTAATTTATTGTTGTGGCCTGATTTTAAAGCGGTATGGCCTCTCACTCATGCACCTGATCTTGATCAATATCCACCAATTAAATCAGTTATTCCAGCTTGGGATGTGCCAGCTATCAATACCCTAATCTTACTTACTAGTGGTGCTACCCTCACTTTTGCTCACTGGGGTCTAGTCAGTAATAGCCGGCGTGGTTTGAAGCTTGGTATGGTGGTTACCGTCTTGCTCGGTTTGGTATTTTTGTATCTGCAGGTCCATGAATATCATACCGCGTATACTAAATTTGGCTTGACGCTAGGTAGCGGCATTTACGGCAGTTTATTTTTTCTTTTGACTGGTTTTCATGGCTTACATGTTAGCTTGGGTACTTTGATGTTAATAGTGTTAACCATCCGTTGTTTTAAAGGTCATTTCTCACCAAAATCACATTTTGCTTTTGAAGCCATTGCTTGGTATTGGCACTTTGTCGATGTGGTTTGGTTGTTCTTGTTTATTTTTGTTTATTGGCTCTAATGAAATTGCGAAGTTGGTGTTAATTTTTTTCGCTAGGTGACTAAATTGCTGGCTCAGCATAGACCTGGCTCACATTCTGGTAGTTGATGAAGTGGTGTTCATTAACAATTTGCTCTTGCTCACCGTCATAGACTAAATAACTACTTCTGATGCGTTCTGGTAATAGCTGCTTGATATACCGTAATCCTTTTAGAAATTGTTTGTGAAATGTTTTGCCTGATTTGATCTCAATCGCTATCAGTTGATTCGCTTGTTTGATGATATCAACTTCATGCTTTTGATTGTCACGATAGAAATAGAGGTTAGGCTCTAGACCATGGTTGCATCTAAACTTCATTAGCTCAGCGACTACTAGATTTTCAACTAGAAAATTGCGCAGTGGATCTCGCGTTATCTGTTCTGGCTGTTCTATGTTAAGCATCATGCCGCTAAGCCAACATCGGTAAAATACAGCTTTGGTGATTTTATCAGTCGCTTGCCAATGTTTTCAGCATACGGCTTGAGTCGAAAAATAATATAGGAAGTTTCTAAGATCGATAACCAATGCTTAATTGTGTTGGATGATACCCCTAACTCGTTGGCAAATGCTGTGTGATCGGTAACTTGGCTAATATGGCCAGCACATAACTGCATAAAGGCTTGAAATTGGATTAGGTTTTTTATTGCTGCGATGTTGCGTACATCTTTTTCCAGGTAGGTTTGAATATAATTTCGATAAGCTTTAGTTGGATTGAGTTGATCTTGATAAATTGCCGGGAAAAAACCATGATAAATCTGCTCGTTCAATGTTAAGCGGTGATCATGTGCATTCAACTCATCAAGGTTAGCGGATATGAATGAAGTAAACCAGCACGGCCAGCGAGTGATTGGTTGATGGTTGTAAAGAGCGGTAGCTGGTGGCTACTGGTGATAATGTATCGCTTTTTTTGTTTATGTTCATCGACAATCACTTGCAGGTATGACAATAACTTAGGGACTCGCTGTGTCTCATCAAAGATAGCACCTATCGGGTATCGCTCAAGTAAGTCCCTGGGATCGGCTATGGCGAGTTGGCGAATATCCGGTGCTTCAAGATTTAGATAGGACTTATCGGCAAATACATGCTTCACTAGCGTTGTTTTACCAGATTGTCTCGGTCCCATCAGGCTGACGATGCTGTAATGCCTGGCGAGATCAGTTAATTCTTGCTCTAAGACGCGTTGATACATAGCTAGCTCTTACAATACTGCAGTTGAACTTAATTATTGTATAAGTAATAAAATTATCACGATTAAACAATATCTTATAAGGTAAAGTAGCTACAGTTTAGCTGGTATTTGACGCGGATACGCTGGTAACTGGCTTAAATCATGTCTAGTGTTTGTAAGTGATTATAAATGGCGCGCTTATTGTTTTTGCTCTCGCCCTTCATTTCCGGGTCGATACTCAGCTGTTTATGCGCTTGTTTCAAGGCTTGGCTGGATGCTTTGATTAAAGGGTGAACTGGATTACCAGGTTGCAAATCAAATGGGAACGGCCGTTTACTTTGTTGTGCCAAATCCCACTCATAAAAGAATGCTGCCTGGTGGCTCACCGCGGTTTCAATCAGCTGCTGGACTTGCTGCAAAGAAGCTGGTGCCTCTAGCCCAGTCAATTCTGCCATTAAAGCATCCATGTGTTGGCGATACTGTTGGTAGCTTTGGCCTTGGTTACCGCCTGTTTGAAACCATCTTAAGGCTTCTACCTGCTCAGCAATGACTCGGTCAATCCAGTGTAATAAGGGCTTGAGGTACTGACCATGAGCTGTTTTCATAAAGGCTTCATCATCTTCATACAATGCATAGTGTGAACCACGATGTTGATAGGCTTGGTAAATACGCCGACTTAACTCAAGGTCATGAGGCATTTTAGAGACTTGCTGGAGCTTTGATAACATGCGATCAAAAGCGGCATCACTGAGGGTGCGGGTTTGAAAAGCATGCATCCAAGCGTGAAATTCATCAGCCTGTAATTTGCCGTCATACAAGTAATCGTCTAACAAATGAATCAAGGATGTATCGTGCGCAGAGAGTGATTTTAAATTTTTTGAGGTGAATACTTTGTAGATAGGCTGGTGTGCTTCTTCGTCGATGACAATGATTGCAGTGTGTAGTTCGTTGACCTGTTGCGGGTTAAGATCGCTGAAGTCGACGTTATTGAGTTGCCGGTAAACATTGTCCATGTTGAGGGTGTTGCGTTGTATTAACACATAAACCAGACTGGCCACCAACAAATAGCTCAATGTGGTAAGCAATAAATAGCTGGAATTAAACACACTCGTTGTGTCTCCAACCCTGCTATTTGTACTCTTTGCGTTATTATTGGCTGTTTGTTGCTGTTTATGCCACTGCAGTCGGGTATGCAGCAGCAGGATTGCGCCAACCAGTGCCGTAATACTGCCAAAAATCAATAAGATAATATCAGGATGTATCGAATCCATAATAATCCACGCATGCTGGGCTATTCCTTAATTATAAGCAATAGTTATGACTACGCTGCTAAATTAGTAAAATTATTGGCTTAGTATTAATAACTCAGAATTACTGATTATAGTTAAAGGTATCGTGAGTGGATGTTGGGGTGGCGCAATGATGGCAAGTGATGAAATTGATGGAGTGGTACTGGAACAGATGAAGTCTACGTTGCAAGCCCTCAGTACAGCGTGCCAGGCTAATGATTGTGATTCGTTTTACGATCAGCTACTAGCCTTTAGTAGCAATGTCTTAGATCCAATTTTAGTCAGTATGGCCAGTGACGTCGAGGCTGCTGATTTAGCGGAGCATATCATACCATATATCAATCATATCCCTGCAGACTTGCTCTGTGCTGATGCAGTTACCAGCCTGGTAACGATGCTTTATCACTTTCAAACGGCGGCTGCAAATTTAAACTACGATTTTGATTGGTGCCCATGCCAGCAAGATCATGAATTCACTGCATTGCAGTCAAAGATAAAAATAGCTGCTGAAATGCTCATGGAGTTGCTAAACGTTAAATTGCCACTGTCAGATCGTGAGTTATGCGACATTCAATCGGTTTATCTCGATACTCTGTTACGAACTCAGCCACCGAATGGTTTGCACCCTCGGCAGGCGATTACAGTTTTAAATATCTACCTGATGCAACGAATAATGGACTATCCAAGTGTAGCGATGATTTTCTCGCGCCAAGCTCAAGCCAATGACGTGGCTACAACAAAGTCACCAAAGCTCGTGATAAATAATCAAGCTTTTAAGATCGCACCTGATCAATTCAAAGTATTTGCTAATATAGTTGCTGCTGATCCATCAGTAGATAGACTATTTAAACGAGCAGTCGCCTTTGTTTGCAAATATGTAGTCGATCAACCAGGTAATCCGCAGCAGCGCTATGACGCTCTACAAATGGAACTGTTACAGTCGTTAATCGAATTTCCTCCTGAATTCAGTGATGTTATAACTGCTCTGCAGCAATTGTTGCAAGGTGATTTTGATCGTGTTCAAGTTAAGCCACTCGCTATTATTAAAACCTGTTTGCAGCAAACCTTAAAGATGGATGATATTTTTCGTGCTAATAAGCATGAGATATATTTTGATTTTTTTCATGAAGCAACACGTCTTTTGTCATCAGAAGAGTGGAAGATGAAGGTTGTTATGCTCATTCAATCGACTGAGTGCACAAGCTCTGGCTCTATTGATCCAGTAATCGTCGCCGAACGTTTGTTAAGAGATGAAGCGTTGTTGGCAAGTACAGATCATTCGGTGCAGAGATTTTTACGCTTGGTGCATCATCTAGTCTATTCGCAACAAGGTCAAGCGCAACGTCAGACCGCTCATATTTTTGCACGGTCTGATGCTGAAGTGTCGCATCATGTTGCTTGTTATCTAGTGCGCCGTTTTTGGCAGGAGGCGCCTAAACTTAAGTCGGTCGAGGTGCCGCGCATGATTGATCGAGAAGAATATGCAGTACTTAAGCAGCAACTGGTTCAACGGCTTGCTCAATTCGAGCAACACTATCAAGCTTATTTGGCTACTATCACTCGCCACGCTCAGACTAGTCATGGTGCTGATAAAGCGATAGTGATAGCTAAGTTAAGTTCACTCGCCATTGAATCACCTGTGTCAGCTTTTCAGGCGACGCTCGGTGGTCTATATGTATTGGATAATCCAGGCCACAGTGATGAGCTCGCTCAGTTATTGCAATCGACGATAGAAGGTATAAATCAAGCGACTCAAGTTGCTATCGACGAGTGCGAAAGCCAAGCTATTGCTGCTTTGCGTGACAGTGCATGGCAATTGCTAGGCGCTAGCGAAGCGCTGTTGTTACCAACAGCCTCGCTGACTCAGGCATTAGCTGTGTTTCGGCAGTTATTTGAGGTCGAACCAAGCCCTCGAGCAGGTCATCGAGGCCGACAGCTCAGGGCACAGTTGGCTAAGCACTTACATGGTTGGCTGGGTGGTGCTGATTCGCTAGCTGCTGGCTCAAAGCAGCCAAAGTCAGCTGATCATACAAGGGCTGCCAGGTCCTCCAGTCAGCAGTTCTCCGGTGAGCTGCCAACATCGGCTCGTTTTAGCTAGCCACTGTTTTCATGGCCAGGGTGAGTCTCATAAGTCTAAATGGCTTAGTCATTATTACACTGTATTGTATTTGCCAGCTTTTTTCAGTATAGCCTCTAACGGCATGATCATACTCATTAAATATTTTTAGATAAATTTTGTACAAATCTCTATTTTGTCCTATATTTATACATATAATATGACGAATGGAGGATTAATCATGCCTGAAGAGCCTACTAATGTAGCACCTGTTTGCAGTGATCAAATTGTCGGGGCATTGCAGGCGCTTTGTGACGCCAACGAGCTTGGCTCGGAAGCATTTCACAACGCTTTCATGCGATTTCGTGATCTATATGACGCCTTCAGAAATGAGCGAAGGATTGAAGCTATAGAAGTGGCGAGAAAGCGAAGCGAGCGCCTGGAGACTGCCTTTGTGGGGATCCTGTCAGAAACGCTTACTGACGAGGCGGTCAAAACTGTGCTCGATTCACCTGGTTTTCCATCGATGGTGTGTCGGTTGCGAGCAATACACTTTCAAGCAGTTGAATGCCAATTGCAAGCATCAGCACAAAAATCACTGGAGGCAAGCATATCAGACCCCGCTACTAGTTTAATTACCTGTTCGGATGCCATCCTCACTGCGCTCGATAGGAAGCAGCGGTTGGCAGAGGCCGACGAGGAGACGCTCAAAGAGTTGCATCTTACTGCCTATTTAGGTGGTAAACAACAAAGCAAACTGAACTCAGTACAAGTGATGGATCTATTGAAAATACATTTCATGCATCAGGTAGAGGCTGTGTCGCCTGATTTTTTAAGGCAGCATGAAATAGCAATCAAGCCAAGTAACTTTACAAAATTTGTGGAAGCAGTTGCAGCGGATACCACAGTCCCTCCTGAGCTAAAAACTGCGATTGCTCGGGTTGCTCAAACACCTGATAACCCAACGGACGCTGTACAGTCACTAACTGATGATCATCAAGCTGACTTAACGCCAGAAGTGCGCGCTATCCTTGCGCGATGCGTAGCTATCCAGTCGGGAAACGCGCTAGGTGATGATGAGGTAGCGCAATCAATCGTACAAGCAATGAAACCACTGACCCAGCTAGATAAGCCATACGGTGCTAAGGGTAGTAGTAATTACTTCGCGTTCTTTCGTGAAGCAGCTAACGCTGTGACTGATGAAACGATTAAGGAAGACATTTTTAAGATGATTAATTTTGCAGCTAAACTTAATCAACATCAACAGCCGTCACATGACCCAATCGAACTTTTAGCTCAGATCAAGGAGCGATATAGGCAGGCTGATGATCCAAAGGTTAAAGAATTTTTGCGGCGCATTCAACTATTAGTCCACTCTCAGCGTGGCGAAGTGGCACGTGCTGATGTCTTAACCTCTCCTACCCCAGCTTTAGAACTACATGCAAAAGTTTATGTGAGCTCGCAGCTGGATAGAGCAGATTTAGCAGTAGTGAGAGTAAATTTTATCAATTCTGAATGGGGCGATAAATTTCAACAGTTAAATACGCGATATCAGCAATTAGCAGTGCTGCGTAATGAGTTAGATGGAGGAGTGGCTGACGATTCTCTCTTGAGAGCGATTGATGGTTCGCTCGAAGAGCTGGCTGGTCGCCTCGAACAGTTACCAGCTGAATTGCAAGAAATTTTCGCGCTTGATCCAGCGGCTCAACTCGCTAGTTTAGAGTGCATGGAACAAGCAGAGTCAGTTTTAACAGCTCTTGAAGCGCAATTAATGAACTTGTATCCACATTTGCCGACACCATTACAACGGCTATACCCACAAGACTTAGTGCCACAGCAGTCAATGCTTGCTCGTCTGAGTGCGCGCGTTAGTAATTTAACAAGTGCTAATTTAACAAGCTTGTTCAGGCGCCCGAGTCATGGCGCAGCTGAGGGCGGACCTCAACCTTCAACTTACAGCGAACTGGATATTCGTGGTCTCGGCTCCGATCCTGATCAGCAAAGTCAAGCTAAGCAAGACCCAACTGAGGTAGCCACTATGGAACAGCAGCCACCAGTGCCGGATTCCCCCAGTCCTAAAAGTGTTTCAGGGCATGCAGGTGAGTTAACACCTGGGGGCGAAACACCTGATCAAACAGCGGAGGGATCGCGACCATCATCCGGTCCCCACTAGCTGGCAAGGCTAGGGAGTAATGGCGAAGCCAATAGTTTCTGTCTAGTTGTTTAAGGCGCTAAAAACAGTGAGTTAGCAACGTAGCTGTATCAATCCGCCAAATAATATGTGTAAATTTTGACTAATAATCGCAAAAATTGTTATAATTTTAAACAATGTTGGATTAACTGATTAGGAAACGAGCACATGCCAGAGAGTACAACGAGCCCATGTTTGAGTCAAAACCAGCTACAACCAGTTGCATCGAGCATTATCGACCTTGCAGCAATTGCAGCGCAGCGTCCACTAAATTGCCAAGCCTTTATGCAGCAATTGCTGTTATTCAATACAAGAGCTGAAGTAGCAAATATTCGTATTATCGACCAAGCGGCTATTACATCGGCAAGAACTCGTTTACGTGAGCAGATACTCGCTTTGCCTCCTCATCAATCGGTTGCACTGCTGTTACTGCTAAACAGCATCGAGCCGGCTTGGCGTGAAATCAGTTGCATTGTTGTTACTGATTATGATCAATTATTCGATAACACAAAAACAACTATCGCACAGCTGACGACGGGTTCAACTTTACTGCGAGATCTGTTTGCTATTGACCTAGCAACCGAAGCACAAGTGACGCAAACCTATGCACTTACAAATCCAACTGGGGTGAGTGACGCAGCGGCGTTAAAGGATTTTAGGAAGCGCTTTAACGCAGAACACAGTGACAGTGTCATCGCTGGTATGAGGGCTGCCGTTGTCAAGCTAGAGCAAGCAATAACATTGCCAGACCCAAAGCGCGCTCAGCTGCAGCGTTTATCAACGTCACGTGACTTAGAGTCAGCAAGTATGCCAGTCTATGAGCGATTAATGCAGCTTGAATGCGCAGCTGAACAGTTAAAGGAAAGTGCTTCAGCGTCAGACTCAGTTAGCATTGAGCAATTTATTACTGATATACAAGCTATTCATCATACGGCAATGACCTATGGTAAGCAATTACAAGATAAAGCTTGTCAGGATGAAACAAGTGAGACACAAGCAGTGCTTAGATTACGGACTGCGCTTGTTGATCGATTCACAACAGATGATTATTTGCTAGCTGAACTAGCTGAACTAGCTGAACTAGCTGGCGCAGATCGCGCGGTTGCGATCGCAATTCACAAACATTTACTCGCTGCGCAAGCTATAGTACCAGTTGTTCCAGCCTTGCAGGCTATTCTTAGTGAAGTTGAACAAGTGCTGATAGACTATAATCAGACGCTTGGTGAAGGCCAAGCACTTGATTATGCCGTTTTGCAATCTCTGGTGCAAAAGTTAACGCCCTACAATACTACATCATCGATTGCATCATTAATATTAGCAATCAATTACCCAGTACTACAATCAACAGAAATAACGCAAGACTTAAATAGCGGGTATGAGCGGATCTTTGGTGAATATAAGCATTTTTGTCAAATTCGTGGTTTGAATAGTCAGCATCAGAGTAAAGTTGTGCGGGATTTATTAGCAACTGCAACAAATCAGTTGAGCGATATTAGTAAAGCACTCGAAAAATTAACAGTTGCTTACTGCAAAAAAATGATTGGTGTCAGCGGTTACGATGACGTAACCTTCGATCGTGACTATGATACGGCAATAAGCGAAATGCGTCGACTTAATCATTTGTTAGCCAACACACGCCAGCAACTCGATCAGCAGCTGAGTTGGTGGCAGCGCTTATTCGCTTGGCTGCGAGACAGCATGCAGTATCTGCGCGGATGGCGCTATCGGGCAGCGACCCTGACCGAAGTGCTTGCCAGTTTGCCATCAGCAACAATGGCTGATGGGTCTCAGGGGTACCCTGATCGCCAGCCATTGCCAGCAGTAATGACCGCATCAGGTGAGATGAGCGCTGCGCCATTCGGGGATCAGAACGGCTACGGACCTTCAAAGCCAGAAGAGCGGCGGCCATTACTGGATAAACCCGGTGGCCCATCTAATGGCGGTTGACGTCCACTGTGAGCGCTTAGCACCATTGCATATCAGTTAATCAAACCGACCGGGTCACAAGGCATGCGGTTGAGTCACGCCGAGTGCATAGCCAAGCAGCAAGACCGCAAACAAAGCAAACGCTAAGATGATGCGCAGGCTTAAGGCGCGAGCAGTGCGGCGAGAACTGCTGTTCGCTGATAATAAATGATATAAAGCACTCGCTAAACTTGCTAAAATCGCCAACATGACCACAACGATAAAGAGTTTTGCCAACATAGCTTCTCCTGATAATTGAGTGAGTGGTGAGGATCTTGCACTGATGGTACACAGAAAACAACCAAATTTCACCTTGGTTTCGATTTTGAGCGGGCTATTACTGCTCAGTCTATTCCTGTTGTTGCTGAAATTAGGTTTTTGGCAATTGGATCGAGCTAACTGGAAGCGGCAATTGTTGCTCGACCACGCAACCCGGGCTGAACAACCGGCGTTGACGCTATCACAGGTCTTACAGTTGTCGGATCCGAGTTTTTATCCGGTCAAATTAGTAGGTGAGTTTGATAGTCGTCACATTACTCTAATCGATAACCAATATTATCAGCACCAAAATGGTTACCGGGTGCTGGTGCCGTTTAAGCCAGTGAATAAACCCAACTGGCTGTTGGTCGAGCGAGGCTGGCTACCGCGCTCGGAAGACGTTGAGATGCGGGTCAATACGTTGGCAGCTGATGGTCAAGTGCGACTTCAGGGTGAGGTGAAGCCTGATCAACCGAATCAATTTATGGTTGGTGATTGGCAAGTCGCGTCAGGCTGGCCAGCCATTGTCCAGTCAATCGATGTCAAGCGGGTTGCTGAACAGCTGAAACGCCCACTTTATCCGTTTGTAGTGCGTCTTCAGCCGCAAGACCCATTATCATTTGTTCAACTTGAAACGCTGGTGACAATCCCACCGGAAAAACACATCAGCTATGCCATGACTTGGTTTGGGTTAGCTATTGCATTGTGTTTAGGTTATATCAGTGTGCGTTGGAAGCGACGCTCACATTAACAGCTAAGAGGTTTGAGTGACTCAGCACGTGATGACAAGAAAGCAAGGGCTGTTCAGCTTATTGGGCTTGTTCTTACTATTTATGCTCCCCTATTGCTTGGCATGGTGGGCGTACACCCATGCTAGCTGGCGTCAGCAGTTATCCAATTACGGCGAATTGATCCAACCGCTGATCGCGTTTGATCATTTACACGTTCATAACACGCAAGGTGAGCCGATTGCATTTGATAATTTCCAGGGCCGCTGGACTCTACTCTATGTTCAATCCGGTGCTTGCAGTGTGCAGTGTGAACAGAATTTAGTGCAGATGCGGCAAATCTGGCTCGCGCTTGGCAAAGATGCCGGGCGGGTTAGTCGGGTGCTTGCTACCACAGACGAAACTAGCCAGCGCTTGCGTAGCAAATTGCAAGCGGACTATGCGGGCACGCTACATGCGCTAATCGATGAAACTGGTTTGAATGCATTGCACCAGATTGACGTGGGTGGCTTATATATTGTTGATCCTGATGGCCACGTTATGATGCACTATGAAGAGCGATTTAACGCTAAAGGTGTGTTTAAAGATATCAGCCGACTATTGAGGATTTCACAAATTGGTTAATCGACTAAGAATGATCGCAAGTTTTGCCGTATTGTTTGCTTTTATCGTGGTTGTACTTGGCGCTTATACGCGCTTACGCGATGCTGGCTTGGGTTGCCCAGATTGGCCTGGTTGTTATGGCCACTGGGTGGTGCAATCAGATGCAGCTGCAGTGCAAGCAGCTGAACAGCATTATCAAGGCAGTGAATTTCAGGGGGTGAAAGCTTGGACTGAGATGATTCACCGGTACGCAGCCGGCAGCTTAGGGCTTTGTATCTTATTGATGGCGCTTGCTGCTATCCGTAGTCGCTGGCAGCGTCAAGCGTTACCGTTTGTCGTACCGCTCTTGTTAGTCGCTGTTGTCATCATGCAGGCTACCCTTGGCATGTGGACAGTGACGCTGAAACTATTGCCAACTATCGTGACCTTACATTTACTCGGTGGCTTTGCCATCATTACACTACTATGGCTGTACTATTTACAAATACGTAGCGTCGGCAGCTCGACAGTTCAGCAAGCTTCGCATTTAATGCGTTGGGCTCGGTTTGGTTTAGTGGTGTTAGTCTTACAGATCATGCTGGGCGGTTGGACTAGTACCAATTATGCTGCTATGAGCTGCCCTGATTTTCCCTATTGCCAAGGTCGCTTGTTGCCAACGCTAAGTTTAACTGAAGCCTTCAATGTCTTGAGTCCGATTGGTATTAATTACGAAGGCGGTGTGCTTGGTAATCAGGCGCGTTTGACCATCCATATGGTGCATCGACTTGGCGCTGTGATCACCGCACTGTATCTTACTGCGTTGCCGATCGCAGCCTTGTGCAGTCGGCACCGATTATTGCGCCGCATTGCTGCAGTGATGTTGGTCTTGCTGTTGGCACAGTTGAGTTTGGGCATTGCCAATGTTGTGTTTGCTTTGCCGCTACCAGTTGCGGTCAGTCACAATGCTGTTGCTGCCCTACTGCTACTCAGCTTAGTGACGCTAAATTTTTATTCTGCACCGGTGGAACGTCGGTATGGTTGAAGTAGCCATGACAGTGCCAGCGCTGCGGCCACTGTGGCGTGACTATTTAGAATTGTGTAAGCCGCGTGTTGTTGCCCTGATGTTGTTGACTGCCATCGTTGGTATGTTGTTAGCAACACCGGGTTTGGTGCCACTGTCATTAATGTTTAATGCCACCTTAGGGATTGCACTTTGTGCTGGTGCAGCGGCTGCGGTCAATCACATCATTGATCGTCGTATCGATGCATTGATGGGTCGTACCCATCGCCGACCTATTCCGACTGGCCGTTTAACCGCAAGCAAAGCGGCGGCGTTTGCCATTACTCTTGCTGTGCTTGGGTTGCTAGTGCTAGTGAGCTTTGTCAATACCCTAACTGCGGTGCTGACTTTTACTACCTTGATCGGCTATGCCTGCATTTATACCATATTTTTAAAACATGCCACTTCGCAAAATATTGTTATCGGTGGTTTAGCTGGTGCGGCACCGCCACTCCTCGGTTGGGTTGCGGTCACTGGCCAGGTTGATCCAGATAGTTTGCTGTTAGTATTAATCATTTACACTTGGACTCCGCCGCATTTTTGGGCGTTAGCGATTCACCGCTTTGATGATTATGCTCGCGCAGAAGTACCGATGTTGCCAGTTACGCATGGTGTGGCCTATACCAAGTTAAGTATTTTGCTGTATACCCTGCTGCTTGTTGTCACGACCATATTACCCTATCTCACACGCATGGCTGGCCCGGTTTATCTTATTGGTGCGCTGATACTGGGGGCAAGGTTTTTGTATCATGCTTGGGTGTTGATGTTTTTCCCACGGCCACGCACCGCGATTAAAACTTTTCGGTTTTCGATCCTTTATTTAATGGCTTTATTCATTGTTTTATTGATTGACCACTATTTACCGCTACTATGAGGTGTAACATGGAAAAAACTACCAAAACCGCTTTACGTTTAGTCTTACTTGTCAGCGTGATTTTTACTGCTTGGTTCGCGATTAATTTTAAACTATCTGCCAATGAGCATGCGCGGCAACAACAGCTCGGTAACCTGCATGCAACCATTTATCCGACACCGCGTGAGATTAAACCGTTTCAAGCTCGTAGCGATGAAGGTCAAGCTTTTACCCAGCAAAGCTTAAAAGGTCACTGGAGTTTGGTGTTTTTTGGTTTTACCCATTGCCCTTATCTATGCCCAACCACCATGCGTACCCTCGACGCTGTGCGTGACCAGATGAAGTTGCAATCCCAACCTCTGCCACAAATCGTGTTTATTTCTATCGATCCAAAACGTGACTCGATCACTAGCATTCATCGCTATGTACGTGGTTTTAACCCAAGCTTTATTGGTGTTAGACCATCGCAACAAACGTTGCATGAATTGGCACGTAGCTTTCAAGCAATTGTTGATGCTTCTGATGTCGATGATAATATTAACCACAGTGCTACTCTCTTTATCGTTAATCCAAAAGCACAATTGGCTGGTGTATTTCATACTCCACATGATCCAAAAGTAATCGCTAGCGAAATGCGATTGATTCAAGCTAAGTTAACTGTGTAATTGATCTAATGCGCCAGTCACTATGCTTATTGCTATTGTTGCTGATGGCTTGCCACAGTGGTGTGCCGGATGCGATTGATGCTGAAGATAAGCCGGTTTATTTTTCGGCGTTCAAAGGTAAGTGGTTAGTTATTAATGTCTGGGCAGATTGGTGTGAGCCTTGTCTCAAAGAAGTGCCTGAGCTCAATGCCTTTGCCGAACAACACCGTAACGATGTGGTAGTGCTTGGGCTGAACTATGATAGTTTGAATGCTGTAAAAACCGTAACACCTTCAGTCGGCTTACCGTTTCGTTATCGATTGCTGAAAACCATTGCTAACAAGAAATTTGGTTTGCAACAAATTGAGGTTTTACCAGCAACTTATCTGATTGATCCAAGCGGGCGTTATGTTGGCTTATTGCAAGGCCCACAGACCCAACACTCGCTAGCACAAGCGATTGCTAAGCAAGTGAGATTGCTGCATACCACCGCAAGTTAAGCCATGCTTGCTGCTCCGACTTTGTTAACATAGCGATTTAGTCAACAACGGTGCTTGAATCTGAGACTAGTGCTTGCTAGTGATTTGAGTTGCTTTTTTCTTCAACCCACTACGAGCGACGTAGTCGCGCGGCAGCCTAGCAAATGCAATCACTATGAGCAATCATACCAATTACTGGTTATTGTGAATTGAAATGATGATTCAAAAAAATTCACACATCTCAGCCCACTGCGAGCGAGTGAAACGAGCGCGGCAACCCAGCAAATACAATCACCACGAGCACTCACACCATCAGATATCACTTACCACCTTAATCTGCTTGCCGGCAAACGCAATCCCGATTTTGATGATGTTGTTCACGCCTTGCTGTTGGAGTTCTTTGATATATTCTTTCGCGATGATTTGCTGCAAGGCTTGTTGCGCAGTTGCCTCAAGCTCGGCTGCACCGGGCGCGACTTTAAACTCAAACACAATGCCATTTTCGGTTTTATCAGTTGGAATCAGCAGGGTATCAAATAACCCTTTACCTGATTCGCGGTTTGACTTGATGCTGTAGCGATCGCGTAAACCCGCCACTAGACCCAGCATGACGCCGTGGTAAAACCGTTCACCGTTTTTCTTATCGGTATCACGAAAGCTAAAACTGTCGTCAATCATCAATTGTAAGCTTTCGGCAAATGCCTCGATGTTGCCACTGGTGAGCTCAGTCAGTAGTTGCTTATACCACACGATACCGCGTTTTTCCGATAACCAACTGGTAATGGTGGAGCGATAAAATGCGAGCACTTCTTGATTCGGGATGTGTAATGCGCAGGACAGATATTGGTCCTCGAGTTCAATATCAGTCGCCTTAAGATACCCCGACATCAGCAACAAGGTCCAGACTGCGGTTTGATTCGTCTCCAGTTGGTCAAAGGTGACGTGCTCATCGATTAATTCCCGAATTGGTTGACCTGACATCAATCGCTCGAGCTTGGCTTGGATAGCTGGGCTTGCTTCAATCATCAAGACTTTAATCAGCTCATTACCACTGGTGTTGATCCAATAGGGAAATAGCTTACCGTGTTCTTTGATGCATTTGACGATCGACCAGGGATTATACACCAACTGATCGCCAAAGCTGTAACCGTTGTACCAGTTTTTGATGGCATTGCGATCAACGCTTAAGTTGGCTCGCTTGAGTAAGTCGTCGACCTCTGCATCAGTGAAGCCAAAGTACTGGGCGTACTTGGGGTGTAGGACTGAATAGACTTCAACATTGTTTAAGCCGGAAAAGATATTTTCTTTCGCGACCCTGAGAATGCCGGTCATCACGCCTTTGGCAAGATGCGAATTGTCTTTCAGGGCGGCGGAAAATAAATTGCGGAAGAAACTAATCGCCTCTTGGTAATAACCACTGCTATAGGCGTGCAAAATCGGCGCATCATACTCGTCAATCAGCAGCACCACCGGTTTGCCGTAGTAGAGGTTGAGGTATTCGGTGAGATTTCGCAGTGCACCAGCAAGATCAGTTTTCGATGCTGAGCGGCTGACAATATTTTTGATGTATTGTTGCTTATTTTTACTGATTTTTTCCGAATAGAGCTGCTTTTCAAATTTTTGATATAGTTCTGACATTAACCGATCAACCATATCTAGGCATTCGGTAAAATTGTTAACTTTAATATCCTTTAAGCTGATGGAGATGACCGGGTGTTGACCTTGCTGGGTTTGAATGGTCTGCGGATGATCTTGAATTTTGAGGTCAGCGAACAGCGCCTGGGACGGGTGAGGACGATGACTCGTGCTGGATCAGTGGTGATCTCGCGAATGAACAAGGATTTGTCAACAAATAAGAATCGTTCACCATCTTCGGTACGATATTCAATCAGCTCTCTGAAATCGGAAACACCAATCGGTACGTGCATGTGGCTTATCTCCACTTAAGATCATGTGTTATCCGATGATAGCACTGATGGAGAAAGAGAACCCTAGCCCAAGCCAGCGCTTGGTCCTGGCAAGCCAGGTGAGTTAAACATAGTTTTGGACGCCTACTTGAGCTCCTGCGAAAAGATTAAGCCGTAGTCGGCTGACCCACCTTTGTCACGCTAGCTATCAAACCACTCTTCATCAGTGGTTGGGGTCGCCGCTTGCTCGGCTGCTGCTCTCATCGTCATCCA
>CAWUKA010000022.1:0-25368 GCA_963922965.1 uncultured Gammaproteobacteria bacterium | reverse complement strand
CAAGCTAAATTGATGTTGATGGATATCCTACAATATGAGCTTGATAACAGCATGGCGCATCAATCATTGACGACTGTGTTTGTCAGCAGAGATGATTTCGAGCAAGCTGAATATCATTTTAATTGTGTTAAGAAAATAGATGCTGCTTATTCTGATGTGATTTATACCTTAACTTTTATCGGTCCGTACACCGATATTGATACTGCTCTAGCCTGGTTACATAAACTAGAGTTGCCAGCCATGTAGCAGATTAAACTTAACTTTGCTGCCGCAAAGTTATACGAGAGAGTGAAGTAGCTTGTTCAGGCTTTTCAGTGCTATCACCTCGGCAATCAACTATTGCGTGACCGGATACTAACACCTGGTTGCGTGATTAGCGATTTACTGCAAACTATCATATCGTCATTTGATTTGGCTTCATTTGTAGACAAGTAACAGTATGCTGCCATTGGCCATTAGCCAATGTTTATTGTTGGTATGCCTCGCACGGGCACAACGTTAATAGAGTCTATTCTCACCGCACATAGCGAAGTTGAAACTATCGGTGAGTCTTATTTTATCAGTCAAATGGCTTCTGGCGAAGTGCGTCGTAATTCTATACTTGATGATGTCTATTCAGATTTAATGAGTCAGTTGTCAGGTAAAGAGATTAAGTTATTTAACCATCATTATCTGAAGCAACCAACGCAGTCTGCACATTCTGCTGAGCAGATTGTTGATAAGATGCCGTTTAATTTTGTTTACCTTGGCTTGATTAAACTACTATTCTAGTAGGCGAAAATCATTCACTGTGTTCGCGACCCAATTGATACTTGTTTGCTGTGTTATTGCTAATTACTTACCATTAATAATTTACTGATGACGACAGAGGTGACTGAGCTTGCTGAATTCTATCAGCAGTATGAACAATTAATGCGATTTTAGCGTCAGCAAGTTAAAATCGATTTTTTTGAAGTCGAATACGAAGCTGTTGTTGCAAAGCAAGAAGCAATCAGTCGCGAGTTAATTGCATATCTTGGCTTGGAGTGGCAGCCGTAGTGCTTTGACTATAGCAGTCAGCAGCGTACAGTAGCGACAGCTAGTGCTTATCAAGTTCGTCAACCTATTTATAAGACCAGTATTGAACGTTGGCGTCAGTATGCAGAATTCATTGCGCCGCTGCTGAGGCTCAAGCCTTGAGTTTTTTCTTCACCAGAATATTTTTTAGTTGTGCATACTGTGGAATACCGCCTTTGTAGGCTGGGTAGCTTTCACCAATAATCAATGGTTCGATGTAATCACGACAGGCTTGGGTAATGCCAAAACCATCTTTACTAATAAATCTGCGTGGCACCGTCTTTTCACGATTAGCAATTTTTGCTAGTGGCACGGTGCCAACTTGCCAAGTATATTTTTTACTAGCACGACGTTGAATCGACATCATAACGGCATTTTTTCCTGCTCGTGCTGCTAGTACACCGGCACGGCCGATCGCATAAGCTTGTTCATTATCAGTTTTTGAAGCAATGTGTGCTGCCGCGCGCTGCAAATAATCAGCAACCGCCCAGTGGTATTTATAGCCAAGCTTGGTTTTGATTAATGCAGCGAGATATGGCGCCATGCCACCAAGTTGAACATGACCAAAAGCATCGGTTGTGCCACTATTGGTGAGAAAGCGGCCTTTGCTATCTCTCACGCCTTCAGATGCAGCAATCACACAGTAGCCATAGCGCTGTACGCATTGTTTGACTTTGTTGATGAAAGCAGTCGCATTAAAAGCAAGTTCGGGAAATAAAATAATATGTGGCGGTAGATCACGGGTTTGGTTGGCTAGGCCGGTGGCGGCAGCGATCCAACCTGCATGCCGCCCCATTACTTCGAGAATAAAGACTTTAGTTGAGGAAGCGTGCATCGACGCAACATCAAGCCCAGCTTCTCGTGTTGCGACCGCGACATATTTTGCAACCGAACCAAAGCCGGGGCAATTGTCGGTCATGACTAAATCGTTATCGATGGTTTTCGGTAAGCCAATACATTGCATCGGGTAGCCTAGCTGTTGGCTCACGGTAGCAATTTTATGACTGGTGTCTTGTGAATCGTTGCCACCGTTGTATAAAAAGTAGCCGATATTATGTGCCGCGCAAACCTCGATCAGGCGTTCAAACTCGGCTCTTTTGTTTTCAATTGATTGTAGCTTATAGCGGCATGATCCAAATGCACTGGCCGGTGTATGCCGCAATGCAGCAATGGTTGCTGCTGATTCTTTACTAGTATCGATGAGCTCTTCGGCGAGCGCGCCTAAAATACCATTTTTACCGGCATAAACTTTGCCAAAGTAATCACGTTGGGCGCGCGCTGTTTCAATCACACCACAAGCGGTGGCATTGATGACGGCTGTTGGTCCACCGGATTGGGCATAAAAAATATTGCGTTTGTTTGCTGCCGCCATTGTTGGTTATGCTCTCTTATCACCTGTCATGAGTAACGAATTCTAACCCGAAATCAACCTTAAGGGTATATCTTTAGCACAACCAAACCGGTATCATAGCGCTTGTCATTTGTGTTGGTGAACTTAGCAATGCGCATTCATATTCTCGGTATTTGTGGCACTTTTATGGCAGGCATTGCTCATATTGCACGTGAGCTTGGTCATGAGGTGAGTGGTAGCGACTTAGCGGTTTATCCGCCGATGAGTGAACAGTTGGCTTTGTCTGGTATTGAATTGCACCAAGGTTACGCTGCGGCGACCCTTGCGGCGATTGCGCCTGAACTGGTTATTATTGGTAATGCAATCGCACGCAGTAATCCCGCACTCGAATACATCTTGGATCAACGTCTGCGTTATACGTCCGGCGCTGCTTGGTTAGCTGAAGCGGTGTTACAGGATCGCTGGGTACTGGCGGTGAGCGGCACCCATGGCAAAACGACGACAACCAGTTTATTAGCATGGGTATTACATCAGTCTGGCTATCAGCCAGGGTATCTGATTGGCGGTGTTGCAAAAGGCTTTGCTCAGAGCAGTAGCTTGGGTCAATCTGATTTTTTTGTCATTGAAGCAGATGAATACGATACGGCTTTTTTCGATAAGCGATCCAAGTTCGTACACTTTCGACCAAATACATTGATTGTGAATAACATCGAGTATGATCACGCTGATATTTTTCCTGACTTAGCAGCGATTCAACGCCAATTTCATCATTTGATTCGGACCATACCAAGTCAAGGTTTAATCATTCATCCAGCAGATGATGCGGCTATTGCAACTGTGTTGGCACAAGGTTGCTGGACAGACTGTATGACTTTTTCACTCAGCCATGGTGATTGGGAAGCGCACGATATTCAGCGTGCTGGCAGCAACTTTACCGTACATTACCTCGGTAAACCGGTGGCTACTGTCGACTGGCAGTTGATGGGCGAGCACAATATCAAAAATGCACTGGCTTGTTTTGCTGCCACACGTCACGTCGGTATTGCTGCAATGGACACAGCAACCGCACTTGCTAGCTTCCCTGGGGTGAAGCGCCGCCTCGAGTTACTGTATGACCAAAATCAGTTAGTTGTTTATGACGACTTTGCTCATCATCCAACCGCGATTAGCGCGAGCCTGACGACCTTACGTCAACGCTATCCAGCGCGACGTTTGATTTTAGCGATTGAGCTCGCCTCGAATAGTATGCGCGCTGCTGCTCATGGTAACGCGATTGGTAAAGCTTGTGCGTTGGCTGATCACGTGTTTGTGTTTACTGGCACTGCTCCGTTAGCGTCATTCGAACCTGCCTTTGTTGGTTCAAGCGACAATGTTAGCTTTATCCCAAATGTAGAGGCACTGCTCGAAGCTGTAACGACAACCCTTGCGCCAAATGATTGTTTAGTCATGATGACAAATCGAAATATGGCAGGCTTTTCTCAACAATTACTAGCGATGCTAGCTACTGACGTGCTTGCTAGATAATGCCATTTATTTAGTAATTATTGTTAGTATCACCCCAGTAACCAGGAGTCTATGATGAAAAAAACCGTGATGATGAGTGTATTGATACTATTGACAGGTGTTAGTTTGGCAAGTCAGCAACAACACGAACAGCTTCGGGTACAAGAAAAATATAAAATTGCATTGACTAATGTTAGTGTTGAACTTAACGAAGGTAAGCGCATGATTGACGTGATTCCTGAGTGGACTTATAAATCAAAAATCACAGCGAAACAATATGTCGATTACTTTGATTTAACTCAAGCTATCACAAGTTATCTTAATGATTATCCGAATCCGGCAGATTGGTGGGAAAGTGTTAACAAAAACTTGTCGATGTTTATTCTTGGCAAGTATCCATCAATCCAACGCTTGACGATACATATAAAAGTTAAGCCAACCGATGTCAACGGTATTGGTTCTGAAAGTACAGTGACTGTCAGCCGTGGTTTGTTACATCATGCTAAATCTGCAGTTAGATCATATAAAACTAAGCACGGTCAGAGCAGCAAGTAGTGACAATGACGCCATAAAACTGCTAGCTAAATAGCAAGGCGGCTGAACATGCAATCTACACCGGATCAGTCCACTGATAAAGTTATTGAGTTCATTGCTACCGGCTTATTTATCAGTTGTTGTCTCTGGTTAATTTTACTATCGATGACAGTATTATTGCCCGATCTCGCATGGCATGATGCAGCGCTCGAGTTTAGCTCTAAACTACAATTGTATGGTTTTGAATTGCTGTTGACGTTGGTCTATAGTGCGTTTGCTGCTTGTTGTATTGTGTTCATGAGGCAACCTTTAGCACGAGCCATTGGGTTTATCGGCTTTAGCTTACTGATTTTGTTTTACTGCTGTAGTTGGGGGTTGTACTATCTCGGTAACATATTTCTTAGTTCAACTAGCATAACTATGCTGATGTTTGATAGTCATCAGATAATACTGCATATACTCCAACTCAATCCATTAATATTATTTATAACCATTAGCCTTGCTTTATGTTGTTCGTTGTTGCTATATTTTATTATCCGCAGCAAGCTGTTATCGCAAGTATCGCATTATCGTCGCTATTGGTTTCGCTGCGCTATGTTAGCGCTTTGCTGCTTAATGTTCACACCACTATTGTTCGTTCGCTCACAGCACCAGCGTAGCGTGCAGCAGGTTCAATTGTTTGCTATTGATCAAATAAGTCATTACCAAAAAAATACTGGCCCACTGCTATACTTTTTAGCTGATTTAAAGCGACTGTTACAGCCAAAACTGGCCGTGCCAACAACGTTGTCACAGCCTGATTTGGCCGTCATTGATAAGCCGTTATTGTCAATGGCTGATTATCTTAATAGCATTAATGATAAACCGCTACAACGTTACAATGTTATTTTGCTGCTAATTGAATCCCTACGCAAAGATGCCCTGCAAATTTACGGTAATCGTTTGGCAGTGATGCCCAGTGTTGATCAGATCAGTCAAGATGCCATCGTGTTTAATCGCAATTATGCGCAAGCATCGCATTCAAATTATGCTGATCTAGCACCGCTCACTTCGCGATATCCTTTATATGCCGAAGGTTATTATTATTACCCACAGCAAGCCAGTTACCCTCGCTTGCTAATATACGATATCTTACACGCGATAGGTTATCGTACTGCAATCTTTTCCTCACAAAACGAATCTTGGGGTGGTATGAAATATTACTTACAAGCCGGTCACTTAGATCATTTTTTTAGTGCAGACTACTATCAGGGTGATTTCTGGACCGATGTGGTTGATGCCGATCAGCAGCAAAATGCAGCATGGCTAAAAACCATGACCGGTGGCACTCGATACGGTAAAGTTGATGATTATCACACCGTTAGTCACGCCATCAAATGGATTCGCCAGCGATCTGATCAACCTTTCTTCCTCTACATGAATCTACAAAACAGTCACATGCCTTATATAGTGCCTGCCGGTTTTCCAAATAAATTTAATAAAATCAATGCAGCATTTCCAAGTCGGATTTCGATGCAGAATCCATCGCATCGCCAGATCATTTTTAGTCGCTATTTTGATAGCTTGGCTTACATCGATCAACAGTTGAAACGCTTGACTGATGCGTTAAAGCAAGCAAAATTATGGGATAAAACTATTCTTGTTATCAGTGCTGATACTGCAACCGCGTTTGGTGAGCATGGCTTCAATGGTAACGCGAGTGCATTATTTGATGAAGTGGTACAAGTACCACTACTGATACGAATTCCTGGCCATGGTTATCAAGAAATCAATCACATCAGTCAGCACATCGATATCCCACCAACATTGCTATCCGCGATTGGATTGCCACCACATCCTTCATTTCAAGGCATTGATCAATTAAACAATCATAAGCCGCCGCGTTATGCTTTTATTGTTGCGCAAACCCCAGTGGCACAGCAATATGCCATCGTTTCTGATCGCTACAAAGTTATTTACGATTTGCCAGCACGAGGTTCATTATTGTTTGATATCAAAGCTGATCCCGGTGAGCGCAAACCCCTCACTGATAAAGCCAAGCGCGATCCATTGCTCGCTAATTTATTCAAATGGGTTCAGTTGCAGTTAAATTATTACGCTGATCCGTTACAACAGAAACAAGCTTATCCACCAAGTTATTACTAGTTCGGTGTTTGGTGGTGGTTTGAATTGTTGGGTTCGCGGGGCAGCGTTGCTTGCAATGGGCTAGATAGGGACTTGCTATTCCTATTACTTTTTAATTTATGGGGGTGCTTTTCTTCAACCCACTGCGAGGACGTCAGCCGTGTGGTAGATCAGAGATATTATAAAGTTACAGCTAATCTCAAGGGGATACAGTGATACTGCCAAAGTGAGCCTCATTTTCAGCCCACTGCGAGCCGCATGAGCGGCGTGGCAGCCCAGTTGTGTGGGACAGACACAATATTATGAATTTTGTTTGATCCATCATTTCAAATAACAATGACGATTAATTCATATGAGCGCTAATGGTGATTGTGTTTACTGGATTGATGCGCATTATCGCTAGGCTCAAATGCACGCAGTGGGCTGAGAAGCGCCCAGTTGTCACTCGACTGGGTCGCTCGCAATGGGTGGGGTGGCTGGCATCGTGATTTGATCAAATCACGATGCCAGCTAGTTGATTTCATAGTACGTGCAGCAGCAAGTACCTACTTACTGATTATTAGACTGCAGTAGCAGTGTGGCGCACCTCTTCTGTACCACCATGATCGACACCTGTATCAGCACCATTGTGTATTTTTGCTGGATGTGGATGCGGCTGACCTGCTGTAGCAGCGGCCACCCACCTACCGCCCATAACCAAAGCCGGAGGAGCTTGCTGTTCTACCACCTCTGGTCGCCAATATCCTGTTGCCCACTCACCTAAGGTGTAAAGCGTTGCTGGTACCAGTGCTAATGTTCTGAGGATGGCAAGCACGGCTAAGTTACCAACGCTGGTATCGACTTTATTTAGACAAAACACCGCTTCATCAAGGTGATGCTTGGCCTGCGTTGACTGGTTGTCATTCGCCGATTCTTGCTTGTATCGGTTATCACTCGCAGATCTTAAATCGTGCAAGGCTGCTTGTTGTGCCTCGGTTAAACCTTCGCTTCCAACACGCTGGCAAATATAGTAGACCGCGATATAGAGGCTATCTGAATACTGGCCGCGCGTCTCACCTAATTTTGCTAATATATTTCCTGCATCACTTAATATGTTCTGTTTAAAAAGAGTTTGCACTGCCTGCGGTTCACGCAGCATCAAAGCGTGTAGTATATCGGCACACAATTGTTCTTGCTCGACTCCTGTTTTAGTTTCAATAATCCCAACAAAACCTGCCAAGTGATCGACTGCTTCGCCGCGGGCGGCGACGGGGGCGTACGTATTGGTACGCCAAGAGTAGCTAACAATACAAAGCGAAGCGACAAAGCCTAAGCTATAAAGAAACGCTGGTAAGAACGGTAACACACCAGTCGCAAAGGTAGCGCTGCTGATGATAAAAGTGGTGGTCATGGCGATGAGTGCTTTTTGCAGTGAGGCGACGCCAAGCGCATTAAAAAATTTCGCGAGCCAGTGGGTGCCGCTATCAACGCGGCTGTGTTGCCAGACGCGATCGACAAAGCTAGTCTGTGGTTGAGCTTGAATTTGTTCTGGTAGCACTAAACTGACCCCAAGTATATTTTGCAGGATTTCAGTGGCCAACTGCTTATTCCCTTCAATTATTGTTGAAGCAGTTGCTGGCTTATCAGCTTGATCAAAATTCGCAAACGAGCTGACGACAGCAACGCTAAACATGACTAAGTTTGCGATGAAGCCACCACCAATACCGATGATGATGCCACCGATGAGCAGTTGCATTGAGCTTGATGCCCCAAGAGCAGCTAGTACAGTCATGGTGTTACTGCCGTTTAGGGCGGCGAGACCAAGTGCGATAAAGATTGAAAAATATAAACTAACAGCTGCAAAGCTTAAGGTGCCGCCCGGCGACTGTGTGTTAGACCGTTGGTCAGCGATAGCATATAGCATGCTTACTGCACTCATGCCAAGTAAGCTAGTGCCGAGCATAAGATGAGTGCCAATCAACATCAAGCCGCTGAACAGACACAGTATCACCGGCGCTGTTAACAAGATCGAGCGCTGACTAATCTTAGATTCAGTTGCCTTAAATAAGTTACACCAGGTGACGTAACCAAGCGCATTAAAGGCGAGGCCGACTTGGAGGCCAAGATAAGCAACTAAAAGCAAAAATAGTGGCAGTAAAAAAGGATTTGTCGCGATCCAGGCTAAAGCTGGCAACTTCAACAACACAAACCAGCTAGCACCGAGGTTACACCCTAATATACCGACCGTGTTGATGCGGTTTGACCACAAACCAAGCCTTGAGTAAGACAAGCCAAACCACTTCAAAAAACTGTCGAATCGGCCAGCACCTTGATCAGCATCGAAAGCGAGTTGTTGTAATTCATACGGCGTACGGCGGGCTACTTCATTTAGGCCACGATTTAGGTAATTTTGATTTGCCAAGTAACAGGCAAGGCCAACTACACTAGCAATACTGCTGGCGGCAATGACGCCGAGTATCGGTAACGCTAACGATAGCATTAAGGTAAACGACAAGGTCGCATTCATGGTTGCGGCTAGCCGTGCCGCCTGCTGTGATACTTTGACTTTCAGATCAATTGGCATCGCTGCGTTGCTGAAATGAAACCGGTACATGAGATACAGGCGCTGACTCATGGTGAGGGGGTTAAACATCGGTCGTGTCATGTTTTCAGAATCATCTGAGCTATATCCAGCTTGCATTAGTAACTTTTTGTAAAGTGGCTCCAACCAGGGCCAAATGAAACGATCACGCAGGCTAACCAGCAGCTCAGGTAGTATCAGTGCGCCGATAAAACTAATCAGGTAAGGTGCAAGTGCTTGTTGTAGGGCAAAGGTGCCTAAGGTGCCGGGGATAGCACTCAAGCCAGCGAGGAGTGGTGAGGCACTGATGAGGCCGAATATCAGTAAAAACCATATATTACGCACAATCACTTCGCAAATCTTAACTCCGAAGCGGCTGTTTAGCGGTGCAGTACCTTCTCCACGCTCTACACTGGTATTAGCAAGCACGGGTACCCAGCTCTTTGTTGTCGAACTCTCTTTCAACGAGTCAAGTGCACGATCTAGATTGCGGAAAAATAGTCTCATAACGCTCCCCTGGCAGGCATAATTATACGGGCGTAACAGCCAGGCAATATGCCAGTATTTGTCCAGCATTGCAAGATTGTGGGGTTGATTGGGAGCTATATTTTTAGCCGCTCGCCGTACAGAAGCGTCAAATTGATGCGTCGATTTTCATAGCTGAGCGAAATGAGCATGCATCGGCTTCGTGAAAATAAGCCGGGTCAAACACGATGGTGCGGTTTTGCTTGTGAGCAATACGCTTGGCGCTAGCGCCTTGCTCCTGCAGTAATTGGCGAATCTTGCTTTCATCGGTATTGTATTCCATAAAGTCGCAATCATCCGGCGCTGATGCGCTTGTTGTGCCAAGGTGTGAGCGCCGCAGTCGTGCGGCAGCCCAAGAACCTAATCCCACTACCACCGATGCCACTCAATCACAACCAGTGAATAAAATGATAACTTGGGCAAAACTGATAAAACTGTAGTTATCTTACTACCATTAAGCGACTTCAAAACTGATATTTCTCGCGGTGAGTTCGAGGATGTGGTTCGCAGTCGGCTGAACGCGAGATTAAACTATTTACCTTTTTACCAAGCTAGGTAAAACCAAGCCCACAACTGTGGGCTTGGTTGAGATTGTGCAATGCGGTCGTTAAACTCGAACTACGCTACTAGCAGATGGACTTAATCCTGCTTCAGGTCCTGACGATCCATCTGTTGCACCTAGTACAGGAACAGAATGTTGACCATTAGCAAGTGGTGTTGGGGCACTGCTACCTTGTCGCTGTTGAGAGCGCAAGTCCGTGCTCAATCTAGCTGGAGTATTACCAGAGTAGTTATCATTCGCAGCTCCATTTGACCCAGGCTCAGCAACATAATGATTAACTGCATTCATAGACACTTCTAAGCAAGTTGCGATAAAGGTCACTATTGCGGTAAGGCCTTTGATAATGCCGTAAATTGTTAGATTAAATGCGCTTGGATCAACTTTGGTCTTGTTAAACTCCAACTCAGCAATACACTTTGATGCGGCTTGCACCGTATCCGGATTAGCTGTCACAGCAGTGGTTGCTGCTGGAGACTCTTTCCCACCCTGAGGTAGTCTCAATGCCGCGATGATGGCTACTAGCCGGAGTTTTTCAGAGACGTTGCCACGGTGGTGCTGGTTTATCTCTGCGATGCGGCTCTCCGCGTCTTGTTGATCTAAAACAGTAAGAAAGCTATGTGCATCAACTTCTTCATGAGCGAGTAACTCCGTCAACACAGCGCGGTAAAAATCTTCTATTCGATCTTGGTTACCCCCAGTGAATCCGGTTTCTAACGCCAACAAACCTTCGATGTTGGTGCGCATTTCAGCACGGGCTTGTTTCGCGTCAAGCATGTTATTACGCCAAGAGAAGTAGCAGATACAAAATGACGCGGTAAAGCCAACCGCAGGAAATAACCATGGGACGAGTGGCACTACACTGGCCGCAAATGGGGTATTGCTCAATACTGCACTGATCAGCACCACACCCGGTATAAACAGTGCTGCGTTACCGCTAGCATTAAAGATAAGTGCAGTGATCTTAGACCAGCTCGCCGCACGGGCGTCAACCCGCTGCCAAAATCCTCGAGCGGCAGCTTCAGTAGGTTGAGTATAACGAGGATTCTCGAGTACACCTTGCATAATCGTGCTAACGACATCAGGTATCGGCCTGCCCCTATTAAGCGCGTTATTGATTATTGCATCTGCTCGATCGACTGGTTTACGATCGAGATTAGCAAATGAGTTGATAACGGCGACAAAGTACAAGGTGCCGTTGGCAATTACCCCACCGAGGATACCAATCAAACCGATACCAACGGCAGTTTGAGCCCAAGCCGGCAGGTTCAGTGCTGCTAAAATGCCAAGAGTACCGTGAATATTCAAGATGGCGTAACCGGCTATGATCAGAAAAGAGATGTAGAAGCTCAAAGTACTGGCGATATTGATTGTTTTATGGGTGTCCGGATTGCTCGTAAATCGATGAATTAACAAGCCACTCAAACTGATGCCGCTAGCCGCGAGTAGACTCATGCCAGCCATTGGCATACCCGGGTAGAGTGCAAAGCCGATTGCCGCTGCGAGTAACGCGGTAAGCAGGCCAATACCTGAATAAGTAAAAGTATTTCTCAAGTCTTGGTTTTTAGTACACCAGACCGTTTGGCCGAGACAATAAACCGCCATGCCGAGTTGCAAGCTGCCCCAGATCATTGGCGCCACTAACACCACAGTCAGGTAAGGGCTTGCAGTAATGGCAGCGAATGCTGGTAGTGGTAGTAACACTGAAAAAACTGCGCCTATCGATGCACCCATTGCACCGAGCACATTGAGTGTATTCACAATGCGGCCAGCACGTGCGTACGTGAGGCGGTTAAAGCCTATAGCTTCATCCCTGTTCTTGCCAAATAGCGAGATATGGATGAGGTTAAAGCCAGTGATATAGCCAATCCATCTTAAGCCCCAATTGGCCCAAGAGTTGTTGGTATTTGCGTCAGTCTCAAGTTTTTCTAACTCTCTCTTAGTTAAGCCCGCAAAGTGCCCTAAGCCTTTATTGAGTGAAGTTTGGTTCGTCATGTAACCGGCAGCAAAGCCGACAATAAAACTTACAGGTAGTGCAGTTAGGGTGCTGATGCTAAAGAATGAAGTCAAGAACAAGTACAACATGGAAAATGTCATCACCGCATTCATACCAGCGCCTTTGCGTGCTGCCTCTTGGGCGACTTGCCGCTTGAGGTCGATAGGGATGCTGGTGATTTCCCAGCCAAATAAACTACTCACGTGCATGTTGAAGAGCAAAAACATTTGTTGGCTCATGGTCATGACGCTGTAGCGTGCCATATCAGCCACATCGCCTGCTTCGTAATCAAGGCTGCGGAGTAGTTTCTTATATAAAGAAAACATGACCGGGTCGACAAGGATTTCTCGCAAATTAGTAAGCATACTAGGTAGAAAAATCGCACCGATCACACCGATAAAATAAGCTGAGATGCTGATGTTAATAAAATAAAGTGGGATCGTCATGCTAGCGAGCGCAGCCGTGGCGGCAGGCGAGCTGGTGATTAAACCAACCACCAAGCAAAACCAGCCGGCACGCAAAATCAGTTCGAAAAGCCATACCCAATTCGAGTCTAAAGCTGGTTGCCAGTGTGCAGTCTTAGAAGGCTGATTTGGGTGTTCACTGTGAGCTAATTTATTCCGCGCTGCGGCCAGGCTCGGAATACCGGTCAAGTTGAAAAAGAAACCAGGTAAACCAGCTATCTGATCACCAACAAACTCAAATATGCTGCCGAAAAGCTGCCTAAGGTAAATAAGTAACGTGGTTGGCTGCTGTTTCGTTCCTGTTCCCGTTGCTGCTGGCATAACAATCCCCCTTAAGTGTCAATCAATGGTTGTGATACGTATTATCAGCTTGTGAACGGGATCAGCTTTATCACTGTTATTATTTGCTGACCGAGGCTTGCTGCCTGAGCCCGAGACGGTAAAGCGTCAAGTTGGCAAACGCAGCAAATAGGTAGCATAATTTTTAACCGCACACGCTAAACTTAAGATATACCAGAAATAAGGCAATCTCTGCAAGCGCTTGCTGCGTAAAAACTCAAATTAGTATCGAAGTTGAAATAAAAGCGCCTAGTTGTCTTCGTATCTGTGCCCACTGCGAGCGAGTGTAACGAGCGCAGCAACCGAGTAACGCAAATTACCAGGAATATGGCAGTGCTGAGATTTAATTGTCATTATCAATTTAAATAATCGCGCGCATGACGCGGATAAAACTATATTTGTCTGCCTTTGTGTCCACTGCGAGCGAGTGTAACGAGCGCAGCAACCCAAACCACCAGCACAGGTACAAGCGACACCATTAGATGCTCAGCCTAGCTTAGCAAGATGCTCGCACATCCCAGCTTTATCAGTTGAACCCTAATATAGACACGTCAGCCAATATGGTTCTTGACCAGTTGGCATGCTGTCATCGAGTTCCGTAAAATTAGCCGCGACATCTGTATCGCCAGTTTCTCTCCAATAAGAAATAAATTTGCAGCAAGTGGGTAAATGGAACCATGCTGTTGTCGTTTTCTCATCAGTTTGAGCTAACGTTGCAGGTTCTGTAGCCCCGTGCTCGGAAGTCTGCCGAAGTGCAGCCGTAATAGCCTGTTCATCACAGGCTTCGGCTGTGGTGGTTCCCCCATTGAAATCAGTTTGTCCGCGCGAGCGCAATGCTGCCGGCACATCACAACAGATAACTTCAGCTAAGAGCATGATAGTTGCGATCAGGTAAGCGACAGCTTTACTCAAACTAACCGCGAGCATGGTGTTAGCGCTATTGGTTAAGTTGTTTTTCGTCGCTAACGCCTCTTGCTCGAGTTCAATAATTTTGATGATGGTATCTTCATCATGCGTGTGGCCATTCGCTGAAGTTAAATCACCAGTGATGGCATCAAGCATGTCTTCATTCAAGCAATCTAGGATTAAAGTCAGGCAAGCTTCTGATAACTCAGCTTTGTGCTGACTTAAGGTTTTTAGTTTATCCGGGTTACGGTTAAGGTGAGTTAAAATTTGATCCATATCCGGATCTTCTGTTGCGATGTAGTGTTGCATCGCTTGACGGTAATAATCACGCCGGTAGTTGGTGATCTGATCTTGTTCGGATGCATTACCATTTTTCAACTGCTCAGCCTGAGACAGTAAGGCATGGGTTTTGATAGTAGCTTCTTTAATTGAATAAGTATTGTTAATCCAATTGGTTGCACATGCCGATGCTGATGCAATAAAACCAAATGCCATTAAAAGGATTAAAATCGGTAAGGTATTACTGATTAATAGCGTATTGGTAAACAGAAAGCCACTGATCGCTGCGGTAATGCTCACTATTAAGGTGACGCCAGAGCGTTGTAGGGTAGCATTGCCGGCTGCATTGGCGGAGATGGTCAGTGCAACGTAGATACTATTACTTAATTCGTTCAAACGCTGTAATAATTTGCCGCGAACAGTTTTAGCAGGTTGTGCTGAACGCAGTGGCGCCATATCGTAGCGCGCTAATTTTTGTCTTACGCGTGCGTTATCGACTTCGTTAAGCTGTGTTTGATCGATGTGCTGTAGACCTTTGCGCGTCGTTAAAGTGTCTTCAATGTTTTTTGCCGCTTCTGAAAATGAGCTGACGACGCAGACCATGTACAAGATACCGTTCGCCAAACCACCGAGAATACCGATAACACCAACACCAAGAATCAATGCTGTGGTTGAGCTTGCGCCCATCGCGCTAAATAGTACGATACTGCTATGCATGTTCAACGCACCGAGACCAAAAGCGACCCCGACTGAAACTACTAAGCCAACACAAGCAGCCGCGAAGCGAAAGTGTGATACTTTGCTGCGATCGAAGCATGGTGCTAACATTTTATTACGATTGAGCCAAATGCGGTAGCTGAGTTTGTGTAACCCGATAGCGGCATGGATACTGCCGAATGCCGTCAATGCCATTACTGCAGCGAGTAAGTAAGGATTGCTCACCATCAGCAGTGTGATGGGTGTATTCATTGCGAGTAATTTAAAACGTACGACGCCGATCAGGGCAATCGCGGTACCGGCGTTGTTGATCAAACATAACATCCGGCCAACACTGGCGGACACCGAGCGCTCACTGCGTGTCAACTGCTCCAGTTGCTGGTTATCTTTAATATCAGCGAGCTGAGTTTGATTGATCTCTTTTGTGATCAGGTAGGCGGTATAACTGACCAAAATAGCTGCCATGGTTGCCCAAAATAATGCCCCGGCAAACGAGGCAACACCAAAGTAATACAAGCCAATGTAGACACTGGTCATGGTGGCAGAAGCGGCCGTTAAACCTTTTTTAAGCGCACGACGTTCGGTCAGTTTACGGCGCCAGGCGGCTTCATCTTTACAAGTCTCGGTTTGATCTTCGAGGGCTTGTAGTTGTTTTTTTGTTAGAGTGGCAAATTTAACTAAACCATTACTGAGTGAGTTTTGATTGGCGAGAAAACCACATGACAAGCCAACGAATAAGCCAAGCATCGGTGCAACGATCAGGTTTGCTGGCGCTGGGATGATCATGAATAAAAACATCGTTAAGAAGATAGCAGTCAGGACTCCCGACATGATCGCGCCGGTTTCAGCAACCCGTTTAGCATCTTGACATTTTAAGTCTGGATCAACTTTTTTGCCGAGGATATTGACTAAGAAGCCAACGTACCAACGTTGTGAAGTGGTGAGGCGACTGTAAGCTACTTCGATCGACATACGTTCAGGTGAGGTGGTTTTACCACGTAAGCTTGTGATAGCTTTGCGTCCGAGCCAACCAAGTACATTGATCAAGCTTGGCATTAGTGTAGTCCAAGCCAGTGCTAACAACACGGTTGGGATGAAAGCAAACGGTGCTAAACTCGCGAGCAAGCCATAGCCAACCATGAACCAGAGGCTACGGTAGATCAATTCAAATGCGTATACGCCTTTGTTATTAAGCAAGCTATCCCAGCCTTGGCCGCGGCGAAGTTCAGTGGCACTGGCAGCGTACGCATCTTTGTCGGTTGTTCGGCGAAGTAGCTCAATTAATTCACTATTAGCCATTCGAGGTGTCGTTGAGATACTAAAGGTATCAAGTTCAGATGAGTGCTGTGGATTCATCGCCATTTGCAAACGTCGGACACGCCCGCCAAAGTCGAGGTTGAGTAACTGCGCTAGCAAAGAAAATACCTGTTTGGTCGGTCGTTGAATAGTGTCAAACATTATCTATTCCTCACAGATTGCGGTTTGGGTTAGCAAACCTATTAAAGTGTATAAAATTATTACAAATTAAGCTTAAGGCAACCTTAAGAAAACCAATATTTTGTAAAAAAATACTCAAAAATAGCTATTTTCACTTAAATTCGACAATTTTTTTCTTAAATAAATTTTTTAACTGTCTGATTTAAAATTACTAATTTTTAATTAGCGCTAAATATGAACATAAGTGATTGGTTTGAAAGAAATTCTCTGACTTCTGCGGCTGATAGTGTACAATGCAGCTCTTCTCGAGGGTATTTTTGTGCAAATAAAAGACGATTATAGTCCTACCCGATCGCTGCACATCGGCATTATTGCGGGCGAAGCTTCGGGTGACATCCTGGGTGCTGGCTTGATTCGCGCATTGCAGCAGCAATACCCAGGCGTACGTATCAGCGCTGTGGCGGGGCCGCGCATGGCGGCTGCCGGTTGTGAAGTGCTGCACGACAGCGACGAATTGGCGGTGATGGGTCTAGTTGAGGTGATAACACACTTGCCGCGTCTATGGCGCTTGCGGCGTCAGTTGATCACGCACTTTTTGCAAAATCGACCCGATGTATTTGTCGGCATCGATGCGCCCGATTTTAATTTGGCGCTTGAGCGTCGGTTAAAAGCCGCTGGCATACCGACTGTGCATTACACCAGTCCATCGGTGTGGGCTTGGCGCCGCTGGCGAGTGCGTGGCATTGCCAAGTCAGTCTCGTGCATGTTGACACTGTTCCCATTTGAAACCGCTTTTTACGCCCGCCATCAAGTCGCTGCTGAATTTGTTGGCCATCCGTTGGCGGACGAAATTGCACTTCAGACCGAGCAGCAGGCTGCCCGCACTAAGCTTGCGTTGCCGTTGCAAGCGCCGATTATCGGCTTGTTGCCAGGTAGTCGACGCCAAGAAGTCACGCATTTAACCGAAGTGTTTTTACAAACCGCGGCTTGGTGTGATGCACGCTTTACCGGTATTCAGTTTGTGGTAGCAGCCGCCAATGAGCGTCTAGCAGCTATTATTCAGCAACAGGTAAAAGCGTTGGTGCCAAATTTAAATATCCGAGTGATTGTTGGCCAAAGCCAACAAGTGATGGCTGCAGCGAACGCATTGTTGCTTGCTTCGGGCACCGCAACCTTAGAGGCAATGTTAGTCAAACGACCCATGGTTGTGGCATACAAATTAAACCGCTGGACTTACGCTTTGCTGCGGCACTTGGTTCGAGTTAAGCATATTGCATTACCAAATTTATTAGCTGACAAGCGCTTAGTGCCGGAATTTATTCAGCAGCAAGCGACAGCAGAAAATCTCGGCATGGCGTTATTAAATTATTTGCAGCACCCGACTTTAGTGCAGCAGTTAACGCAACAATTTACTGCCATCCATCAACAGCTACGGTGTGATGCTAGCCAACAAGCGGCGCGCATGGTGTTAGCGTTGGCAACGAACTGAATCGGAGTCGATGAACCTTTATAACCAAGTAATCAAGGAGTGAGATGAAATGCAACAACTAATCAGTGCCGGCGTGGATGAAGTCGGACGTGGGCCGTTGGCGGGTCCAGTCATTGCTGCAGCGGTTATTTTAAATCCCGCAAAACCAATCAGTGGGCTAAAAGATTCAAAAAAATTATCAGAGAAAAAACGCGAAACACTCTACGAAGAGATTTGTGATAGTGCGCTTAGTTTTGCTATCGGTCGCGCTGAAGTGCATGAAATCGATGAACTCAATATTTTATACGCCAGCTTGCTAGCGATGCAGCGTGCAGTAGAGCAGTTAACCCTGCAGCCAGAAATCGTCCGCGCCGATGGTCTGCATAAGCCGCTGCTGGATTTGCCAGTGGAGGCGATTGTGCAAGGTGATCAGTTGGTGGTTGAAATCAGTGCTGCCTCCATTGTCGCTAAAGTGACTCGCGATCGGGAAATGGTCGGCTACGATGCGATTTATCCCGGTTACGAATTTGGTCAGCACAAAGGCTATCCCACCAAGCAGCACTTGCAATTACTGGTCGAGCATGGCGCAACCCCAATCCATCGGCGCAGTTTTTCCCCGGTTCGCACGATCTTGGCTGCACAGCAATTGGCTAAAGTGGCAGAATCTTGCTAAAATAGCGTTTATCATCGTTGACAATGGTGAATATCAGTCGTGATGTTAAGATGTAACAACAAATAGAAGGAAATCCGCGTGACTGTCGTTGAACAGGCTCAAACAGCTGAACAGCCCGCCGCCAGCGCTGAAAAAATCGCTACCATTAGAGGCGAAGACCTCTTTCAACTGCCTGATGGGCTTTACATCCCGCCCGATGCGCTCAAGGTATTTTTAGAAACCTTCGAGGGTCCGTTGGACCTGCTCCTGTTTCTGATCAAAAAGCAAAAACTTGATATCCTCGATATTCCAGTCGCCAACATTACCCGGCAATATATGGATTACATGGAGCTGATGAAAGATTTTCAACTCGAGTTGGCTGGCGAGTACATGTTGATGGCTGCTATGCTTGCCGAGATCAAGTCGCGCTTACTGTTGCCACGGCCTGTCAGTGCCGAGGCTGATGAAGATGACCCAAGGGCTGAACTGGTGCGCCGGTTGCAAGAGTACGAGCGCTACAAGCAAGCGGCAGAAGTGTTAGATGAGTTACCTCGCGTTGGTCGCGAAATTTTTACCGCCAATGCCGAATTGCCGCAGCTGCCGACCACCCAGCCAGAACCACAAGTTGAATTAAACGAATTGATGCGCGCGATTCAAAAAGTCATGCAGCGTGCGAAGTTACAAGAGCGTCATCATATTCAGCGCGAAGCGCTATCGATTCGCGAGCGTATGACAGCTGTGCTGGCGCGAGTGCGAGACGAGCAGTTTGTCGACTTTGTCCGTTTGTTCGAGCCAGCGGAAGGTCGGCTTGGCGTCGTTGTCACGCTAATTGCGATACTCGAACTTTTAAAAACATCAGCCGTCGAAATTGTCCAGGCTGAACCCTATGGCCCTATTCACGTGAAGGCATATTCTCATGAACAAGACATTATTTAAATGTTACCGTCAGCGGCAAGATGATGCTGGTGAATCGTTATCGGCAACTAATTTGTCAGCCGAACAAGCGGAGCAGCAGAGCTTAGCTGCGCTCGGTCAATTAACCGAGGCTCAGATCGCGTTGATCTTGGAGAGTGTGTTGTTCACTGCCACCGAGCCACTTTCACTCGAGCAGTTGCGCAATGTGTTTGTCCGCGGTGAAAAACCGAATAAGCAATTGCTTAAGCAAGCCTTGCAGTTGCTCAGCGAGCAGTACCAGGATCGCGCTGTCAATTTAGTTGAAGTCGCGAGTGGCTATTCGTTTCGGGTCCAACAATCGTATGCCCCTTGGGTTGCGCGCCAGTTTCAAGAAAAACCGCCGCGTTATTCACGCGCCTTGTTAGAAACCTTGGCTTTGATCGCGTACAAGCAACCCGTTACCCGCGCCGAAATCGAAGAAGTACGAGGTGTAGCGGTTAGCTCGACTATCTTAAAAACCATGGAAGATCGGACTTGGATCGAAATCATTGGTCACCGTGAAGTGCCAGGCCGGCCAGCGATTTATGCCACCACCAAGCAATTCCTTGATTATTTCAATTTGCAATCCCTCACCGATTTACCGGCGTTAACACAAGCCGAAGACTTGGATGAGGTGGCAGAAAATCTCGAATTAGCACTTACTGATCCGGGTACCATAAATGCTGATCAACCCAACAAAACCGCAACCTTATCCGATGACTCGTTGCTGAAAATTGAGTATGCGTTTGCGGAAGCGGATCAAGTTTGTTTAGCGACAGATGCGGCTGAAGCGGAATCAACTGAAGCTGAGCCAACCGAAACAGAAACTGAAATAGCTGCCACCAGCGAAGCGTAACCAATTCATGTCTGAGAAAATTCACAAAGCATTAGCACGTGCTGGGCTCGGTTCACGCCGGCAAATGGAAGCTTGGATTCAGGCGGGTAGGGTGCGTATCGACAACCAGGTTGCAACGGTTGCTGATCGTGTCACAGCCGAAAATCGTATCTTTGTCGATGATCGCAGCATCACTGTTCCACAACAGATTGCTTGTCGCATCCTCATGTATCACAAACCAGTCGGTCAAATTTGCAGTCAACATGATCCAGAAGGACGCACCACGGTGTTTGAAGTGATTCCTGAACTTCGAAACGCACGCGAGCGATGGGTAATGGTCGGCCGACTCGATATCAACAGCTCTGGGTTACTGTTATTCACTACCGACGGTGAGCTTGCCAATCGCTTGATGCATCCAGCTAGTGAACTCGATCGTGAATATGCCGTGCGTGTGCTTGGTGAAGTTAGTCGTGATGTTATTAAACAATTGTTACAAGGGGTTGAGCTCGAGGATGGTTCGGCTCGATTTCATCGCATTCGCCCCGGTGGCGGTGACGGTGCCAATCATTGGTACTATGTTGTGATCAGGGAAGGCCGCAAACGTGAAGTGCGACGCTTGTGGCAATCGCAAGGGATAACTGTGAGTCGCTTGATCCGCACCCGTTTTGGGCCGCTAAAAATGCCAACCGATTTACGCCACAGCGAATACATGGAGTTGGAGCCAGCTGATATCGATTGCCTGCGTGCCGCTGTTGGCTTGGCGTGAGTCGACTAACCCATTGCGGGCAAGTGGCGCACATGGTGATTGGCGTGTATCACATCGTGCTGAGCATGTTAGGTCATGCCGGCTAGTGGATCTTTATTTATACCCATTGCGAGCGAGTGTAACCAGCGTGGTAACCCAGCAACGTAATCGCTATTGCCGCTCATGTGAATGAATCACTGTTATTAATTAAAATGATGGTACAAAAAAAATTATAGAATTGTTCCTATCTGCATACCACTGGGCTGCTTCGGGACTGATATTCCTCGCAGTGGGCTGAAAGAGAAGATAGCTCGATTTGATCAGTTTAGCTATTACACGACTGCTGCGGTTCGCAGTAGGCGAAGCGATATCATTCACAGTGGGCTAAAGCCTGCACCGGATAGATACTGTTACTGACTGTGCCGAGCAGTTTTAAGTTGAAATACGATTCCGGCCTTTGTGTTTGGCACGGTACAGCGCTTGATCGGCTTTTTCGCACAGCTCAGCTCGGCTTTCATTGTCATACACGGCAACACCGATGCTAACCGTGATATCAAGTCGTTGGCCTTGATACGCATATTTGGTTTTATTGACTTCGTCACACAGGCGTTTTGCTAAAATGGTTGCGCCACGTTGTTTAGTAGTCCCTAAAATCAACGTGAACTCATCGCCACCGATACGGTAGATCGAATCTGATTTTCGAATCACTTTAGCGATAGTTTTACTCACCGCTCGTAGTGCATAGTCACCCGCAGCGTGACCGTGTTCATCATTGATCGCTTTAAAGTGGTCAATATCGACTGCGAGTAGAGAAAAAGGTAATTCATGGCGTCTTGATATTTCCATTTCACGCACGATAGCTTTATCAAAACTAATCCGATTACCGGCGCCAGTTAACATGTCTTGGGTAGCAAGCTCAAGCGCGCGTTTATAATAGAGTGAATTGCGTAACGGGTAGAGTAACACGCAAATGCTATCTTCAATGTAGGCGATATCATCGTCAGAAAAGAGTCGGCTCCGAGTTAACTTTAAGCTGCCTAAGCTTTCTTGGCTTAAACTTAATTCGTATTCTGCACTGTGTATGGCTTCCGAGCCAGAGGCGAATTCAATCTCGGCGCTACTGTTTTGGTAATGCAAACTGTTGCACTGCAGGGCTTGGTTCATATGAATGAAAAACCGCAGCATAATTTGGTCAGGGTTCAGACTCGACTGTAGGTTAAAACTTAGCTGCAATTGCGCATTTGAATGCAATGATTGCAGTTGACTACCTTCGCTGGTGTCATGAAAGGTTTGAATGGCATGGTGCTCGATCGGTACAATGTCAGTCAATGTGTTTTCAGTAGATGTGTTCGGTCTGATAGTCATAATGATTTACCTCGATGTTACGTATCAGACTTAATGCGAGATCCATGCCAGCTGAGCTAACTGGCTGATGTGAGGCTGAAGTGGTTGATTTTGGCATGGCTTGAGCTAGATGCTGGCCCTGCGCTGTCAGTTTTGCTGATAGCTCGCCAGCATCGCAATCAACAGGCTGGCACTGCGATGCTTAGTTGACTGGTTGTAGCGGTGGCGTGTTACCGGTAGGCTTGGTTGGTAGTACTGTTTAAAAGGTAGTAGAGCTTGATCAAGCAGCCGGAGGTATTGTTGCGAATGATGTGTTAGTCGCTGCATTCGCTCAGGCCTCAGCTTAAGCCGCTTGGCTTTTGGCTACTAGTGAAGTAGCTATTGCCACTCAATTTGAGGCTTTATATCTTGAGACGTCAGCAGGTGGTGAGCGGCAGAAGTCAGTGCGCTCACGACTCCACCTCTATACCCATTGCGCGCGACGTAGTCGCGCGGCAACCCAGCAACTGAAGCGACAAACGACCACTACTCGTCGTCTGAAGCACAGCATTGAATAAAATGAGGATTGATCGAGTATTCATGTCACATTGCTTGGTTTCCAACCACTAAGCTGCTACGCGGCTGATGCGGCTCGCAGTGGACTGAAAATAAGGATCGCTCTGGCGGCATCGATAAGCGTGACTTCGATTAAGTGATTGATTCAGTATTATCTCTCGGCTGTTTTGGGTCGAATGTCTCTCTCAGTGAGCCGGTACGGATTAAATGGTTAAAATAGTTTACTTTTTAATCAATTATGATAAAATCCAGGTTATTGTTTGGTTCTAATCGAAAAATTCGAGGAGTTTGAAAGATGATATTAAGAGCTATAGGCAAATTTTTTTGGGCCTTAGTCACACTTCTACACAGGCTTTGTCAAATTGCTTACAAATTGTACAAGCTAGCAAATTACATTCGACACGGCAAATTAACACTCCAAGCTGCTCTTAATTTGTCCACCAGAGTAACGACACTATTGAGCTACCCTGGGGTTGAGCCGCTGCAATTGTCGACAGATGCCTTGATAGCGCTTGCGGAGGCGGAGAATCCAGGCGAGCTATTTACTAAATTGGCCGATGTCGCCACTGACGTTTCTGCAAGCGATTTGCAAATAATTACCCAAGTTGTTTCGCAACTGATCAATGACAACCAGCTGAATGAAGGCGTTGAGGGGGCTTATGCTAACCTTACTAATCTCAACATTTTGTTTGCATCACTTGAGCCAAATCACCAGTTCAATTTAAGCCCCGAGCAACTAACCATGCTTTGTAATACTCGTGTTAATGTATTAGTGCGCGAGCGTATGGTCAGTCCTGATGGTTTCTTTCAACTAATTAATCAACTTCCAAAAGAGGTCAAAGATTATTTACAACATTCTGTGTCAGGCCAGGCTCTCAGGGCTACCAACACCACTACTCCTGCTCGCTTGGAGTTTATAACTAAATATTACCAAGCGTTTAAGTCGATTTGCCCAACATATTATCTCGGAGGTTGTAGTTGTGAGGAAGCGTTGTTGGCGACTGACTTTGATGAGGCAGTGGTTACTGGCTATCTTAGTAACTCTGCAGTGACTCAGTCGCTTAAGCAAACACACTTAACCCCAATACAAGTCTTAGAATTGACGCAGCAGCACGTAGATTTTATAAGTGCAACATATCTCCCACACGCTGGCGGTATGGATGATAACGCTATCCGATGTCTCAAAACACTCTTTAAAAACCCAAAAGCGTTACAAGTGCTAGCGGCGAATAAGTTTTACATGCCTTTCTCGGAGAATGCTGCCCTAGGTTTTGGAGCGGCTGTCAATCAGCTTACAGATGAAGAACTTTTTATTGCCACAACAGCGAAAGACCATGTTTTTTACCGGTTGTTATGGTCCTGCGTACCAAAACAAATCGATCCTGCAACAGCATTGCGCTGGCAAGCAATGCCCGAAACATTGCAGTCGGCACAGACTTTGTTCCCTGATGGCATTCGTCAATGGGACAGCGTGCTGAGCCTTTTGCGTAACGGTATTATCAGTCTTGATCAACTCCTCAGCCTGCATTCAAAGGAACAGCTTGATGCTCTTCATTCAGATTATTTTAGTAATCTTTTGGAGCAGAATCACAAACGAGAGAGTGTTGCAGCGAACAATACATTGTTAGCCATGTTGCAACAAGCATCTTCTGCCACTCTTGAAGTCTTACTGCACAAAAACACTATTCGTTATTATCGTAAGCAATTTATTTTTACCGGTGGCCCACTTAATCCGGTATATATATTTACCGGGTCTCTTGATGAAGCAAATCGTGTAGTGCAACTTATTTTAAATTTAACTAAAGAGAAAGCCGAGAATTTTTTAGCTGACCCTAGTGATGAGCGCTGTGTAAAACTTTTCCGTGACGAGTTGGATCTTAGACAGACACAGCTGTCTTCGGCAGCCGCGGCGTCAAGCTCACTTGGGCAGGCTGCTGCAGTCATGCGCTCGTCAAACGAGCGGCGATCAGGTCAGCTAGCAGCTGCTCAGGCTAGCTCAGGTTTTTTTGCTGAACCAAAAGCAGCGCGCACTAGAGGCTCAAGTGTAGGCAGTCATGATGCAGTATCGCCCTGCCTTGACAGTGGCGGAAGTTAGCTAGGACTCTAGGCCGTATGGTTTGATGTCGCTACTGTCTCGTATCCGTGCGCATTACCACCTATTTGTGATGCGCACTGCTGAGCTGGGTCATAGTAGCAATTCAGATCTGCCTTTATATAAATTGCAAGCGAGCAACGCGAGCGCAGCAACCTAGCAACCCAAACCACTAACAAATACAACGCTTAGAATTAATCACCTATTGTTAAATAAAATGATAGTTCACGGAAAGCAGATAATATCGTGCGTACCTGCACACCACTGGGCTGCCACGCCGCTGATGCGGCTCGCAGTGGGCTGAAGGGGAAAAGCAGCTCGATCCGATCAGCACAGCTACCACGCCGCTGATGCGGCTCGCAGTGGGCTGAAGGGGAAAAGCAGTTCGATAAAT
>CAWUKA010000021.1:0-25427 GCA_963922965.1 uncultured Gammaproteobacteria bacterium | reverse complement strand
TTAGTGTAGATAACGCCAATAAAGAACCATGATCCTTCATTGTCGTTTAATAATAGAGTATTCTTGCCAATCCAACCTAAGCCTGCTTTTTCCGCTAGTGGTTTTTCTAGTACTGGTGCGCTATCAGTAAAAGCCCGATAGTTAAAGTTTGGTAGTAGCTTTTGTATAGTATCGGCAAGCTGCTGTAACCGTTTGCGGATCACCTTATGGTAATCACGTCCTAAGGCATAGCGGGCAATATAGGCTTTGTTGGTATCGGCTAAGTTAGTAGCAATATTAGTCTCTTCTGGTAAATAATTCATTCGGGTAACGATGGCAGTGATAGTGCCTGGGACTAATTCTTTTGGGTTGCAACGTTTATGCTGATGCCGTTGCATATAACTCATTTCACCGTGCCAACCCCGCTCGATCCAGGTTGTGAGTTTGTCGGCATATTGACTCAGTTCTATGTTTGCGATACCAACCTGTTGAAAGCCGAGTTTTAGTCCTTCGGTCTTGATGTGGTTGACAATCGCGGTATAGTCGATGTTTTGCTCTAGTTTACTCATTCTGCAGTACTCGTGAATCGCTGCCACATTATGCAAAAAATTAGATATGCAATCTAGTCTAGTTGGTGGTCGCAGGTGGGCCAAATAGGCTATTAAAAATCAGTTAGCGGTGCTTGATTACCAGCGTGCATATCCTTAACATGTGCTATTTAACAGTCAACGAGTGTCAAATGCCGTCAACAAGCCAGTTTTCAAGCTCGAATTCTCAAGTGATGTTAGCACTCTGGATAACTGTGTTACTCGCCTTTGTCGGCTATAGCCTACCGATGCCGGTGTTCGGCCCGATGTTTATGTCTGATACCAGCATTTTTGCCCAACAGTACTCTATGCAACAGCGGGTTATACTTTATGGTGTCGTCACAGCGATGTTTCCATTCGCGCAGTTTTGGGGTTGTCCGATACTTGGCGTACTGTCTGATCGTTATGGCCGTAAGCCTATTCTTATGCTAACAACTGCCATTGCTTCAGTCGCTCACTTTGTCACTGGTGTTGCAGTATTGCATCAGAATCTGGGTTTGCTGATTATCGCTCGTTTAGTCGGCGGTTTTGTTGAAGGTAATGTCGCGATAGCACAATCATCAGTTGCCGATATCAGTGATGATAATAACAAGGCAAGTCGTTTCGCTTGGATTAATACCGCAATCAATACCGGCTGGTTAGTCGGGCCATTGCTTGGTGGGTTATTTGCGAGCCCAGTTTTCTCTGATTACTTTGGTTATGCAGCGCCTTTTTATGCAGCGACACTATTTTGTTTGTTTAATTGTGCCATTATCGCTATTTGTTATCGTGAAACCAGAGTTGTAGCGCCAAATGCCACTGCTTCTTCGCCGCCATATTCATTGCGCCGTCTTTATCAGCACATCACCCAATCCGAATTGCGGCGTTGGTATTGGTTGCTGGCCATTAGTGACTTAGCGATTTTTAGTTATTACTTCTTTTTTATTTTTTATCTGGTCAATCAATTTAATTTTGGTCCATCAGGACTATCGCTATATATGATTTATTTATCAGTTTGGCTCATTATCGCCAACCAATTTTCTGCTTGGGTATTGAAATATATTGACATATTGCCAGCGAATATACTGTTTCATTTTGTTATGGTGGCCGGGATGTTGTTGTTCGGTGCGTCGACTAATCAAGCTATGTTTTTGTTGACAATTCCTATTGTTGCGCTTGGAGTAGGTGGTTGTGAAACATTGATGACGCTTATGCTTTCTGATTTAACCGATGCTGCTCACCAAGGCGAAGTAATGGGTATCTGTCGTGCTATCTTTGTCTTGAGTGAAGTATTGGTTTCTATTTTCAGCGCTTGGTTGGTAACGTATCAGCTGTACGCGCTATGCATCGTTGGTGTTGTCTCAGCAATAATAGCCGGTGTTTTGCTCGTGTTCCAAGGTAGAGTTCATCAGTATGCAGAAAATTCATAATCAGCAACTCCTGTCACTGTATTCAATCCAGTGGATTGGTCAGCTTGAGAGGTATCTAGGGCTTGTTGGCATCTGGCTTAATGCCAGAATTAACAACCTTAGTGGGTTAGTAAATGGAGTCTAGTAGAGCATCACTTGCTGATACCGAGCGCTTTGCAAAGCAATTAGCAAAAATAATTACTGCGCCTAAGGTTATTTTTTTGCAAGGTGAGCTGGGTGCAGGTAAAACAACTTTCGCACGTTTTTTCTTGCAAGCATTAGGTTATGAGGGTTTAGTCAAGAGCCCAACCTACTCATTGGTCGAGTTCTATGAAGTTGCGGGTTTTGACATTTATCATCTAGATTTGTATCGTCTGCAAAGTATTGATGAGTTGGAGTTGTTGGGTTTGCGTGACTATCACACAGATTCAGCAATTTTTTTAATTGAATGGCCGGAGCGTGTTGCTGCTGAGTTACCTGCTCCCGATATTTGTATCAAGTTTCAAATTGATGGCGGCCAGCGTCATTTTTCCTATGACGAAAAAGCTAGCTAAGTTACTTTTCTATATCAAGATTAGCGGTTTGGAAAAATTGGATCAAGACAATCAAATCGTTAGCGTGTTTGGCCATTGCTTCAGATGACAATGCAGTTTCATTGACTAATTTGGCGTTATATTTTGCTGAGTTATCAATGTTCTGCATTGATTTATTAATGTCATTGATGTCGGCAGCTTGGGCATGACTGCGATCTGAGATTTCGTTTACCACTTGGCTCGCATTGTTAACTGCTACTAAAATTTCATTGAGTGATAGATTGGTTTCATTCACTAAATTGGTGCCGTCAGATACTTTTTCTACGCTATCGAGGATAAGCGATTTAACTTGATTGGCAGCTTCAGCGCAACGTTGAGCGAGGTTGCGTACTTCGCCGGCGACAACAGCAAAGCCACGTCCTTGTTCGCCTGCCCGTGCTGCTTCAACTGATGCATTCAGAGCTAACAAGTTAGTTTGGAAAGCGATTTCATCAATCACGGTAATGATTTTAGAGATTTCATCACTACTACCTTTGATAGCATCGATGGCAATGATCACCTTTTTCATCAAGCCTTGGCTCTCTACTACTGAAGTTTTAGCGCTAAGGGTTAATTTATTCGCGTTGTCTGCGCGGTCAGCGCTGTTGTCGACAGCTTCTGAGATCTTTGAGGCGCGGGTGACAATCTCATTAACCATATCGACCTGGGTTGACATACTACTCAGTAAGCGAGTGTTGCGGGTATTAATATCGTCAATGCTGCGATTTACTGTTTTGGTTGCAGTGGTGATGGTTAGGATCACTTCTTTCAGTTTGGTGACGGTATTATTGACATTCGCTTTCAATTTAGCAAATAAGCCTTGGTAATTGCCTTCTACCGATGTTGTTAGATTGCCTGACGACACTTGGCCAAGCACACCGACGGTGTCACTGATGATTTGATTGTTAATTTGTACAACCTGGTTAATGCTATTGCTTAGTGTTTTTATGCTACCATGTTTGCTTGCCAAATCGATTCGTCTTGATAGATCACCGGCCGCAGCTGATTCAACAATGGTATCGACTTCTGCTGCCATGTGTTGTGTCTCATCAGCACGATTCTCAAGGTTGGTTTTCATGCGGGCGAACTCTTCTAAGATGCTATTAATACCTTCGCATAGTGCTTTGAAGAAACCTGTTTTATCTTTCGTGTTAATATGATTGTTTAAGTCACCTCTTGCAGCTGCAGCAACTATGCTGTTTACTTCCTTGATTACTGCTAAGTCATGCTCTTGGCGCTTGAGTAAGTCTTCTTGCATATTTTCTAATGCGTGCAACATAATGCCGGTTTCATCGTCAGCTGAAATCTCAATTTTATTGTTAAATTTACCTTGTTGAATATTGCGGGCAAGTTTAACAGCGGTATTTAATGGTATGGTGATTAGCCGTGCTAACAGCCATGAAGATAGGCAAACAAACAAGAATGCAAACATGCTAATAATAAAGTTGTTAGTTCTAGCTCTTTCATAAATCGACAATATGCCATCATTTGCCGTGCTAATTTTCATTGTTTGGATGCGTATTAGATTGTTAACGTCTCTATCAATAGAATGTAGTAGTGGTCCGATTTCATGCCGTAGAATATATGCATCATTACGCCAGCGCTCGCCATTGTGTAGTTTGATTAACTCTTTGAGCTTTCCTTCAAAGTGAGGCAGCAGGGTTTCAATCTTGTTAATATTTTTTCTAAATGGATTCTGTATGCTTTGGTTTTCCTTCAACTTGCTGATAATTTTTTTTAGTTCGCTTAGAAAAGTATCTATATTTTTTGTCGAATCATTGGCGCGGAATGCTTGAAAGCGCCAGATTTCTTTAACTAGCATTGACCACATGAGCTGTATTTGGGAAATATTTTCCCTGCCTTTCCCATCGACTATATTGAGTAGCTCTTTCGCATTAAGATGTGCTAAATTTTTTTCGATGCCCCTTATAAATGGATTTAATTTGGTTTTGGCATAGCTCAAGGCGACAAAGTTTTTATCATCATTTTCAGCGAGCTCAATCATTTCGGATTTGTATGACTTGAATTTTCTGAATTTAGTCTCAATGACTTTAATTAATTCAGAAGTTTCAGGGTCATCCATGATCGCTTTTAGCTGTTTTAATTCGGCGAGCGCAATTGTTGAGTTGTCGAGACCTTGTTGATAGAGTGAGCGGTTGCTTGGCTCTTTATTTAATAAGTAAAAGCCGAGTGCTGTAGAAGTTGATTCAATGACGCCTGAAAAGTACATTGACTTGACGATGGCTGGTTGGTAGTGACTAGAAACAGTTTCTACTTTGCGATAAACATTCTTCAGTGAATAGTTGAAGATAATACCTTGTGCTAGCAACAGTAACAGTACTAATGCAAAGCTTGTTAAAATCTTATATTTAACTGAGAGTCCATTACTAGCTGATTTCAAAGCCGAAATTTGCTTTCCTTTCATGCCGAATCCATTCTATTTGCTATTGTTGGTAATATGGCTTACTCCGTTACTTCGATCAGCATGTGCATGTTGGGGTGGATCGCACACTCAACTTCTATCGTGCCAATATCGTCGAAAGCAATAGACTTTTTTTCGCCTTTTGGGTATGAGCCGAGGTCAAATACCTTTGAGTCAGATAGGCTAAAGACATTATGGAAATAAGGATCCAGATTTGCAAATTCAACACTGTCACCTTTTTTAATAGTTAATTTACTTGCTGGTTTAGCTGTGTCACTAATAATAAACTCACGATCTTTCTGATTGATTACATGGACTTCTGCATAGGCAATGTTAATGATCAGCATGTTTGTTACGATAACGATGCCGAGGATTAAGTATTTCATTTATATTCTCCGAATTTTAACAACTCTTACCAGTTGTTACTGCTCCTTGTTGCATTCACATCATTATCCTTATACTGATTACTATTGTGGTAAATCAGGTGCGGTTGTTGCTATTGCTGGTGATGATAGCGCTTGCATAAAATCAACCAAGTCTTGTTTGTCTTGGTCTGATAGTTTTAATCTGCCGAGCATGCTTGGTGATAAGTTTGATTTATCATCTCCACCGCGGTCATAGTGTTCAACCACGGCCATTAGTGTTGCTGCTGAACCATCATGAAAATAAGGCGCAGTTCGCGTTACTTCACGTATTGTTGGTGTTTTAAAAGCACCTCGCATTAACTTGACTGGGCGTTCGGCAAAACGGCCAATATCTTGTTTTTGATCGGCTGATGTCTTAATACCGATATTATGGAAGCCATCGTCAGTAAAGTTCGGTGGTTGATGGCAGAGTGCACATTTTTGTAGAAAGAGCTCGAAGCCACGCACTTGATTGGTTGTCATCGCTTTGGTATCGCCTTTGATCCAATGATCGAATGGCGAGTCATTACTGATGATGGTGCGCTCGTAAACTGCAATTGCTTTCGCCAAAGTGGTTTTGCTGATTGCTTCCCCTGGATAAGCTGCAGCAAACAACTTGCGGTAGCCGTCAATGCTTTTTAGCCAATCGATGGTTGCTGGAAATGGGCTATTCATTTCATCAGGGTTTTCTAATGGGCCAATTGCTTGGTCTTCCAGCGTTGCCTTGCGGCCATCCCACATTTGGATTGTGTTATAGCCACTGTTGGCTATAGTTGGAGAGGCGCGGTTCAACAATTTACTCTGTACCCCACGTGCTTTACTTAGGCCATCTGACCAGCCAAGGCTTGGGTTATGGCAAGTTGCGCATGACATATTTTTATCGCCACTCAACCTTGGGTCAAAATAAAGCATTTTGCCGAGCTTTACTCGCGCGGGGGTGCTCAGGTTGTCAGTAGGCTCTGGTGGTTTATCAGGCAACAGCCACATGCGAAGTGCAGGGTCACCTGCTGTTAATGATGGTGCTGCTAGTGAGACTCTAGCGTGTTGCGGCCCCATGCAGAGACCAACTAGCAACAGCATGTTCATCATTGGCATACGTTGTTGCATTTTTTATCCTCTTGAAAATCTACTCTATTCAGTAACTATAAGATTAATTCGCTAGAATTCAATTTTGTGCTTTTTAAAGTCATTTATTGTGTTTGTATATCAGGTATTGCCTCAGTTAGCTTAGTTAGTTTTAGCTAGCGGCTAGAACTGGACCAATCCTACAAATTGGAGTATAAATGACCCGTTGTCACTTGTGGCAGCGGCAATTCGGAACATATCGTGAAAATTAGGACAAGATAGTGAGTAGTAAAGCGCAGCCCCGCTCCATTTTCGACCAACTTGTTGGCTTGATCACGATTGCCTTATTATCTATTTCGTTCAATGTATTAGCCGTCACGCAGTTGAGCCAAATTCGTGTTTCTAGTGACCGCTTGGTGGCCGAGTTTTCTGCGCCAGCCCGTTTTAAAAGCTTTAGTCTACATAAGCCAGAACGATTTGTATTGGATTTGATCAAAACCCAGAATCGGGTAAAGCAGCTACCCGCGCTAACTCATACGCCGCTGCGGCATATCCGCTTCGGTCAGAGTGACGATCAGTTACGCCTTGTGTTGGATTTAAAATCAGCAAAAAAGCTCAGTGTCGCCCGAATCAAGGCGACTCAGCAGCAGCCCGAACGGCTTGTCATTTCTTGGCAAGCGATAAAGACAACCAGCGCTAACAAGCAATCGAAGCAGAAAGCCACTAAGTCTGCGCCACCGGTGGCGCATGCCATGTTTAAGCATTTGAAGCGCGATGTCATTGTGGTGATCGATCCTGGTCACGGTGGCAAAGACCCTGGTGCGACTAGCCGTGCTGGTGTTGAAGAAAAACGTATTGTGCTTAGTATTGCTAGAGCTTTAAAGCAACTAATCGATCAAGAGCCAGGTATGCGCGCCGTGCTCACGCGTTCCGATGATTATTACGTTTCGTTGCGTAAGCGGCTCAATTTTGCTCGTCAACACAAGGGTGATATTTTTCTTGCTATTCATGCTGACGCTTATAAAACCAGTAGTGCACGTGGTGCATCAGTTTATGCCTTGTCACAGCACGGCGCTTCAAGTGAAGCGGCACGTTGGTTAGCAGAGCGAGAGAATCGCTCTGAGTATTCTCATCTTGGCGAAGTTAACCTTGCAGATACTGATCGTTTACTCAAGTCAGTATTAATCGATTTGGCACAAACTGCAACGATTAGTTCAAGTGTACAGTTGGGCAATGACATGCTGTTGTCACTTGGCAAAGTGACAAAGTTACAGCGCTCCCGGGTCGAACAAGCAGGTTTTGTGGTGCTAAAATCGCCTGACATTCCATCTATCCTGATTGAAACTGGCTTTATCTCAAACCCGGTTGAAGCTGCTCGGTTGAGTAACCCAAGCTTTCAACGCAGTATCGCGCACTCGATGTTTGTTGGTATAAAAAAATATTTTAGTATGCGTCCACCGCCTGGTACGTGGGTCACGGTTAATCATCAGGATTCAACCCATTATGTCGTGACGTCTGGCGATAATATTCGTCAAATCGCAGCAAGCTTTAATGTCTCGGTGCAAGCTTTGCAGCATTATAATAAGCTACCGAGTCAAAAACTTTATGCCGGCTTAGTTCTTAAGATTCCACCATCAGTCGATAGAGGTTGATATGAAGCGTATTAAACAATTAGAGCCGCACATCGCTAACCAAATTGCTGCTGGTGAAGTGATTGATAGACCTGCTGCAGTTGTGAAAGAGTTGCTTGAAAATAGCTTGGACGCAGAAGCTAAAAAAATTGCTATTCGTGTTGAGCAAGGTGGCGTTAAACTGATTCGTGTGCAAGATGATGGTCATGGCATACATGTTGATGATTTGTCATTAGCGCTGAGTCGGCATGCAACTAGTAAAATCAAGCAATTTTCTGATTTGTATGCAGTCGAGAGTCTTGGATTTCGCGGTGAAGCGCTGGCGAGTATCGCCTCTATCTCGCGGGTGCAGTTAACAACGAAGCTTGCAGATGCTGAGCATGCTTGGCAGATCGAGTCGGAAGGTAGTTCAGTTTTTACTACCGCAAAGCCTGCTGCCCATCCCAGTGGTACTACCATAGAAGTGCGTGACTTGTTTTACAATACGCCAGCGCGACGTAAATTCCTTCGCAGTGAAAAGACAGAATACAGCCATCTCGAAACTGTGTTCTTGCGTTTGATGTTGAGTAGATTTGATGTGGCGTTTTCGCTCGAAAACAATGCCAAGTTAGTTTATCAACTGCCAGTTGCTCAGACTCAGGCGGAGTCAGAGCAGCGGGTGGCAAAATTACTTGGTGTGAAGTTTCTAGATAGCGCCTTATACCTCACAACAGAAGCTTCAGGTTTGCAATTGTCTGGCTGGTTGAGCTTGCCAACTCACTCGCGTAGTCAAGCGGATAGTCAATTTTTCTATATTAATGGTCGCTATGTGCGTGACAAAGTAATTAGTCACGCTATCAAGCAGGCTTATCAAGATGTGCTGTTTCATGGTCGTCATCCGGTTTATGTGCTTTATTTGCAAATTGATTCAGGTTTAGTTGATGTGAATGTTCATCCTAGCAAAAGCGAAGTTCGTTTTACTGAAAGCCGGCTGGTACATGACTTTATCTATCGTGCGGTGCAGCAATTATTGAGTCAAACTACCCCAGCGACTGTGTTAGCAACAACTGAGTCAGGATCTACACCATTAGCCACGCAGCCAAGCAATAGTGCAGCTGATGCTACGTCACCGATTTTTCCACCACCACAGCAGCACCCGATGCCACTGCAAGTGCAACAAACTTTGGCAGGTTACCAGGTTGCATTTGCTGAGACTGACACCGAAGCAGTTACCGCCGCAGGGTTTGAGCAGCCGAGCGTAGCTGATACGGAAGTTCCCATACTTGGTTATGCCTTGGCGCAACTAAAGGGTATTTATATTCTCGCGGAAAACCAACAGGGTTTAGTAATCGTTGATATGCATGCAGCGCATGAACGTATTAATTATGAAAAGCTAAAAACAACATATAGTGATGAGACTTTAAAGCGTCAGTCTTTGCTGGTCCCTGTGGCAGTTAATTTTTCGCAACGTGAGGTGCGTATCATACTTCAGCATCAAGCATTACTCGCTGAGCTTGGTTTAGAGGTGGAAGCCTTAGGTGAGCAGCAAATCGTGGTGCGTGCAGTGCCATTGTTGTTGGCAGCATCGTCAGTTGCTGCTTTGCTCGAGGATGTGCTTGCTGATCTGATCGAGTTTGGGCAGTCTAATCGGGTGCGTGAGCACGTCAACGAACTACTTGCCACCATGGCATGCCATGGTTCTATTCGTGCTAATCGCCGTTTAACTCTCGCCGAGATGAATGCTTTGTTGCGTGACATTGAGCGGACTCTACGTAGCAATCAGTGCAACCATGGCCGACCAACCTGGAGGCAACTTAAGCTAGGTGAGCTTGATCAGTTATTTTTGCGTGGTCGATAATGCCAGCGAGTGTCGTGCTGTGCTTAATGGGCCCAACTGCATCCGGTAAAACAGCTTTAGCACTTGAGCTTGCTGAGTACTTGCCCGTCACCATTATCAGTGTTGATTCGGCTTTAGTGTATCGTGGTATGGATATCGGCACTGCAAAACCAACTCAAGTTGAACGTCAACGTGTGCCGCACGCACTCATTGATATTTGCCCCCCATGGCAACCTTATTCTGCTGGTGACTTTGTTAAAGATGCCAAGCGAGAAATCACACAAGCACATAGCGCGGGTAAGCTGCCGCTATTAGTTGGTGGCACGATGCTGTATTTTCATGCGCTGCAGCAAGGGTTAGCAACTTTGCCACAGGCCAACGCAAGTCTACGTGCTGAGTTAGTAAATACTGCCGAACAACAGGGTTGGTTATTCTTGTACGAGCAACTACAACAATTTGATCCAACCAGTGCTGCGCGTATTCACCAAAATGACAAACAACGCATTCAACGTGCATTAGAGATTTTTCGATTAACCGGCGTGCCAGCTTCTGAATTACAGGCTACTGCAGTAAGTCAGGGTATTCACCAACGCTATCGGGTTCTGAATATCGGGTTATTGCCAACAGATCGTGCTCTTGCACATGAGCAAGTTGCCGACCGTTATAGCGCAATGCTTGAACAGGGCTTGCTCGATGAAGTGAAAGCACTAATGCAGTTGCCAGCGATGCACGCCGATTTGCCTGCCATGCGCGCAGTTGGTTATCGTCAGGCTTGGCAGTTTCTTATCGGTGAGTTAAACAACACTGAGATGAAGCAGCAAGCGGTACAAGCAACCCGGCAACTGTTAAAACGGCAACTGACTTGGTTGCGGCGCTGGCATGATTTAACCGTGTTTCAGGTTCCAACTGGGGATTTAGTAGCTAAGGTAATTGACCATCTGCGAGCTCAAGGCGTGAGTTAAGGTTGTGACTCGAATAATTTTTATGGGGCCCTGCTCAATTGTAAATTTTTCACTCATATTGCGCGAGGGTGAATAACTAACTGATAACTACGAATAATTCTTATTCAAAATGATAATTTTTTGAAAATCAACAGGTAATTCGCTATTTACGGTTTTGTTTATAGTGTGGCGTGCTATACTTAGCAGCGACCCAGTAGTTTACTTAACAACGGAAGTCTATGTCTGTAAGGAGCAAAGTCATGCCAAAAGGGCAAACACTACAAGACCCTTTTCTTAATGCGCTGCGAAGAGAGAAAGTTCCTGTTTCAATCTATCTTGTGAATGGAATAAAGCTGCAAGGGCAAATCGAGTCTTTTGATCAATTCGTCATCTTGCTGAAAAACACAGTGAGTCAGATGGTTTACAAGCATGCTGTCTCTACTGTTGTCCCATCTCGGAATGTGAAAATTCCAGCGGTAGCCGCGGCGGAAGAAGAAGCTGATATAGAAGAAACGGAACAAGTAGAATAGCCATCCCAGCTTTTGATTTGTCAGGAGAAGTGATTGTTTGAGTGTCATCAGGGCAGCGAGTCCGCTGTCTTGGTTCATGTTCATCTGCCAGAAAAATTTTCTCATTATCGTTTCAGCGAGCTTATTACTTTAGTCGAATCGGCTGGTGCCAAGGTTGCCGCTACTATCAGCGCAAAGCGTAGTGCACCGCTACCGAAGTTTTTTATTGGCCGAGGTAAAGCTGATGAAGTGCGCCAGCAGATCATCGCAACACAGGCCGATTTGGTCGTCTTTAATCACGAGTTGACCCCATTGCAAGAGCGCAATTTAGAAAAAGTGCTGCAGTGCCGTGTCATCGATCGAACTCGTATTATCTTAGATATCTTCGCCAAGCGTGCGCGTACCCACGAAGGTAAATTACAAGTTGAACTAGCCCAATTACGGCATCTATCGACCCGATTGGTACGTGGTTGGACACACTTAGAGCGCCAGAAAGGCGGTATCGGTTTGCGTGGCCCGGGTGAAACCCAACTTGAATCTGATCGGCGAATGTTGGCGCAGCGAGTCAAGTCAATCAAAAAGCGCTTGCAAAAAGTCCGTGCGCAACGTGAATTGATGCGTAGTGCTAGGCAAAAATCGCTCCATCCAACAGTATCGCTGGTGGGTTATACCAATGCTGGTAAATCAACTTTGTTTAATCAGCTCACTGCCGCCAAGGTAGCAGCGGTCGATCAAGTGTTTGCAACCCTCGATCCAACCCTGCGTCGCCTTAAGACTTCGTATGCGGATCCGATTATCATGGTCGATACTGTCGGTTTTATTGAGCATTTACCACATCAGCTGATTGAGGCATTTCATGCAACCTTAGAAGAAACTCGCCTGGCTGATTTATTAATTCACGTGGTTGATTTTTCTGATCTACACTATCGCGCTAATATTGAAGCCGTGAATGCCGTACTGAGTGAAATTGCTGCTGACACTGTGCCGCAGCTTTTGGTGTATAATAAAATCGATCAGGTTGAAGTTGCTGTATCTGCCCGATTTGAACCCAGTCAAAATAACAATCTTGGTAAAATTTGGTTATCAGCAACAAGCGGTGAGGGCGTGGCGTTATTAATGACTATCATCACTGATTATTTTACTAACAGCAATAACCGCTAAAGCAGGATACTTGCGCATATATTTAGTAAAACGATTCGCAAAGTGTCCACATGATGGCTAATTAATATGCGTTCAAGGCTTGATTTGCAGCACAATCATTCACGGTCGTTTTCTCATTGCTAGTTGTTAACTCCGTGCGTATATTTATAATTAAGTTCAAACAACTCAAGTGGGGTGAAACATGGCTTGGAATAAGCCGGGTGACGGTGGTGACGATAAAGATAAAGACCGTAACACCGATCAACAGTGGCAGCGTAATCAGGACGATGGTCCGCCCGATCTCGATGTCGTGCTTGGTCGACTCAGTAAACGTTTAAAATCCGTGTTGGGCGGTAGTGGTAGGGGTGGTGATACCCCCGACTCCGGCATGGGTGCTTCAATGTCATTCTTTTTCATTGTGATCGCGTTGCTGTGGGCATTGTCCGGCATCTTTATTGTCGGCCCTGGAGAGCAAGCCGTGATTTTACAGTTTGGTAAGTATGTTAAAGCTCTAGGCGCAGGTCCACACTGGGTGCCGCGGTTTGTGAATTCATACCACATCGTTAACGTCGAACAAGTATCAACGTATACTTATGAGTCGCAGATGTTAAATAAGGATGAAAACATTGTTTCAGTTGCATTAGCCGTGCATTATCGTATTCGCGATCCGCAGCTCTATTTATTTAATGTCAAAAATCCGACTGAAGGTTTGCGCCAGGCAACCGCAAGTGCTCTGCGTCAAGTGGTTGGCCACATGACACTCGACCAGGTATTAACAAGCGGGCGAAATGAGCTGCGCGAAGATGTTGAGCAGCAGTTAAACTCAATTTTAGCTATGTATAAGACCGGGATTGAAATCACTGATGTGGCGTTGCAGTCAACCAAAGCGCCAGAGGCGGTGAAAAAAGCCTTCGATGATGCGATTACCGCACAGGAGGATGAACAGCGGTTTATTCATGAAGCCAAAGCCTATGCCCGAGGTAAATTGCCACGCGCGGAAGGTCATGCTAAGCGCATCATTTATAACGCCGAAGCATACAAACAGGAGACTATTGCAGCATCAAAAGGTGAAAGTGAACGCTTCTTATCGGTGTTAAAAGAATATAAGCGTGCACCTATAGTCACTCGCAACCGTATCTATCTCGATTCGATGCGTAATGTGTTGGTGAATTCAAATAAAGTGCTAGTTGATGCTAAAGGTAGCAACATGATGTATTTGCCACTTGATCAGATAACCCGCGGCAAGCTCGATAAAGATTTGAGTGGTAAGTTACAGCTACAAGCAGAAGAAGTTCAGCGTAAAGTCTATGAGGACGCCTTACAAATGAGTCGCAACAGCTATGCCCAACAACCCGTAAAAGCAGCTAGCGGTCGCTCAGATCGAAGTAGCTATCAAGGTCGGAGGTTTTACGAATGACAGCAATTCGCAGCGTAATCGCTACGCTAGTAGTTATCTTACTCTTATTAGCAACCGGTGCCATTTTTGTTGTGCACGAAGGTCAGCACGGTTTGTTGTTGCGGCTGGGTGAAATTGTCAAAGACGATGAAGGTAACGCAGTCATCTTAGAGCCTGGTTTAAACTTCAAGTGGCCTTTGATCAATCAAATCCGTATTTTAGATACACGTATCCAAACCCTTGCAATTGAATCTTCACGGGTAGTGACAGAGCGCAAAAAAGACGTCGTCGTTGACTACTATGCAAAATGGCGCATCGTCGATCTGCCGCGGTTTTTCGTCACCACTGGTGGCGGTAACGAGCATCAGGTTAAATTACTGTTGCAGCAAAAGTTGAATACCATCTTACGTGCTGAATTTGGTAAGCGTGATATTCCTGAGGTGGTGTCTGGTGAGCGTATCGATATCATGAAATTACTGAAAAATAATGCCAGTGAAGCGGCGAAATCACTCGGTGTGCAAATCATTGATGCTCGAGTCAAACGCATTGACTTACCGTCAGAAGTTAGCCGTGCCGTGTTTGACCGTATGAGTGCCGAGCGTACCCAGATTGCTAATGAGCATCGCCAACGTGGTCATGCAACTGCGGAAGAATTGCGAGCTGAGGCTGACAAACAAGCTGCGGTCATTGTCGCTGAAGCTGAGAGTGAAGCCAAAAAAATTCGTGGTGAGGGTGATGGTCTAGCTGCCAAGATCTATGCTGATGCCTTCAAGCAAGATCCGGACTTCTTTGCCTTTTATCGCTCAATGACCTCTTACGAAGCGATTTTCCGTAACAAGACTGACGTCATGGTGCTACAACCAGACGGCGAATTCTTCAAATACTTTTTACCGCATCAGCGATAAAATCAACCCGACGTTGAATCAGTGCTGGCAGCTTAGTTTGTCAGCACTGGTACTCCCTGCTGGTGAAGAGAAGCTTCTGTTCGCTGTGCAGTTGCAGTAGGTTGCTGAAGCGGGCTTGGGTGCATTGCAGCAGTGGCGAGGGGATTTGGTGGTGGTACTGGTCGGTTGAGGTAATAGTAATTATTGAGATCAAGCAGCCAGCGTCGATCTTGCTCTGATAAAGATGGTTTAAGACCAAGTTCCTGTGCTCGCTGAGGCAGGGTTGCTACTGCCAAACGCTTAGCTAACTCAGTCGTGATAGCCGATTTAATCGCTTTAGCAAGCGTTATATTTGGGTTGGTTTCAGCTGCTTCGCTAAGCGCACTCAAAGCAGCGTTGAGGTTGCCCTCATACTCTAAACAATAGACTACAGCTTTAACCAATTCACACCAGCCGTCGCGTTGCTCTGGATGTTGCGCTAATACGGCATCAATAGAGGCTTGTATTGTAGCCTGCAGTGACGCCTTGAGTTCTATATCAACACGAACACACGGGTGTGCTTGACTTACCGCTTCTGGGATTTTATTAAAAGTACCACTCGCACAGGCAGGTGCATCAGCTAGCTGTGGGAAATTAAAATTAGCTTCGTGCGTTCGATTGCCATCAGTGTCGATCTCAATGACATGGGTGCGTTGGCGTTCAGCCAAGTGATTGACGACTGCAAGTAAACGTTCAGAAACTGTTGCCGTGCACATTTCAGGTTGATTGATAAAGAGATGTACCTTATCAGCAGTATCTATGTTTGTACCGCTCGAGTTAAAGTCATCGCACGCTGCCCACAACGTCAGTACTAATACATCACTGAGCCGCATATTAGAGTGACTACCGGCTAACGGAAGCATCGATGGTCAGGTGTAAGTGCAGGTTTGCTTTTTGCTGGATGAGGCCGCCAACAAATCCGTTAATTGCCTGATTTCTACCCCCGTATTCCAGTTGGTGCAGCGCTTGCGTAAATTGTTGTAGCCAGCGTGTCAAGTGCGGTAGGCTCGCGTGTTTCAAGTATTCGTGCTGAAAGACGTCCTTACAGATATTGTTTTTTTTATTTCTTTGGCTATTAGCTAAAAATTCCTAGATGACTGCAAAGGTTATTTCTGCCAAATCAGCATTATTACTGTTGACAAATTTACTAAATTCTCCACCAGATAATAGCGAAGAGTGTAGACGGTCTGCTGAGTTGTTGCGATCCACTACCAGGAAATGTTGCTGATAAAACTCCAGTAATTTGTAACGGCTGACTGCAGTACGGTTGATCTCAGCTATTTGCTCCGGTCGTTGTTCGCTACGGGTGAAAAACAAGGAGAATCTGATGGCTTCGTTTAACTTATTTGTCAGTTCGCCTGTTTGATTTAAGTCGAGCGTGCTGCACCACCCACAAACGAGTTCAGCAAAATGCGGTTGCTCGAGGTTAGTAACAAATTGAAATAGCCTACCTTGGCTGAATCGCCAATCAATGATGGATTCAACCAATTTGCGTTTAGTTGTTGGATCATTGATGGCCTGGATCAAGCTATTAGCGAATTCTAGCAATGCTTTTATGCCATCTCGGTCGCACCAGAGCGTAGTAAATTTTCGGTGTGCCAATAGCTGAGTAGCGTTTACAACTTGCTGTTGGTTGTCAAGCTTGATTGCTTGTAACCGGGTTAGTGTCAGCTGTTGATATTGATACGAGCCTGGTAAATTGTGCCGAAGCGGAAGAAATAGCCCGCGTACTACCCGACTTGCTGGCGTACGCAAATAAGTCAAGTTGAGGACTAAGCCTAACAGAAACAATCCAAAAGTCATAAATATCAACAAGCTGCTGGCCATAATGTGTATCGAGAATAGTGTGGGTAATGGTAACACCGTGCAAGCAAGCATCATGGATTTAGACAGCAAACGTTGCGTCGGTGTTTGGCCAAGCAATAAAATGTCAAGCATCAAATCTGTTACTGAGCCCGGATGTTGTCTAAAAACGATGTAAAAAGAAAGCAGTTTCGTGACTAACCCACAATATAGTGACGGTATCATTAGCCAAACCAGTAAATATTGTGATGCTAGCCCAACACCAGCGAAGTGAATAATTAGACTTATTTTCAGTGAAAACCGTAGTAGAGGGCAAGACAAGGTGAGACAAGATTAGCTGACTGATCATATATTATTAACCGGCACCAAAGTAGGATTTCGAAGCATTTGAGCGCGGGCAAAAAAGGTTGCAGTGGCACCAAGCCGGCTCCGACCCATGGTGTCGCTAGGAAGCATGCTAGGCAAATCGTGAACGTTATGTAAAGCAATAAGCATTCAAATCGAGACAGGTGTTGCAGCATTTGGTCTCTAGCTCTGCGGTTTGGTTTAGCGCGCAAAACTGTACACGAATAGCTCAATCAATGCAAGCCGTCGGCAGATAACTTGCATTCATTGGCCAAGCTTTGTTAATTTAGGCGGCTGGATCAAGTATGGTCGGTAATTTTAATGCTCAATATCATGTGGGAACGTTTTCTTCAGCTTTGGCTCTGATGCTGATGTTTGAAGGTATGATGCCGTTTCCCTGACCACAACATTGGCGTCAAGTTCTGCGCCATGTGGTTGAACATGACGACCGTGCGATTCGACTATTGGGATTAGTGAGTATGTTAGCTGGTGTGGCGCTACTTAACTTATGTTCACCACCGTTAATTTTCAGAGAGTGCGATGGCAAAGAGATTGTAATTTTAGGCAGTCAGTGGGGCGATGAAGGCAAAGGCAAGCTGGTTGATTATTTAACAGAACGCGCTGACGTGGTGGTGCGTTTTCAAGGTGGTCACAATGCTGGACATACCATTGTGGTTGGTGGCGAAAAAATCGCACTACGGTTAATGCCTTGCGGCATTTTACGCGATAATGTCCAGTGCTGTATCGGCAATGGCGTGGTGTTAGCATTGCCGACGCTGCTGGATGAGATCGCGATGCTGGCCGATAAAGGCATCGATGTTGCTGACAAATTACATATTAGCTCGGCTTGTCCATTGGTGTTACCAAGCCATATTGCGCTTGATCAGGCACGAGAAGCAGCCAGCGGCAACAAAGCCATTGGCACTACCGGTAGAGGTATTGGTCCAACCTATGAAGATAAAGTTGCCCGCCGAGGTTTACGGTTATCGGACTGCTACCATAGCGAATATTTCAACGAGCGCCTGAGCGCACTGCTCGATTACCATAATTTTTTACTGACTAAGTACTATGCTGCTGAGCCGGTTGCTCAACAAGCAGTGGCGGATGAATTACTTGCTCAAGCCGAACAAGTCAGACCGTATGTTGCTGATGTTGCCGATTTGCTGGCAACGGCGCGGTTGCGCGATCAAGTGATAGTGTTTGAGGGGGCACAAGGTTGTCTACTTGATATAGATCACGGCACTTACCCTTATGTGACCTCATCTAACACCACAGCAGGGGCGGTGGTGGTTGGGGCTGGCTTTGGTCCTTGCCACATCGATGGCGTGATGGGCATCACCAAAGCGTATACCACTCGGGTTGGCGGTGGTCCGTTTGTGACTGAGCTTGATGATGCGGTTGGCGAGCATCTAGCCTCCAAGGGTCAAGAATTTGGGACTGTGACCGGGCGGCCGCGTCGCTGTGGTTGGTTTGATGCTGTGGTACTGCGGCGTGCCGTGCAACTGAATAGTTTTACCAGTTTGTGCCTCACCAAGCTCGACGTGTTAGATGGGCTTGACCAAGTGAGGCTTTGTGTTGGCTATGAGACAGCGGCCGGTGAGCGTTTGCTAGTGCCACCAACTGATCCAATCAAATTTGCTGGGTGTCAGCCGATCTACGAGACCATGCAGGGTTGGCAGGCATCGACTTATGGTTTGCAGACCTACGATAGTTTGCCAGCTGCGGCTAAAAATTACTTGCGGCGGATTGAGGAATTGCTCGCGTGTCCGATTGATTTACTGTCAACAGGGCCGGATCGGGTACAAACTATCGTCCTCAATGACCCACTCAGCCAGTAAAGCTTTATTGCGCTTTGGGGCTAGTATCGTTACTTGGTTGATCGTAGTCGTTTTGACTATCATCCTGAGATGACTGAGCAAAGAAACCTTTTGGTTTTACGGTCTTTTCTAGTTGTTGTAACTCCTTGAATTGGTTCACAATCAGGACCCTTAGTAGCTCGTATGACAGCGTCAGCTCTTCAAGCTCTCGTTGCGCAGTTTGTAATAGCTCTAGTTCTGCTGAACTAACAGTATCTTGGTTTGCCACCTTGGTACTCAATTGATCGAGTTTTGTTGTATTAACAGCTATCACTGTACCTAGCTGCTGTAGCACCGTGCTATTTGACTTTAACTTAGCTTCAAGCTGGCAGGTGCGGGTTTCTGCCGACGGTTTGTGTTGATTGTCATTACTCATCGTGGATTTCTCCCACATCGTAATTTTGAGTATTATAATACCATATTGGTTATGGATTGTCTACAAAATTTACAGTTGAAGTCGGCTAACTAAACGATTGATTACACAAGCTTTTGATAAATGACTAGCTTGGCGCTAGCAAATATTCGCTAACTGATTGATTTAGTTTGAGTTTTAAGGCAATTTGCTAAAACTGCCGAGAAGAGGACTCGAACCTCCACGGGGTTACCCCCACAAGCACCTGAAGCTTGCGTGTCTACCAATTCCACCATCTCGGCAAAGGGCCAGAGTGTAGCGAACTCTGCATCAGAGTTGAAGTGGCGTTTGCTTGATTTTGTTATGGCTTTGACCACCCGCTGCTAACTGGTTACAATATCAAATTACAAAGCATTCACACAAATGGTGTTTTTACTCTACCGAAGGACCAGCATGGCGAAAAAACCTCGCAACCCACATGATCCGTTTGCTGAGCGAGAAGCGAAGCGTTACGTCAACCCAATCCCATCGCGCGAATTTATTCTGCAGTTATTTAATAAGCAAGCGAAAACACTGGGTCTGCGACAAATTGCCCGTCTGCTTGAGCTTGGTAAGGGCCAACAGGCATTAGAAGCCTTGCGACGGCGGTTGCACGCTATGGTGCGTGATATGCAACTCGAAAGTGTCGAGCGTGAGCGCTTCCGTTTGCCCGATCAGCGCGGCTTGGTGGAAGGCTATGTCGTCGCTGCCCGCGATGGCTATGGCTTTTTACTGACTGAAGAAGGTCAAGACGACTTGTTCGTTTCCGCACGGCAAATGCGGGCAGTGTTTCATAACGATAAAGTGGTGGGCCGCGTTGTTAGTCGTGATCGGCGTGGACGCAAAGAAGTCGTCATCATCGATGTCACTGAGCGCAATACTCATACTGTGGTGGGTCGGTTTTATGTTGATGGTCAAGTCGGTTATGTCGCCCCAGCTAATAAACGCATCAGCCATGAAATCATCATTGCAAAACGTGATCGCCACAAAGCCAAGCACGGTCAAATCGTTGCCGTTGAGATTAGTCAGCACCCATCACTGCACAATTCAGCAGAAGGTCGGGTTATACAGGTACTGGGTGAACACATGGCCCCTGGCATGGAGGTTGATATTGCCAAGCGGGCTTATCAATTGCCTTATAAATGGAACCGCAAAGTACGTCAACAAGCTGAGGCATTTGGTCGTACTGTGCCAACCAGTGCTAAACGAAATCGCAAAGACTTGCGCGAATTGCCACTGGTAACGATTGATGGCGAAGATGCAAAAGACTTTGATGATGCAGTCTATTGTCGGCCAATGGCGCGCAATAAAGGTTGGCGCTTGTGGGTAGCCATCGCTGATGTGAGTGCTTATGTTGAGCCAAACACGGCAATTGATGAAGAAGCATTACAACGCGGTAATTCAGTGTATTTCCCTGGCGAAGTCATTCCAATGTTGCCAGAAGTATTATCCAATGGCCTTTGCTCACTTAACCCGAATGTTGATCGACTTTGTATGGTGTGCGAGATGACGATCACCCCAATGGGTGAGGTTGAACGCTATCGCTTTTATGAAGCCGTCATGCGTTCAAAAGCACGCTTGACTTATAGTCGAGTTGCAGAATTGTTGGCAACAACTGAGTCTAAGTCGCGTGATACGAAGTTGCGATCACAGCTGCAAGATCTTTATGCTATGTACCAAGCATTATTGCAGCGTCGACAACAGCGCGGTGCAATTGAGGTTGAAACTACTGAGACACAAATAGTATTTTCCAAGCGCCGCAAAATAGAAAAAATCGTGCCGGTGGTGCGTAATGAAGCACATCGGATTATCGAAGAATGTATGTTAGCAGCCAATGTTTCAGCCGCTAAGTTTTTATTACAGCATGACATGCCAACCTTGTTTCGAATTCACGCTGCACCGCAAGTCGAGCGCCTGGCCGATTATCGTGAATTTCTCGCTAGTCTTGGCTTGAAGTTAGGTGGTGGGGAAGAGCCGCTGCCGCAAGACTACATGTGCTTGCTGCAGTCGATCAAAGGTCGAACCGATGCCCAGCTGATTCAAACCGTCACCTTGCGTTCACTGAGTCAAGCGGTTTATAGTCATGAAAATATCGGTCACTTTGGTTTGGCTTATCAAGCTTATTTGCATTTCACCTCACCGATTCGACGTTATCCTGATTTGTTAGTTCACCGTGCCATCAAACATGTATTGGCACGCCGCGGCGCTGGCTCATTTAACTATAGCGCAGAACAAATCACTGGCTTGGGCGAACATTTTTCGATGACTGAGCGCCGTGCTGATGAGGCAACCCGTGATGCAACTGATACCTTAAAGTGTGAATACATGCTCGATAAAATAGGCGATGTGTTTGCTGGTGTCATCAGCAGTGTGACTAGTTTCGGTTGTTTTGTGCTGCTGGATGAGATTTACACCGAAGGATTGCTGCATATTACTGGGTTGCCAAATGATTACTATCAATTTGAGCAACGCCAACACGCGCTTGTCGGTAGACATAATGGCAAAGTATTTCGGCTCGGTGATGCAATTCGAGTCCGGGTTGCTAAGGTCGATGTTGACGACAAGCAAATTGATTTTGCCCTGGTGTGGTGATTGCTGATGGTGAAACAACAACAAGTTTTTGGGTTGCATGCGGTTTATGCATTGTTAAGTTGTAATCCCGCAACAGTGAAACAGCTGGTGTTATTAAAAGCTCGTCACGATCAACGTTTGGTGGCCATACAAGGCTTAGCAGAGCAGTATCAGATCCCATTTCATTTTGTTAGTCGGTCTGACTTGGATACACAAGCAGCAACCAGTGCCCATCAAGGTGTACTTGCGATCGTCAGTCCTGAATCGCGTTATACTGAAAATGACCTGCCGAGGTTCCTTGAGCTTGCCAAAACGCCGCCGCTGGTCTTGGTGTTAGATGGTGTTCAAGACCCGCATAACCTTGGTGCTTGCTTGCGTACCGCTGATGCGGCTGGCGTTCACGCGGTTATCGTGCCAAAAGATCGCGCGGTTGGTTTGACTGCAACCGTGCGTAAAGTCGCGAGTGGTGCCGCCGAAACAATCCCATTCATTGCAGTAACCAATTTGGCACGTAGCTTGACTGATCTAAAACAACAAGGTTTTTGGGTTTATGGTGCTGACAGCGAGGCAAGCGCAACCGTGTTTACAACTGACTTAACCGGGCCAGTGGTGTTGGTGATGGGGGCTGAAGGTAATGGCTTACGCCGTTTAACGCGCGAGCACTGCGATGGCTTGCTAAAAATTCCGATGCAAGGTGCGGTAGCCAGTTTGAATGTCAGTGTTGCCACTGCCGTTTGTTTATTTGAAATTGTTCGCCAACGCAGTTGACCGTTGCTCTGCCGCTGTCTTCGTCTCAACTTTATAGCATTCATCACGCGAACAGCATCGTTCGCGTGCTCATGCTTGCAATTAAATAGTTACCGAACTGAACTAAGTGCTGTAGGGCTGGGGGTTGTTGCGCTTGCTGTCGCTTGGTCAGCACTAGCAGCAGCCTGTGCAGTAAAAAAACCTATCCGACTCAGTCTAGCGGCTTGAAAGTCTGGGTGTTGTTCCCAAAGTGCAGTTAACCGTTCGATGTCAGCCATCTTAACTTCTAGGTGTGCTCGGACTTTGTCATGCTGACATAAAAAGTTGAGCAGTGCTTTCTTCTTATTACAATTTTGAGGGTCGCGAATATATTGTACCAGTAGTCGATTGAGATGATTCTTAACCTTTATACTGTCTTGGATATCTCGGTATCGACGTTGTAAGTCAGTTCGAATCGTAAGTGCAGTCGGGTTAGTTTTGCAGAAGCTGTCAAAGCTTTTTTCTAATGTTTTATTGCTACTTGCTAACAAGAAGTTAGCACAGCGATCCAGTGGCTCGAGCAGAGCTAGCGCTGTTTGCACTGTCTCTAAATCAGCAGCATGTATTACCGCGTCTTCTAACGTTGGTGTAATACCAGCTTGTTGTAGTAGCTGAGTTTTTGCTGCCGCTAGCTGGTTCTGCCAGCTTGTTTTGGCTCGTTTTGATTGATTTGGGTATGTGTTTTCTGTACTGGCAGCTTCAGCTTTTCTTTTGTTAGTAGCGTCTGCCTGTTCTTTCTTCTGTGCTGGCTCAGGGCTGGCTGATTCACACACTGCATCGTCTGCTGCAGCTACTAAGAGCGCATGAGCTTGTTGCTGCTTGAATGCAACCCACTGCTTACTCACGGTATCGATATTAGTCCTGAAATGGAAAAAAAACTCTCTCAATTCGTGATTACGACATAAAAAGTCAAGCATGATTAAATTATTCATTTCTGTTTTGTGTCGGAGGTAGTTCTGTAGCACAACAACAAAAGTATCTTTAATAAAAGCAATGTTGCTAATCGGTGGTATCCCAGTCTGTTGGGCATAAGTAGCGAGTTCACTCCGAGTTAAGCGGGTAAACTTCTGTACCTGCTCTACGCCAGGCAACCTTTGCTCTAGCTCGGCAATATCAGACAGGTGTGCGATGATCAGCAAGTTAGCAGCAGCTTTATTTTGATTTAAAAACTGTAGAAAAAGTCCTTTTTGATCTAGGTCTGCAGGTGCTAAAAAGTAATCTTCACAGTTTTTAAAAAGATCCATGGTCATGATAGCGTTGCGTAAAATCAATTGGTTTTCCCTTAAATACTGCTCGCGGCTCTTGTACTCAGCACTATTGATGATACCGGGTAGCAATTCAGCCTCAGCGCTTTCGGTAATATTCAGCCTGTGGAGTTCGGATCCTATGTGTGCGCGCCACTTGGCAATTATCGCTGCTTTTTCGCTTCGTTTGCGCGCCTGTTCTGCAGGGTCAACGATGGCGGACACGACGGGTGCTTGGCGGCCAACACTGTCTGATGCGGCTGCAGTGCTTTTACTGCTTTCACCTTCATGACAAGTTAGATCGAGTTCGTCGTTTAATCGAGTGGGTGCGGGTTGGGTTGGCATAGCTGACCTCTTTAATTTTTAGTTTGTGTGCGTGAGGTAGCGCTGCCAGCTCAGATCACTTGCTCTCTGATGTAACGCTATGCCTAATTGGATGTGTGAGTGGTAGATCCAACACAGGTCTTGATACAGACAACGAATACAACAATGAAAACAATGCTTGCGGCGTTTACTACCGGTCCAAATTCGTCAGCATGTTATCAAAATGTCTCAAAGTTTTCAAATCGTTTCGAAAATAGATTATTTTTATATCAATTTCAATGGCTTAGCCGAGTAATTAGTGATCACCAGTTCATTGATGAGGCCGCGCTTGCTGGCATCGGCATTGATGTGGCGTGCGGCCTGAATAGTGTGGATGGTGAAGTTACGATACAGCTGTTGAAAGAAGCCATCTTCTGACGCCGAGTTGCTTAGCAGTTGCTTGGCACCGTGTTGGTTGGCCCAACTGAAGCATTGTTGCAAACGTTGTTGCTCGGTGTCGCCAAAGCCATTTTGCGCGTATTGGTTGAAACAAGCGGTTTTGCTGATGGGGCGATAAGGCGGGTCGTAGTAAATCATCATGCTGGAGTTAGCGAGCTCAGTGACTGCCATGAAGTCGATGCACTTGATAGTTGCTCGTTGCAGTAGCTCATGCGCAGCCCAGAGATTATCTGCGTTCACAATGAGTGGCGCCCTATAGCGGCCATGTGGGACGTTGAATTCGCCTTGGCGATTGACGCGGTATAAACCGTTAAAGCAAGTTCGATTTAAAAAAATAGTCATTGCTGCATGCGTGATCAGATCAGAACCACGCGGTTTACAACCTGGCTTGAGCGAGGTAGCGTTGTAGCGCTCGCGTACGGCATAAAAATACTGTTGTCGTTGTTGCTGTTCGAGTGTTAGGTAGCCATCGCTTAGCGTTTGCAGTGCATCGATCAGCGCTCGCGGGGCAACTTGCAAAACCTGGTAGCAGGCGATCACGGCAGGGTTGATGTCGAATAAGTAATAGTGTTCAAGTTGATAGTGCTGTGCGATGTGAAAAAACATCGCGCCGCCACCGACAAAAGGCTCGGCGTAATAACGAATCTGGCCACTGGTAAGTTCGGCAGGAAAATATTGCTGTAAGCGAGGTAATAGTTTGCGCTTGCCACCAGCCCATTTGAGTACTGGAGTTGTGAGTTTGCTTGCTGTTGTGATCATGGGAAGGGAATGGGTACCATAAATTATTGCCGTGCTTATAATGTTTACAAATATTACTTGTGCATCGCGGCCTTGCTCGCTAAAATGCATCGTTGCCCTTGTGCAATAACAGAACGGGTGAGCGGTGGCAATGACAC
>CAWUKA010000020.1:0-26286 GCA_963922965.1 uncultured Gammaproteobacteria bacterium | reverse complement strand
CTACGCAATTCAATCAATCACTCAATTGTCTGGGGTTTCTCGTCCCCAACTAGAAGAAATCGCTACCAAGCTTATCGATCTAATACAATCAAGCCAGACTCGAGCTACTCGCGTAGTAGCGATACGGGCACTTGGATGGATTCTCAAGCAAGCACCTGAGATAAAAGGAGTCAATAAGCAATTCACTATGCTACTACGGGGAGATTTAGAATTTGGTATACTCGCAGCAGAGACACTGCTAGACTTAGATGGTTCCTCTTTTCATAAGTACTTTTATGATATAGTACAAAAAGCAATTAATAATAAAAATATTTCTCTGTGTTATTCTGCGCTACAGATATTTCTTAAACTTACACAAACTCAACGACCTAAATCTTTCTTCGATGACGTATTAAAAAAATTGGTCACCTTAGTTAGCGATACTATTGAAACTATCATTCATTCAGTTGCAAATGCATTGAAAGTTGTTACAGAGTCAGGCCCTAAAATTAAAACAACAGAGCTAATCAAAAAGCTACTGGAAAAAAAAGAGCATGCATCGGTGTTGATAAAAGCATTGAAACAAACAGCCATTTTGGATGATTGTCATAAGACGCTAATTGATATTGTAGATACAGTGTTAAAACAAGACGACTGTACTTCCCATGCCAATATCGAGATTGAGGCTATTATTAGCCGGATGCAGTTTTCTACACAGTCTATTGAGGCTGATTCGTCGCATCAAGTTGAAAGACAAATTATGGTAATCAATACATTGGCTGAACTAAAAATTTCATCTGAAGATATTGAAAGATTCTGTATTATACCACTTTTACTCGAAAAAATAGATTTCTCACCAAATCATAGGCTAAGAGCGGCAGCAGCTCATGCTTTGAGACAACTGCGCGTGTCACCTAGTAGAGATTTTTTAGTAAAAAAACAGTTGTTGGGCTTAATGTGTTATGCACCGAATGATGCAGCACGTTCAGCTAGCGTGCGTGCGTTACACGCGCTTATGCCAGAATTGTTACTAGATAACAAGGATAAGAGAAAGATTATTGATTCAATACTAAATTCATTTGACTCATCTTCTCTTAAATTTAAACGCTCAAGCTTAGAATTAATCAGCGGTCTAGATATTACATCTTTGGACTCTCCGATTAGCATTAAATTTATTAGGATACCACTAATCGCCATTCGTGTGGGAGATACTATTACCGTAGAGCTTGCGAAAAAAATCATAAAAAAATTTATTTTTTCTATAAAAGACTTAAATCTCATCATCAATTATTTTGTTAATGAATTACTAGAAGTCGCCAGGACACATACCATCAATAAAAAGGCGATTGACGCAGTCGGTTATTTAATGTTATCTGGCCCAGACTATACTCGCGAGCTTTTGGTCAAAGAGTTAAAAAATATTATTTTTAACGTAAATTGCTGCTTGTTTGTTGAAATCGTAGCTATACGATTATTAACAAAAATCACCGATATAGATGAGCTTATATGTCAAAGATTATTGAGTACGCTCTCTTTCCCAACAGTAGAATTAACTGATGATAAAGTGCCTCTTCTAAAAGCAACTACACAACTACTTATGGATATTTCATGGCCTAATTCTACTGATAGTAGAATCTTTGCTAAATTAAATGAATATTTTTTTTCGCAGAGAGTAGTAGAATTCAGCGAAGTGTGTCAAGGCTGTGGTAGGTTAATCACGATTGAAGACGTTTGTCGAAAACCCATTTGGTATCAAACTTTAATGGTAGATTTGATTAGACATTTTTCTACACTTCTATACGCTACTTCAGAAGAAACGCTACTTATCTCTCGTGAATATTTGAGTAAGCTTAACAGCTTAGTTTTAATAGTAAAAATCCTAATTAAGAAGCAAATTTATCATAAGTATTATACTAGAGATAGAGATATCTCAATCATTGTTGCTTTAGCAAATATTCTTGTAAAATTTCTTAGCCCAGAATCATTGAAGGAAAATTTGTGCCGGTGCATTCTAGATCATGCGCAATTTAATACAATGAAGTTAGAGCAAACTCACCCAAGTGGATTTTCAGTTTCAAAGAGTTGCGAAACAAAAAATGGAAGCGATGAAATTGATTTAAGTAAAGATTCATTACCAAGTAAAAAATACGATACTCAGAGCTTAAGTCATACAGAACCAATCTCCACTACATCTAGTATCTTAGACCAGACGATATCTTCACTCACAGCCGATTTACTCTCTCGCGGTTCGGCTCCAGCTGATGGTGATTGTTTCTTTCATTCAATAGCAAGCTTACTCAATCGGGCAGGACAAGTACAACTAGAATGTGCACAGCAGAATGGAACACATACAGTCAAATCACTGCGCGAACTTTGCTATAAGTATGTCACTGAGCAAGAAACAAAAGGATCTCATTGGGTTAAAGCGGCATTTTTAGACGACGATGAAGCAATTAGAAGCTGTAGTGATGAAGTACAAAAGCAATATTATTTCGCTGACTATGTTAGTGCGCTTCGACTAACTTCAGCAGAACGTCAGTCACATCCTTTATTAGCTCAAATGAAACATACCTGGCACTGGGGGAAAGCCAACATTGAAGGCCGTATTCTCTGCGAGCTATTTGAATTTAAGTTACATGTGCTCGAATATCGCGAGAATAGTCCCATCACGCATGAGGTAATGACAAGTGAGGGAAAATTACGCTACGAAGAGAACGCGATTCTCTACAATGATCCGAGCATTTTACATCTAGTTTGCAATGGTAGTCATTTCGAACCACTTTACCGTAAGACTGTATTACACACTGGAGCTACTCCAAGAACTGAAGAAGCACCTATTCAAGCTAAGTTGCTTTCAAAATTCAGCACTGTGATTGGTAATACTGCGCATTGCCCTACTGATGAACGAAGTGCTGAAGAAAGTGAATTACATACTAGTCGTCAACATAACCTAAAATGATTATATAATAAGCTGGCTAGCTGATGCTTTATAAAATGATTCTCTAATCTCAGTATAATTATTTAATATGTGATGTCGTCAATTTACGCCGAATCGAAAGTGAAAAATTAATACATATAAGTTTAAACTACTCATTTCTCAGTTTAGCTTTTAATAACTCATAGTTGTGTTAGCGATTTACTAGCTATAATCTACACTTATCAGGTAGCATTGCTTAAACGTCGATGAAGAAAAAGCTACTTGTGTAAATAGCAATTAGGCTTGAGTCTAGGGTATTGTGCTTACAGTCAGACTTATCGAGTTCATCTCGTTAACAATTTTTTCATAACCCTCAACAGTCTGATACCGCGGTAAGCCTCATTCATTATAGGCACAAGCCTTATAACCATTGTCATAAATGTATCCATTGCCAATTAAAATCCTGCTTATTGAGATAAATCGCCTTACCGCGAGGTAACCGTTTGATGGCTTCAGGATGATTGATAAAAGCTTTAGTTTCACGTACTGAGCCTAAAGTTGGTTTGATGATAGCAGACGGTTGTGAAGTAACATCAAAATTTGACTCTGTCCCAATAAAGTGAGCGAGCAGCACGGCATCTTTTGGGTTATTTTATTTTAGGATAATAAAGTTATTACGGTTATTTAAAATCTGTCTGAGTAGCGCTTGATCCCATTTCTCATTATCATCATTGCTGTTAATAGTATTTTTTATTATGATTTTTTTCTTATTCTCTCTTTTACTTTTGTAAGTGGCCCCTAGAAAACAGATTTACTTAGTATCTAAAAAACTAAGCGGGTTGTATAATGATAGAACTATCAGTGATCAGAGCTAGTCACTCTATTTCCAAGGCTGAAATAGTCAGAATGGTTGAAGCAAGTTATTCTAATGGGCTCAGTACTGTTGAAGTTACCAGGATCGATAAAGTACGACTCAATTCTTTAATGCGTTAGAGACGACAACATTCAGAAGATGTAACTATAAGCGTTAAATCAGACAGCAAAGTGATTTCAAAAAAAGAACATCAAAGATTATAGAAATAAAATCATAAGCTTGAACGAATGCTGGGTCGTAAAACTCTTAAAACTGAAGTTCTAAAAGCAGCTGTTGTCATTGTGCGGAAAAAACTGAGCTCGGAATCGGCTTGGTTAAAAGTAAAAAGTTTAGTCGAAGAATAATTTGTGACGCGCTAGGACCATCATACTCAAACCTTAATGCTAGATTAATTGAGGATAATATTGTGCCTAAACATAGCTAAATTTACTTTTTACAGACGCGGAAATTTTGACACTAATCAATGCTATTATCATAGAGAAACCAATATAGAGTTACCACAGAGTATGTGTCATATCGAATCATCGTATTAGGTATCATGCTCGAGTAAACCATAAGCGGGTCTATCGTATGATGAAAGATAATAACCGACTGCATTTAGCTTAATGATAATAAGCTTGTACGAGTTCATGAAGGCAAAATAATCAGATTAAATAGTAATCTAAGTTAATGCTCTGATAGATTGACTATAGTTTGTCATAATGGCGATCGCGTCAAGGTGGCATTTGCTATGAGCTGTTGTGATCGAGCAGTGCTAGGGTATATTGCTACCTCTCAAGGTGGCATTGATGGTGATATGATTTTCGAATTATTGGCAAATTGTCTTGTGTATCGCTTTGGAAACAGATGCAGATTACCAACTACTCTTCAATGGTTAATTGATCATGGCTCGTGTTATACATCTAGAAAAACTATCAGGTTCGCCAGAGCGTTGGGTTTTGAAGTAGGTCTGACTGATCCATACCGTTCTAAAAGTAATGGAATGGCTGAGGCGGTTGTTAAAACTTTTAAATGAACCCCAGTTTTGGGTTTAAAGTTTATTAAATCAGTGGATTAAAGGAAGGGTGTATTGAAACTAAGCGCTGATTCGCTATGATGACAATTTTCTAATCACTACAAAAGGAAATTGGCCATGGACGTAGTGAATCAACTGACCTCTATTTTTTGCGATATTGATGATTTTTGCAAGGAATTTGACGAACATATGAAGCACCAATTGTTGCCTGGGCCTTAGGAAAATAAGCGACGCGGCCCTGAAGCGGGGTTATCCCTGAGTGAGGTGATGACAATCTTGATAATGTTTCATCACATCCGTTTTAGGGACTTTAAAACTTATTACAGTTTTGTGCAGCGTTACTGGCAAAGCAATTTCCCTAAGTTACCGAGCTATACTCGATTTGTAAGCCTGATGGGCCGTGCTATCGTGCCTATGGTATTATTCACGCAGTTGCATTTGGGTAAGCGCACCGGAATTTATTACATTGATTCTAGCTATTTGCCTGTATCTCATTTGAAAAGAAGCAAGCGTCATAAAACATTTTCTCAAATTGCACAGTATGGAAAAACTTCTGTAGGCTGGTTTTTTGGGTTAAAACTGCATATTGTAGCCAATGAACGGGGCGAACTAATGGCTTTTAAAATTACGCAGGGTAATCGCAGTGATTCCAAAGAAGCATTTTCTTTGCTTCACACATTGAATGGTTTAGCCTTTGGTGATAAGGGTTATATTGGGAAAGAATTATTTGATAAGCTTTTTGCAACAGGCCTGAAACTCATTACAAGAAAACGAAAAAACATGAAGCCAGAGGTGCTCCCGGCTTACGAGCAACAGTTATTGAATCAACGTGGTATTATTGAAACGGTCATTGGACATTTGAAACATCATTATCAGATTTGGCATACGCGCCATCGTTCAATTCTCAATGCAATGACACATTTAGCCTCTGCACTGGCAGCTTATGCGCTTGAGCCTTTAAAAATTTCTGCAATTAAATTACTGAGTCAAACTGATTAAAAAAAACTCAGAATTGGGGTTAAATGAGATTATGTTTGGCTTAATAATCTACATGATGCTGATACTGTTTTAAGGAGCCTGGCTAGATGGTGTAATGATGACAATGAGGTTGCATCGCATAAGGAGTTAAAGATGTTGTCTCTCAGACAATTTTTGAGTCAAGCAATATGAATTGGCTATTGGTCGGCTTTAAAGAGTAACTCCACGCACACTGCCTCTGTTGCCTAATATATTAAATGAAGCGGCCCTAGTTGATTAGACGTTTTTACCATTGGTGACTAGCCTGTTAATAAGAAATATTAATGAATCAAATAGGGCCAATGATCTACACTGATTGGGTAATTTATCCAAGCGAAACATAGCAGCGATAGTACCGCATTTGTCGAGCTGACGATAAATTAAACAAGACAACGAATGATTTAAACTTCGCACATTAGGAACAATCAGTCAGTGGTTGAAACATCGACTCACAAATCAAGTACTAGGTGACTTTACCTCAGCAGCAGCTTCCTGGTTAGTTGATGTAACTTCTGAGGCGCCTCGCCCAGCTGTACCAACTGGCGCTTCAAAGTGCTGAGCATGCGCTAATGGTATCACTGCCTGCTCTGATGATACAGCCTCCCTCAGCTCATCAACAAGGTGATCGTGACCTCCTTCTGTTATTTGAAGGTCAAAGTTCATAGATGTGTCTTCTAGTGCTACCTTTACAACACGTTGGACACAGGCTCGGGTCGACTGTTGCAGACAATGTTCATGTTCCTTCACACCGATAATACCAAGAAGAGTGCCCTGCAGTGCTTGACAATGTTGGTACGCAGACATGGCAAAAACATCTCTAATAATAGGATGACTGAGCTCGACTGGCCCGATGGAACCGGAGTTGATTTTGACAAGCGCTTGCATAATGCTCAGATGATTTGCCAAATTGCGATGACGACTACGAGAAAGCGAGGTGTTAGGCATCAAGTAAATCATATCAACGACGCGACTCACAGCACTGCGTATAACTCGCTCTATCCAGCGTGGATCTAAACCGGGATAATGGTGACAATATTCACTGATTAGCTCTTTAGCCAGGCGTTGGCTTTCGGCTTGGATTTGGCGCCAGTTCGCGACAACATACCTACTAAAATCTTTTTTCATGACCATAAACCTCAACTATTAAAAATTATTTCACTCAATTCAGCGCTGAGTCACTCTATACAATTTTACTAATATAATGATGAATTTCCATTTTAAAATCCAGGCTTCATAGAGCTGGAATCCTCCTCTGCTGCTGCTGTCGCTGACGCTGACGCTCCAAATTGAATCGATGCTGTCGGCTTTAGCTTCGTCAAACTTTCCTCAAACCTTGCCACCAGCATTTCTTGTAAAATGATTTCTTCTTCAGCAGATTGATTCCAACTTGTTTTATGTGTCAGAGCTTTGCCAAGCTTTGTGAGCAACACATCTTTCCGAGTATTTTGACCTGGTTCAAGACAATACTCACGTATAGTTGGGAAGGCAACTACAGCGAAGCTAAAATGCCGAACGGCGTGCTCAACAAAATCATTAGTGAGCTGCTCAATGACAGATCGAATAAAACCCTGAACGGCGTCATTAACAGATTCACTACTAGTGAGCTCAGAAGCAATTGAACGAACAATTAATCCATGAAGCGCCACGATTCTTGGATTATCAGTCAGTTCTGACGACATAAGTACACGGATCGTTTGTTCTGCTGACAAAGCTTCTGAACCTTCAGTTAACGCTTTTACTGTTCCTTTAAAATCTTCTTTATTAAGATGCTCTTCATTAATATACTCTTCAAGGTGGGTAAATATACGATTCATCATTTGGGTGTGATAATCGAAGTCAAATAAATCAGCGATACTACTAGCAAGCCCATCTAAGACAGGAGAGATACCACTATCTTCATCATCAGATGCCGCACTCAGCCCAGGCACTGACATCACCGAACGAACAAATCTTGCTATACTAGTTTTGTCCTCTAATATCTGACGTTCCGAATTTCTTTTCGAAGACATTAAAACATTAAACCTTGTTAAGCCCCGGCGAATGGTCTCTTTACAAATTTTATTTAGCGTATCAGTATGATCTTGGCTACGCTGCATTGAACTTAAAGTATACTCAAATGCTCTTAATGCATCAATTGCTGTCCTGACACGGTTTGCTTCCCGACCAAGATCAGCACTACTCTTTTTATAATAACTAAAGACGGTCGTCTCCACTCTAGCATTGATTGCTTTCAAAACGTATTCGCAAGATTCCTGAATCAGTTTAGCAAGTCGAATCGCTTTTGAAAATTTAAGTTGGCATTTAACGTCGTCAACATGGTCCTTTTTACATTTATTAAACTTTAGCCATTTAACAAACTCAGCGCGTTCTTTGCGAGAACTTAGTATGCCAACCGTACCATTAAATTCTGCAAAAATTTTATCGATTGGATGTTGCTCTGTTTGGCCTTCAGCGCTAGTCCCTGCTGACAAAGCTTCTATCTGATCAATTCCGAGAAAATGACTGGCAATGTTACGCAAAAGTGTCTTAATTTCAGATTGCGGTTGATCGCTGATTGACCTCAATACAGCATCAACAATCATGGCGTAGGCAGTAATGTGATCGCCTTGGGTGCTCCCTCGGGCGGTATTCGGCCGGCTAATACTAGTGGTAGAGAACATAATATCAGCATTCGAATCAACTTGAACGCTAATTAGAGGTGGGCTGATCTTGTCTAATTTAACAAAGCGCCCACTCGAAGTTGTTGAAAGTGCATCGTCAGCGACTAATGCTCCTTCATCCTCTCCCATGCTAGCTGGTGGATGATCATCATCAGTTGGGCAGAATTCGTGATGAAAACTAGACTGAATATAATCACCATCATACTCATCATCCTTATCCATATGATCGGCATCGGGGAATTCATGAGCACCACCAGAAGTAGGTCCTCCGCCTCCGCTTGCTCCTAGACCGTGTGCCGGAGTCGCCGCATAGGGAGTGACTGTGGCTGCATGCCGGCCTTCAACTAAAACCATAATCGACGCCCACTGTTCAGACTCAAGTTCAATACCTTCAATAGCTTTAAATAGTTGCTCAAACGTCATCAATTTGTAGCTCCAATTAATTCATATTATTGAAATTATAACATAAAATATGTACTATTAAAATAATATTTTACGTTTTATCCATTGAAAATAGCGACAACGGGTTAAATCAGACGCGGGCTATCGGTGAATATCACGCCGGCGGCACCAGGCAACATGCTAGTGAAGATGTGTGTAGTTAACTACGACAGTTAACCACCTTATAAAATAAGATTCATGGTAAGTTAAGACTCTGTATTAAATCATGACTTCAGCAGGAGTCTGAATAGGTTGAGAAAAACAAATGAAGTGATGCTGACATTTTATCCATGCTTAATGAGACCACCTCAGCAACAAGAGTTGATGATGCTTGCTGAGAACATAAGATAGCCAACTTGATTTACTGTGATCCCAGCTCTGAGTTTGAAGTTTATTAAATCAATGGACTAGGAGAAAAGTGTGTTGAAATTAAGCACTGATTCGCTATGATGGTAATTTCATAATGACTGCAAAATGACTGCAAAAGGAAATTGGCCATGAATGCAGCGAATCAACGGGCTTTCATCCTTTGCGATATCGATGATTTTTGCAAGGAATCTAATGAACAGATGAAGCAGCAATTGTTGCCCGGGCCTCAGGAAAATATAAGCCACGTGGCCCTCAAGCGGCATTACCCCTGAGTGAGGTGATGACAACCTTGGTAGTGTCTCATCATACCCCTTTCAGCGACTTTAAAACTTATTACAGTTTTGTGTAGCGTTGCTGGCAAAGCAATTTCCCCAAGTTATCGAGCTATACTCGATTTGTAAGCCTGATGGGCCGTGCTATCGTGCCTATGGTATTATTCACGCAGTTGCATTTGGGTAAGCGCACCGGAATTTATTACATTGATTCTAGCTATTTGCCTGTATCTCATTTGAAAAGAAGCAAGCGTCATAAAACATTTTCTCAAATTGCACAGTATGGAAAAACTTCTGTAGGCTGGTTTTTTGGGTTAAAACTGCATATTGTAGCCAATGAACGGGGCGAACTAATGGCTTTTAAAATTACGCAGGGTAATCGCAGTGATTCCAAAGAAGCATTTTCTTTGCTTCACACATTGAATGGTTTAGCCTTTGGTGATAAGGGTTATATTGGGAAAGAATTATTTGATAAGCTTTTTGCAACAGGCCTGAAACTCATTACAAGAAAACGAAAAAACAACGAAAAAACCATGGAGTCAGAGCTACTCGCGGCTTACGTTCGATTCTCAATACAATGATATTTTTAGCCTCCCGCACTGGCAGCTTATGCGCTTGAGCCTTTAAAAATTTCTACAATTCAATTAGAGCGTTGGTGTTTATTGAGGTAAAACGCTTCGCTGCGAGGCAACTATTTGATGGTGTCAGGATGATTGCTAAAAGCTTTGGTTTCACGTACTGAGCCTAAGGTTGGCTTGGCGGTAGTAGATAATTGTGAGGTGACGTCGAAACTTGACTCTGTTTCAACAAGGTGAGTGAGCACCTCGGTATCTTGTGAGTTGTATTGTCTTAGGATGATAAAGTTATTACAGTTATTCAAAATCTATCCAAGTAGCGCTTTATCACTTTATCACTTTTCCCATTATTATTATTGCTGTTGATAATATCTTTTGTTACCTTTTTTTCTTACTCTCTCTTTTACCTTCTTAAAGTTTTTTTGATGTTTACTACTATTTTTTCATCTTCTTCATCTTGATGTTGTGTACCTGGTCGTGTATTTAAATTACATTGTTATCAAAATCCGTTAGGACAAACGGCTTACCAGTCGATCAATTTATCTCGCCTTAGGGGTTAATCTGAATGAACACAAAGAGCTTCTTAGGATCAGGTTATCCGGAAACGAAAGTACAAAATTTTGGTTGCAAGCCTGAGCCTTAAAAACCTTGGTGTCGAGCAGGTGTTAATCGCGTGTGTGGACGGTTTGAGAGGTCTTTCAGACCCCACTCAGACGATTTATCCTAACGATTTATCCTAAACGAAGGCCTACTAACGGTGTGTTGTACACATGATCAAATACTCACTGAATTATGTGTGGTGGAAGGATCACAAGAAAGAGCACAAGAAGGAGCACAAGGCCGTCACTGGTGATTGGAAGCACCTGTATCGCTCTACGACGGAATAAGAAGCCCTGATCGCACTTGGTGCGTTTGCCGACACCTAGGATAGCAAGTCCCCGCAGATCAATTAAGTCTTGGCGTGCGCACTCGCCAAATTTGCTGAGTTTTTTTCGTTACCCATAACTATTGACAAAGTGATTTATACCATCAATGCCATTGAACCACTCAATAGCATTATTCGAAAATCAGTCAAAAGCAGAAGGCTATTTCTCAGTGATGAGTCTACGATCAAAGTGATCTATTTGGCCCATACAGGCGGTATCTAAAAAACGGATCCTGTCGATCCAAGACTAGAAATTAGCGGTAAGCCTCAGTTATTACAGGCACAAGCCCTATAAACCCTGTCGTAAATGTATCCATTGCCAATTAAAATTCTGCTTATTGAGGTAAATTGCCTCGCCGCGAGGTAACCGTTTGATGGCGTCAGGATGCACGATAAAAGCTTTGGTTTCACGTACTGAACCCAAGGTTGGCTTGCTGGTAGCAGATAGTTGTGAAGTGACATCAAAACTTGACTCTGTCCCAATAAGGTGAGCGAGCAGCTCGGCATCTTGTGGGTTATTTTGTCTTAAGATAATAAAGTTATTACAGTTATTTAAAATCTGTCCGAGTAGCGCTTGATCACCTTGCCGGATAATGTCAGTGAGTGACTGAGTCGCCAGTACGGCTTGCAACCCAGCACTACGTCCTTGGTTAACAAGGTGTACGATTTGATCCCCGGCAAACACTGAAAATTCATCAAAGATAGTCCAGATTTTCTGTCGTACAGCTTCAGGCTGCATCAATTGGTCAGCGGCAAGTGCTTTTAAGTCATTTATCATCAGTTTACCGAGGGTACGTGCGTAAGCAGGAAACGCGAGCGGTTGTAGACCAAGATAGACAATGGCGTTATTTTTAAGCGCTCGCGAAAAAGTGAGTGTATCTTTGCCTTGCGTTTGAAACAAATGACCAATTTCGCTTTGCACCAGTGTGTTAATTTCTGCGACGAGACTGGTGATGGCAGTGTAGTGAGGTGCGATCGTATCAACCGAGTCGATGAGATGGTCATCAGTTGCTTGACGTATTAGCGTATATAATGTTTCTGGTGTTAGTGCTGCTGCGACAGTACTGAGGTCAACATATCTATTGCAAGCAGTAAGCACTTTAAAAACTATCTGCAAGTAGCTCTCTGCTAGTTTTCGGTAATGATCTTCCGACCAGTGTCGTAGCTCAATTAACCGATCTTTTTTCGAGCTATAACCACCACTAGCAAGTGGGTTATAAGCGGCACTGTTGCCTAGCATATCAAAACAATAAAAAGGTCGCTGTTGTGTCTCAGCGGCTAACTGTAATCGAGCTTTTAAAGCTTGATCCCCTTTCCCATCAATGTAAAAGAGTGGCTGATTACGCTTAATACCGCTTTCGATCAAATTAGTGAGCACTGTTGTCTTACCAGCGCCAGTTGTACCAACCACAAAGACGTGTAAATTCGCGGCGAGATCTGTAAGGATTGCAGGCGCACCGTTTGAGACATTGAGGCCAAGCAGGGTACCTTCTTTTACTGCGGCAGATTGGTACTGTTTAAGCTTTCGTAGCAGGCTGGCCGGCTTGTGACGCTTCATTTTGCATCGTTGGCCACGCGCCACTCGTTCGATATCTCGCAACAGTGATGATGGTGCTCGACTTAATAAAAAAAGACTAAACCCCCAAATTACGCCAAGTGGATAGCTTGTCAGCCAAGCTTGATCGGTCCAGTGTAACCCTCTAAAAAACATAGTGTGTAAACCGGATTCTTGATGAAGTCTGCTAAGCGCTTCTAACCCGAGTGGTTGATACCACAGGACAGCGCAACCAGTAAAGCTAAGCAAAAACGTATTAATAGCCGTCAATTGGGTATATTTAAGATGACGAGCGCCAGTCAGTAGCAGCAATGTCGCACTACCGCACACAATGATTGGTAGTGCAAACCACCCACCTGCCATCAGGAAGATAAGCGCAATGAAACAGCTTGGTTGTTGGTTTGCACGCTCGACGAGGTCAATAAGCATAAGGAATAGGTTCGATCGAATTTATCGCCTTACCTAGCTCCAGAGTTGGCCATGTATCCGGCTTATCCACTAAGCTGATTTTAAACCAATGAGCTTTTTGACTATAGTATTCGAGTTGACGTAAGACCTGCTTGTCTTGACAAAAATACCACACTTGATCGATAGCTTTGTTCCTCAAATAGGATCGAAAGAGATGATCACGTCGCGTACGATTTTTCTTGTGTAGCTCTAATTCGATCGCGATACAGTGACCTTGATAGATAAGATGTCCATCACTCAAATGTGGGCGTTTGACATTAAAAGGTAGCCGTGCTTCATGTCGTAGTACGCGCTCAGGGATGAAATGACCGGGCCAAGTCAGCAATAGATCCTGACTCAGTGTTATAAGTCTGATGCTATGCCGATGGAGCCCTGGCGCAATACGCCGAAGGTGTGGTCGTGTGCTGTTGATTGTACGTAGACCAAGCGGTGTTAGACTATAAACCCCATGCTCGCCGTGCAACACAAAGTCATGTTTAAGATAGCCGGCTTGGATTAACTTACTAAGGCGGCCATAAGCCGTCGTGGTGGTCACGTTGAGCCAGCGAGCAAGCTGAAGGCTATTCGCGTAGCCGTGCTCATCTAACCACGTCATGAGTTTGAGATCTCGGGGTGTGAGTTGAAAAGCCATCGTTACTCCTTATTATCACTGCTGTTGATAGTATCTTTTATTACGATTTTTTTCTTACTTTTTCTTCTCTCTTTTTACTGTTTTAAATTTTTTTCTTTTAAAATATTTACTACTATTTTCCCATCTTCTTCATCATAGCTTTATATTTTTTTCTTTTCTCTCCTTTCTTTCCTTTCTCTATTTTCTTTCCTTATTTTCTTTTTCTCTTCTTTTCTCTTCTCTGACACTGATTCACTTTCCTATCATTGTATCCGCCGTCGCTGGTTGGTGACCACATCAGCGATAACAACGTTAACGTTGCGGTGGTGTGGTCACGAAGGCCTAGCTTGCAAGGCCAAGCGACGGCGGATATTGATTATTGATGTAAGCTATTGTTTTCAATAATTATTTTAGCGATTTTACTCTATAAAATGCCGATGCATACTCATACGCTTAATCTTGGCCCGAGTCTTAGGTTGTTTGTTGTGTCTACCTAACGTGAAGAGGGCGTGGTACTGACCAATAATTGATCCACGCGTCACTGGGCCAAAGTAACGCGAGTCCCACGATTGATCGGGGTTGTTAGCACCATAGATCCAATAACCTGCAGTCTTGCCGTTGCTTGTAGATTCACTGATTGCGACTGTCAGTCGCCGACCCAAACGGTCAAAGGCATGACGCGGTGCGTTGATCATTTCCTTATTGACCAAGATGCTTGATTTTGTTAAACGCACGGTATCTCCTGGTCGCCCGATCACTTGTTTCAAAAGTGGCGTAGTGTGAGATGGGCACTGGCCGGAAGAGAGATAACCTCGTTGTCGACCGAGGAGCGCTATGTCTCCAGACAAGCAGACACCAACCCAGTCACCGCGCTGCAATTCATGTACACTAGTGCGGTAGTATAACCCCACTGGTGCGGAGTCAGTGACATTGAATGCTAGCGGTACGTAAGCCAGTATTATGAAAGTCACCATCACTGATACTACGGTGAGTAAAGGCCGTGTAAAGGCTGTCTTTACAGTGTGTATCATGCATTGCACGCACTTACCCTTATTTATTCGAGATTGATTCTGAAAGAACTAGGTCTTGAGTCAAGAGTACATTGAATAGAGCACCAGGTCGAATACTTATAGTCGGTGGCTGGGTTGCGGTGGCATTAAGTGTGGGTTTGCTACCACTGTGCAGTGCTTCGCGCAGTGCACTGATCATAAGTTGTGGTTGGGATAGCGATTGTCCAACACTTAGTTGTTGATCGGGTTGGTGATTTTCAATAATGCTCATCATAAAGATCGAACTCATGGTTTGTAACAAATGGCGATTGACTTGATCAGACAAACCGGTTTGCCCAGTGTTGTCAACAGCTGGAAAGCTTTGCAGTAGGAAAGACAGGCCGGAAGGAAACAGTAAATGCCGCCACACAACGAACAGTCGCGACTGACCAATGCTGAGATCATTTTGATATGTGCCAAGCAGAGTGGTTCCGGGTGGGATCAAAAGTGTATTTCCAGTAGCACTATCGTATACGCCTTGACGTACTTTTGCGATTACGGTACCGGGTAAGTCAGATTGTAAACCGGTTTGTAAGATAGCTGGAATTAGAGTACCGGCGCGTATGGTCAGGCTAGTATCACTGGGTGTCTGACGCTCTTGCATCATCGACTTATTTTGTGGGGTTTTAGCGGTAGTTAATCGAGATTTGGCGGTAGACTCTGGTAACGGCGGAGTTGTCGATGAGCTGTGTATTGTGTTCGGTAGCGCACTTTGCGGCAATGGCTTGAAGGTTGAAATGGGTGAGCGACCAGCATCGATCAACCAATCCTTTGTATGCGATTGGACTTTAGTCTCAGGGGTAGCATTTTGGTTAAATGTCTGCGATGCGAACTGATCACTCGGTGTGCTGGTGCGATGAGGGTTGTTAGCAATGCGCATTGAAGATGATGATGGTGTGTTTTTCCGCTGTTTGATGAGGGGAGTGGTAGAAGCGGATTTAATCACCGAAGATTGTTCAAGTCTCTTCTCGACGATAGGGTGTCGCTTTTCAGTTGGTGCAGTGTGTTGCCAAGACGCTTCCAATCGCTGCATTGCCGCTAGTGTCTCTGTCTCATCTAAAGGGATATGCCCACGCATTAACATCGCTTCTGGACGGTAGGGCACGGTTTGGTGAATACAAGCGATAATGAGTGCAAAAAAAACACCGAGACTAACGACTACACGGAGCAGTAAGCGCCGATACGGTGCGGCGTATGCCTTCATCTCATCTTGTAGTACGTTCTGGTGCGTATGACCAGCTTTATCGTCACGCTCTTTTGAAGATGACGGCGTTGATTGAATGGACAAACGATTCTCCTCTTTATTAATGATGACTGATTCGTACACGCATTTGGTGACGACCAATGCCGGAGATAAGCCACCCTTCTTCAAAAAGACCATCTACGACCAGGTAAGGTGTCTGATAGCGATAGTTAATCAATGCGAGTGATCCGGCTTGACGCACAAAAAGCACAGGGAGCGTAGTGTGATCGGCTTTGGGCGGCATTTCAATTAGGGTTTTGCGCCCATCATCAAATACTTGGTGAGGTCGCCAGGACGGCTTATCGCCGCTCAGGGTGTAGTTGAAATGAAGTTGGTCAATAGCAATTAAACTCTTATTCAGAGGTATTTTCGGATGAATGGTTGTTTGGAACTGATGATGCTGATGAATCGTCTCTTGTGGGTAGTAAAAGCTAATGACTTCGGAGTGCTGTCCTACCGCACTGATGAGACCAAGCGTATAGGCGCGTCGATCGGTTGCGATAACGATATCAGTTTCAGTGTTCGCTTCAAGAGGTTTAATGGCGATCTGTAGCGATCCTTGATGAGGTGGGCCGATCCAAGCAGTATGGTAGTGCCAATGCGCACTGTCACCTAGCGCGAGATCTTGTAGTTGTTCCCCAGCTTCTAATTGAATCACACACAGATGCAGTGGACTACAACCAATGATGGGGCGCTGGTAGGGTTGATAGGGAAGGGTACGAAAGCTATTTTTACCAACAACAGGAGCATGTCCGTGTTTGACAAAGCGCTGATAGGCGTTCACAACAGCGGGTTGATTACCTAACCCAAAGGTAGCAGCGATAGGTGTCGGCGCAGCTGGGATTGATTTTTCAATGATCCGGTTTGGTTTGACCCAATTGTTAGGTGGTGTATGGCGGTTAATGCAACCGGTTAGCATGGAGCTGGCAGTCAACAAGAACAGTGTATATTGTCGGAAGGCTGATATCATGGCGAAGTCCTTAATGGTGAGGGATTAGCTGCTTGGTCGATAGCCCAGTGGATGTCTTGCAGATAAAACCCGAGTGGGTTGTGCTTCAAAATTACCGCTTGCGTTGAGGGTGGACCAAAACGATAAATAAGGCGCGCCCAATGCCGACTAGTGCTAAGTACTGTGTGTCGCTGTTGATCGCGATGTACTTCAAGCCAGCGGACATCAAGAATATGGCTTGATTCTTGGAGAATGCTTGTCACTGTAACGGTTATGTTGTTTGAGTCTGCTGTGCGAGCCGCCTGATCACGTGTGAGGGTTGTAGTGGCATCACCTGTGGTGAACGCGAGCGCTTTGAGTTGGCGTTCATGATCAACCGCGGCGTCCCCGGTCCGGCTGCGAGCTGCCTGGATGAAATTTTCGGCAAAGTAACGAGCGAGGGTCGGTTGAATTGCCTTAAAGGTGGGCGCACTCAGTTGTGTGGCAGTCACAACCTCATGACCATGAATGAGGAAAGGCACCAACTCGACTCGAGATCGGTGTACGAGGTGAAGTGCGCCGAAGAACACTAGCGCAAGTAGGGCGATTAGCAAACGGTTTAAGCATTGGGCATGCCGACAATGCGTGTAGATATCACCATACAGATCTTGCCAAAGTAGACGGGATTGTAGATAAGGATTGTCAGTTTCGTCATCCTGCGGGTTGGCAATTTGCCCCAATGTAGGTGTTTGCATGGGGCTAAGGCACCAAGGCCAGATACGCTTGACTCCCCTTATAGAATAGTTGAGGTAGCGGAAGAGGAAACTAAAGCCACCAATAGGACGGTTGAATAGACTCACAGGTATACTCCAGGTTAGGGCAATTTGCGTGGGTTGACTTGAGAGGTATAACGCTTAACAAAATGATCATTAAAGGTTTGACCAACGGATGGCTGAGATCGAGATAGCCGCTCTTTGAGAGTGCTCTGCATTGCCCCTAGGGCTTGTCGAGTTGCCCAACGCATAGGGTGCGTGAACTGCTGAAATCGCGATCCGTGGTTTTGAAGCGGAGCTTGCTTGGCAGCTTGAACCCAGTGATGTCCAGCCAAGCCAACTTGTGCAATGCCTTGGCCTGTTTGTTGTACCATCCTTTGACCTGACTGTAGAAGTCGGACACCCTGTTGGCTCTGATTGATTCCTGTACCGATGAGGGCACTGCCGTAATGGCGAAAGCCACCGATACCAGCAAGACTGGCCACAAATGGTGGGATAGCTTTGATCAAAAGATAATAGACAAGACAGGCGCCGAGGATGATGAGTAATGGGAAAACGTCATGCTGCTGAACAGCTAAGGTCGTCAGCTCAACCCAGTGTTCGCCAGTGTGCTGACCGACCCCAAGCAAGAGATACAAAGTCATAAGATGAAGACCAAGACCGAGTACAGCGCTGATAAATTGCCGTGTCATCTCACGGGTCCACTCTGTGGCACCAAAGGCAAAAAAGAGCGGTGCTATGGCAACGACCACATAGGTTTTGACTAACACCACGGTAAGCTCAGCTGCGATCAATGCGTAAATCACGATGATGGCAAGACAGACTATGCTCCCGACGATCGCGACAAACGGATGGGTAGCGATGCCAAGGCCACTGAAGGCCTTAAAAATATTGCTCGCGATAAAAGCACCTTGATCCATGATACTACTCGGATCAAGGGCGGTGACACCCGCCGTTCGACCAGCCTCAATAAAGCCATTTAAGATATCCGGAAGCCAAACTCCACCATGGAGAATTAAGCCATAAAAAAGGCCGAGGCTGAGAAAAAACGGGACTAGGCGGCTGATAAGTTCGTGTAAGCCGGCACCATGGAGCGCGAGCCAACAACCATTTAATGCAAGTTGAATGACCGCAAGGTAATAAAATAAGCCTTCGCCAAGATGACGAAGATGACTCGCTTGGTGGTGCAAAGCGTCCAAAAATGCTTGCGTAATTTGATCGAAGAGACCAACAGCAACAGTCATAGTCATTCACCAAAATGTGGTATCAAACCGAAATTTGACGGAGATTGAAAACGCGGAAAATTTGTCGGTACAGCCCGCACAAGCTGATCGGTCAATGCTTGATTCAGTGCCCTTTCAGTGATTTGATGGGCTTGGTAAACTGCTTGTGTCTCAGTTTGTGTGGCGATTAACCGCTTTAAGACTTGCAGCTGATTGATTGTCTCAGCACTTAAGCTCGCGTTAATTTGTAGTGCTTGTAGATGACCTTCTGCACCAAGACTCATGGCTTTTAATGTATTAAGATGGGCTTGCTCTTCCTGATAGCGGGTTGTGATATGATGCAGTACGGCCAAACTACCCCTTAAGGTATCGAGGGTTGTTGTCCGCGCGTCACGAAGATGAATCGCATAGGTGTCATCGGGCGTCAAAACCGATGGTGCTTGAAAATGAGTTTGAAATTGAGCTTCAAGATCAGCACTTGCTAACGAGAGCGCTTGACCACGCTGACTCAATTGATCAAGGTCAGCAAGGAGTGTGTCTAATTGACGCCAATCCAGTGCAGTCAGGCTTTTGAGACTAAGTTTTTGCTGTTTCAACATGTCAATTTGATGCTCGATTTGACGAGTTTGGTTAACGAGTTGCTCCGCTTGACGGGCGTAAGCAGAAATATTTTGTAAGTAATTGACTACATCAAAGACTGGTAATCCGGCAGCACTTGCGTCTAAGCTCAAAGAACCCAATAGAGTAAAATAAACTAGACATCGCCATCGCGATAGTAGATATCGAACACAGCAAACCGGGCTTGGCAGAGCTTGTACTTGAACGCGGTGACTTGGTTTGATTTTTGCGTACATAATTAAATTGATCAGTGCTATCATTTTCTTCAGTCCTGACTAGACGAGTCATCAATCCCTTGCAAACGCAACCAGGTCTCGAGCCAATCATCTGGATGTTCACGTTTGATCTCTTGTAGTGAATAGTACTCCTGCGGTGGGGCACAGAGTGTGGCTCGTGCAACGCGTCCTAAGTCTAATTGAAATAGCGCTTGGTGATTTTGTGTGTGATAGAGGTAATCTTGCTTTGGAGTTGCGTGCTGTAGCAGTGTGACTTGTGACTCAGTCAAGCCGAAGCGACGATAAGCAAGCGCAATATCGGTTTCGCCAAGAGCATGGTTTGGGGCGTAGAGTCGAGTCACACAGGCGCTTTGGATGATATTTGCCTGAGGACTCGCCGTGATATCGGTGAGGTCCTGTGTAACGAGCACTACACTGACATTGGCTTTGCGCAGCGTTTTGAGCCAATCAGTGAGCTGCGTACTGAAGAAGGGGTGATTTAAGTAGCGCCAGGCTTCTTCAATGACGAGTAGGGTCGGTCGATTCCTATCAAAACCTAACATTAGATCGTGCAATAGCGCTTGCAATACTGCGCTGTTCAAGGCATTCACTGCTGAGCGCAATAGACTCGATAAATCAATACTCATCAAACTCGCCTCAGACAGTGTTGATCGAGTACCATTTAAAAGAGCATGATAGGGGCTCTGATTTAAGACATGCAGGGCTTGCCGGATCGCTTCATCTTGTACTGTGAAGTGATCGAGATTTTTGTAAGCATTAGGCTCGTGCATGAGGCGGTTAAGTCCATCTTGCAGCGCTTGTTGTCGTGTGGTTGTGAGCGCTACACCTTGTGCGAGGCAACACTGCTCAAGCCAGTCGAGAGCGCGTGCCTTTGCGGCCGGTTGTTCGGGCGCGATACCTGCAAGTGGTGCCAACGTACACTGGGTGATATCAGACACAACGTGACCATCAAGTAAGTCAACTGTTAAACGTTGTGAGTGGTCATTATCGAGCACGATGACTCGAGAATTTTGATAATTCCGATGCGCGGCGATGATCGCCGCGATCAGAGTGGATTTCCCGCTGCCAGTTGGACCGACCACGAGAGTGTGGCCGACATCACCAACATGGAGATTGAGATAAAAAGGCTGCGCATCTGGGGTTTGCGCAGTAAGAAGGGCCGGTTGTTGATGGTAACCGGGTAATGGACAGGGTGATTGTGGCTTACCCTGGTAGGGGTGGGTGATGGGAAAGAGATGACTAAAAGTAGTGCTGTTGAGTAATAACTGACGCCGGTTATAGCCGCCATGCCCGGGAAGACTCCCTAAAAAAGCTTCAGTCGCATTCAGCGTTTCAAGCCGAAGCGTAACTTCAAAAGGTTGTAGCGTCTGTTGGCAATATTGAGTGATTGCCCGTAATGCATCTTGGTCTACATGGCGCAGTACAACGACGCTGTTATAAAAACCATAGTGGATACTGCCAGCACGGACCGCTTGTATGCCGGCACGACACTCGTCAGCTGCAGCATCTGAGGCTTGGTCGAGCTCAACCTTGAGCCCCAAGGCTTCACGCAAAATGCCAACTAAGCCGATCGCTTTCGAAGACCAAGCGCGGGTATATTGTTTCAGATAGGCTACCGCACTCCGGCGACTCAAGCATATCCAGCGACTCGACCAGCGGTAATCGATATGAAAAGCCTGTAGTGTACGTAGTAATCCTGGATGACTTTGTGCCGGTAAGCCGTCGATCGCGAGCAGCGCTAGATGGTGCTCACCGAGTCGCGGAGTAAAGCCACACCGAAAGTCAGCAGTCGCAAGTGTCGCATCCAGTAATGCTCCTTGAAAGCGAGAGCACTGGTTGGGACCATGCAAGCACTGCGCAAGAAAAGTGACGAGATCGTCATCATGAAGTGGTGTGATGCAACGTACAGCTCGGCTTAAGTAATGCCTGACTTGTCTGACTTTTTCTTTAAATTCATCCAGCCTATTAGCTGGATGAATCGACAGGTTATCAAGGCTTTGCGAAGCACCAAATAAGGGTCCTAAAAGACCACCCTTTTTAGCGGGTGGTTTGTATGTGAGAGAGAGCACGGTGCGAGTTTGGTAGTAAGGTTGTTCACGTTGTTGCGAGCATTTTTCAGTGTGTAGGCGCTGCGAGAGTCGGTCTGTGCTGGCTTGGGCGGGCTGCCTGACGCGAACAGGTGTTTTGAGCACATTGCTTTCAAGCAGCCAGTTGTCACCAAGAAATGCTAGACATGCAGCCCAAGTCGAAGCATAAAAATCAAGTTCATGATCAGTGCAGGCGACCGGATCGAAAGCTTCTATTTGAAGGTGATGTGACAGCGCGCCATCTTTATGATAAACCGTTTCTGGGTCGATCAAAACGAGATAGCCGAGCAACGCATTTAACCCTGTGCTGAGTCTCGCTTCGCGTCGGAACGACTGAGGATGATTTGCAGACGAAGTGTGAGTCACCATGATCTTACCAAGTGAGCTTAGGGCGTATGACTGAGCGAATAGATCGGTTTGGCAGATCGTTCAGGGTGCTTCGTGAAGGATAAAAAGGATACAGCGCGAAGCGACAGCTTGGACCAACTAGCTTACTGAACTGCGGATCCCACTGACTAAGCCGAGTTAGGCTGGTTTGTATGGCGCAAAACCAAATTAGACTGAGTAGCCCAAGTAGCGAGTGAAATTGGCTGCTAGCTGCGATAAGGAATGCCAATAGTCCATTAACCACCGTCAGGCGCTTTTCAGCGCCTGCAACTAGAAGTGGCTGAGTGGTTGCGCGCTCAATGGGGAGGCTAGTACCGTACACTTGACTCGCCCTGGCTAAATTATGGCGCCATGCAAGCCAAAGCTTGCAAGAATAGTTGGCGCGCTAAAGCCAATGCCGCAACCTAAACAGGCACGTACGAGGTATTTAGCACCACCTTGTAAATCCATGAAAGCCATCGCAACTCCAGAGCAGCCAATGGCCATAATCCCAATGGAAAAAAGTACAGGGCCGGTAAAAGAGTCTGCGAAGGTCGAGAGGATATTTTCCCAAATCCAACCTCCCTCACCCGAGAGCGTGCTCGCTAAGCTAAGACTTGGAGTGAGTAGATTCGCACATAGGCTGGCAAACAATAGCCTGCGTGTTGATGAACGAGTCGATGTCGATTTAATGCATGGTGTGGTCATGGTTATGTTTCTCCTTGTTGAGGGGGGTTAAAATGAATTGATGTTGATGTGGGTCGATCGACTGTAAAGTCGCAATCGTACTAACCCGGCGTTTCCCAGTAGGTGCACCGTCAAGCTGGATGATAATATCTATTGTTTCAGCAAGGAGGTAGTATGGTGGTCGTGGGATTACCTCGCAGGCCAAATCCAGTAAGCGCTGAACCGCAGCTGCTGGATGGTTACTGTGGAGAGTCGCGATGCCTCCGGGACAGCCAGTGTTCCAAGCTTTCAGTAAGTCAAGCGCGGCTCCATCCCGAACTTCACCGACCACAATGCGATCAGGGCGATTGCGCATAGCGAGCCAGAGTAATTGTGTAAGACTTAATTGATCGGCTGTCAGCATTGTCTTACAGTTTCGAACGGCGCAATGGAGTTCCGGCACTTGCTCCAAAATGAGGACACGATGACCATCTGGGACTAGCTCACTCAACTGTTGAAGTAAAGCATTGGCAAAAGTTGTTTTGCCAGCACCAGGTGGACCAGAGACTAAGATGTTGCGCCGATCGACCAAGGCTTGAGTTAGAAACTCGGCTTCTATCGAAGTCAGTACCCCTGATGTAACATACTCTGCCAAAGTATGAATGCGTTGCGCGGGCTTGCGGATATTAAAAGATACTCGCTCACAGATGGGAGGCATGGTAACGTTGATCCGCTCGTTATTAAACGGCAAAACGGCGTCAAGATACGGCTGCTCAGCGTTGACGAAAGCACGGCGATATTGTGCTAACGCGTGGACAAATTGCTCAGCATCATCGGCTGTTAAATGGCCCTGATAGCCACCACTATCACTTGGATAAAACCAAAGAGCACCATCGGGATTTAACATGATTTCATCAACTCGATTATCTTGTAAACCTTGTTGAATGATCGATCCGAGTTTTTCCCATAAGTAGGCTACATCCATACGTTACTCTCTATCATGAAAACATGATTCATTTGGCTGAATGAACTCAGGTCTTGGTTCATACAGACAGGTAAGTGTTCTAACTCAGTTGGTATAGCACTGACCCGCGCATTAAAAGAAGGCACAGTAGCCATAGAGGGACGTTGCTTTTCATCATTAAAATTAACGTGTTTGGCATCGATTATGGCTGCTGTGCACAAAGCGGTATTTTGTTGCCCCATGCTACTGCTATCGACTAACGGTCGTGATTGGGTAAGTCTTAGTGGGTTATACCCAATGCTCAGTGTCTTGCCTATATTTGCACTAGGTGCTTGCCCCAGCTGATGAGCGCCGAACCTATTAGTCATTTGACTCTGTGTTCTTGACCAGTCTTGGGTTTCGTTTGGTTGGTTTTCGATGGCATTCATATTTGTCTTAAGTGCGGAAGTCAGTCTTCAGGTGTATCGTATTGAGATCAATCAGGTCGTTAACTTTTCATACCGAGTAGTCTATGCCAATATTAACTAATTATCAAGTCTAATTAACTAAAATATACTATTATTTTCACTAAATAATTATACTTTAACATTTTATTAACCAAAATTGACATATCCTGCTTAAACTAGCTTTTGCAACAAATACGATTAAGATAAAAAAGCAGCAGCAATTACCCCAAGGCTTGAGTTTGTTCACACCTGGTGGTTAGGCAGCCAATGTTGCTGCTGTTATTACTTTGTCTTTTAATTACTTAGTATGATTTATATTTAGTAGTGGCTGCTTTTCCAGATCCCTTGCACCCGCATCTGGATCAACCGGATCAGGAAAAGCCAGAAGTGGTATTTTGGTGACTTTTCTCTATGATAATAACGATCAAGAGGTAGAGTAGCGCTATCGGGACTAACTCATTGCTAACGCATGAATCACTATTGATTTAAATTACGCGAGCCGCCGGCACGGCGGTTTTCTAAAAGGTAATCCGAATGAGGAACCCTACAAATGTATCTTATTGCATGATTTCAAAGCTTGGTGGTACACATCACTGCAATGCCAGATCAATGCCAGATCAAAGTATTTCGTAGTGAGAAAACGCATTTATTAATTCTTCACAATAAATGTTTGCAGTGTTTGGTGCGAGCAATTTTTAGCCAGTGATTTAATGTAACTTTTGGCCATCGCGTGTCTGCTCATTGAATACACAATTACCGTCCGCAACCTATTTACATCAACTATAAGTATCCCTACTGAACAAACTCACACCCAAATAATTGACACTAAGAAACACTCGAGATTGACGAGTATGCTACTGCTGCAAGATAAATCACCCCACTGCTAAATACTGACATGGTTTCATTCTTTGGTCGCTTAACTCAACATAGGTCTTATCCTAATTGAATCAGTGGTATTATCTCGTTAGACTCATAGCGTTTTATATAATTTCAATAACGTTAGACTTGCTTTGTAAGCATTGCCTTTACAGGAGGTCAACCATGGAACCTGTCACTGCTGGATTAGCGGCAGCCACAACCGTCAACACCGTCACCACGCTTTTTGGCACCGTCATCAACCTTTACGATTCGATTAAAACATCCGCTGATAATGTACGCGTGAACCAAGCCCGCTGCCGTCGCTTGCATGCGCGTGTTGGCAGTGTGGTCGATATTGTCAGGGCACTGGACTTGACCAATGAGCAACAAGTCAGCCATGTCATGGCGGCGATGCCACCTGGTGGATCCGAAGGCTACGAAGCCGCACTTAGCAATCTGGTAACAACCTTGGAAAACATTCAGGCCTACCTTGAGCAATTTACCGAGCACAATAGACTGTCTTGGTATGCCACTCGCTTCATCACGGCTAATACATACAAAAGAGAATTTGAACACTTTAATGAGCAATTGGCCCAGTCTATTGGTGACTTGAATTTGGGTAACACGGCGCGGATGCTGCATCAACAACACGGCTTATCTGCTAGTCAGCAAGCCCTGCTTGACCAGCAGGCGAGGTTGCTGAGTCAACATACTCTCCAGCAACAAGACATGATTGATATGATGGCTGATCTGGCCGCCCTCAAGGACGGTCTTCGTCAATTCGATGAGCGGACGGAACCGGAGGCCGCTGCAGCGTCCGATGAAACGGTGCCTCGGCAACTCGACGCGTTACATCAACTGATCAGTGAATTGATGGTCGACGTCGTTAATCAACAAACAACACTGGTTGATCAGGGGCAGGTGATGTTACGACAACAACAAGTTGAGCAGCGCGATATCACCGCCATACTTGAGCAGGTCGGTCGCGTACAAGAGCAGGTGGCCCGTCTGCTCGAGCGACCGACTCAGGCTGCTCGCACTGCTGAGCAACCATCGTTAGCCCCAGCGAGCACGGTCACCACCACCGGTGCTGTTGTTGAAGATATCACGGTGGGTCAGATTGCTGGTGATGCGCAACTCTCAATGAATACC
>CAWUKA010000019.1:0-26513 GCA_963922965.1 uncultured Gammaproteobacteria bacterium | reverse complement strand
TAAATAATCTTTGAGTTCTGATTCAATGACTCGAGTTGCCCCAAAATCCAGGTTTGGCTTTGCTAGCAGCTTCATCACTCAGGCTGCACGCCTTCGGCCTTGGCTTTATGCGCCCATGGGTGCAGGTTGCTTCAGGTAGGCCAAGCGTTTTGGCAGCACTGCTTACAAACACGGAACGCAGTGCAAGTGTTACGGCTTATTCTTGTTTAAATTCTTCTGTATAGTTTTTTGCTCGTATACTCATCGTTGACACCACTTTGTACGTTCATAAAGTTTAACAAATTGCTGTCCGTTAATTTAGAGTAAGATTAAACTGTTTATGCGGCTGACAATAAAGGTCAAGCGGAACAAAATTTATGGCTATTAGATGAGAAGTGAAGGAAAAAATATCCGCTGGTATTAAAGTCATGGCAAACGAAGTGGGATTATTTATCGGCCTATTTTAAGTATACGAAACCCGTGCGTCGTTTGATTTACACGACCAATCGGATTGAAGGCTTTCATCGGCAAGTGCGGAAAGACATTAAATCAAAGGGTGCGTTTACGAGCCAAAATGCGCTTTTTAAATCAATTTATTCTGCCATCGAGTAGATTCAAAAGAAATCGACCACGCCGTTATCGCAGTGGGCCGAAACCATTTCACAGCTTGACATTTATTTTCAAGCTCGACTAAATGTTGGGGTGTGAGATAATGCTATAACGCAGTTTGATGAACACTCTCACAGCTGCGATTAAGAAAGAACTGAGGCGACGCAGTGTCTTGAGCCTATTATAGGCCATGCTAAGCATGATTGTCGTATGAATCGAAATTACTTGCACGGGAAGCTTGGCGATCAAGTGAATGCCATCATGGCCGCGGCGGGATATCACTTCTGCCGTTTGTTGGCTTGGTTTCGGCTTCTTTTTGCTGGCTTTGTGTTCAGAATCTCTTCCGCAGAAAATTTAATTTTGCTTTAAAGTTCGATTATTAACGGGCGACTATTTAATTTAGAATCCGCCACCATAAATAAATTAATACGACTTTAGGGTGACAACCCCGTGGAATTTTGGGGGCCTCACTATCAAACAATGATATCAATAAAAATTTAATGGCGCGGACGCCTTTCTAAGGGTACGAATTTGATTTGAAGTCGGCAACCAAGCGTATGTGCATAGCGGCGCAGCGTTTTTAAGCTGGGAGAATGCTGCGCTTTGCCACCACCCGTTTCAAGGCGGCCAATAACAGATGCGCTGGTGTGCATGGCTTTGGCGACTTCCGATTGCGTTTTTCCTGCTTTATTTCTTGCTTTAATCATTTCTTTTAAGAGTAAATGTTCTTCCTCCAGCTCATCATAGGCTTGTTTTACAGCTGGATTCGACAGGGCAATCTGCATTAATTCAGCATGTATTTTCCGCCTTTTTTGTGTACTTTGCTTTTTCATCTTTGCATCTCTTTGAGTCGTTGTTTTGCTAAACGTAGTTCTTTGAGCGGAGTTTTTTGCTGTTTTTTCACAAAACAATGCAACATGGTGATTTGCTATTTTGTGATCGTGCAATAAAGGACCCGCCCGATGCCTTCTTTGCTTTTTAAACGCAACTCAAGTAATTGGTGACCAATCACTTTTGTATGCGGCAAACCCAGATTAGGGCCAAATTCTTGCATCAATTCAGTCATTTTGGCATATTTTGCCAGCAGCGACTGCGGCAGTTTTAAGATTGCCGCTTCCACTTTTTCATTGTAATACGTTATTTCCCACTCCATAACTTATTATAGCATATATGCTATTGGTGTCAAATTCATCAGGCATCCCTAAGTTACTGATTTTTCCAGAGCTGTAGACTGAACGTCATTATAGCCAGCTAGAAGCACCATCTTGGGAGCATTATATTCAAATTTGCATTTTTATAAAATTTATATACTACAATTATTTTATTATTAAGCACAATTTTTTACCATATGGGCGTATTGAAAAAAATATACGGTAGAGCGTCTCGTGAACATTGAAGCTTGGAATTTAATACATGCCAGTCAACAAGGAAAAGACCAGTACATGGTTAATATGGCTAATGTGGCCCTAGCGTACTCAACGAGGATGAATAAATCGATGCAATACACGAAGTTTTGGCTACCCGAGGCATTGATATTGATTTTCTTAGACGAGTACCACTGCCACCCTCTACACCGCCACTGCTTATCGTGCTAAGCAGCAGAGAATCAATTGATGCTGCACAAAGCCAGATGTTCCCATTGCAATCCAGCGATGCTTTCCAGCCAGATGCAACAATTGAATGGAGACTCATGGAAGATTTTGATGAATTTAGGATAGATTTAATTACGGATCCTGTAGACTTGCCCGGTCAAGAACACTCAGAGTTTTGGAGCTGAGTAGTTTAGAGAGTGGAAGTGACATCCATGCCATGCTCGATGATGTAGACGAACGAGAAACTAACCTCATAGCGCTGTTATAACTAATAAAAGAAGAGAGAATCATGGCTATTGAATTTGGAGCGCTAGTGGGTTTGCTGTGGGCAAAGAAGGGGACTGTTGCTGCTGTTGCGACCAGTGGTGTTCTGGGTGGTGTCGCCATCATTACAATACAGCAAATGGTTGAGCGCCGTCATCGATTATTTGCACTCAAACGTAAACAACAACGCTATGCAGATAAACCAGTGCCAGAATCAATTCGCCATGAGTGGCAAAATAACATTGCTCTCTCTAAGGATGCGCTGAATAGTAAACTGGATGCATATATTGTTAAAGCTAAAGCTAATGGTCAGTCAGTTGATCATATCCTATTCTACCATGAGGAGATTAAAAGCCTTATCAGTAAGGACTACCAACAAGTTTACAGTTTACAAATCGCACTGATTAATTATGTGATAGCGATACAGATAGTGAGCATGAGTCAGTAGCGGCAGCTGATTATGTGTCGGCTAGCCTGTCGATGGAGCGCTCGCTTGATAATAATACAGGAGAACACCATCAACAGTCTGAGAAACAAAGCCAAGCAACGCAATCGGATCAATCGTTATCTTGTATAAGGTATTTATTACATACGATGGGTTAGTCATACATGACAAATTACTAATGCTATAACTTGAAAATATATTGGTTGATTGTAGTCGTTTACTAGCTTGTACTTTATTATTTAGTGATGAGGAAAATTAGTTATTTGATTTTAGAGTTCATAGTGATTTAGGTAGTAAAATCTATCTATATAAGTTTTATAGGACCCTTAGGAAGCAAACTTTTGTATAAGAGAAGTCCAAATGACTTTTAATAAAGGTTGGAACTATTGAATAAATAATCTTTGAGTTCTGATTCAATGACTCGAGTTGCCCCAAAATCCAGGTTTAGACTTGCTAGCAGCTTTAAGTTTCTCGGCCTTTTGTTGCGAGTCTTTGGCTTGTTTCTGAAAAATGTGAAAAAATAGTATTTTTAGCTTAGAAATATTTTTGCCAATATCTCCGACCTCTGTTCCATTTTTTTATTCGTTTGTTTGGTATCACGTTTTAGTTAAGCAAAGGTCATACTGATAGTAACCAACTTAACTCTCACAGAAGTTATTATTGCAAGACTAAAACTGTTGTTAGAGAGTTTCTCTTGTAGAAAAACAATCACAAATCAAATTAGTCTACCACTAAAACATTACGGACTATGGCATTGACGGGCACCATTGTCATTGCCACTTAAAAAATCTTTTATTGTTTTAGGATTATTATTTAGTTAGAGCTGAGACATTAGAAATTTAAATTTAAGCAATTCAATAGATTGAAGAAAAAGACTAAAAGTTAGAACTAATTTAATTTAAAATTCTTAGAAAAGTGGAGCACCGTTTCATTTTCTGGGAAAATTTTAGGAAGACGTCGTCGCAAAGTACCCCTTCATCAGATTTATTGCGTGAAGAATTAACGCAAATGATCAGCCATAGGCATCGGCTATTTATTTTGTCTGAGCAAATAGACTGGGCAAAAGCACAAGCGATTGTGGAAAAAGGGTTTGATGACACCTGTGGCCGGCCAGCAAAATCAAGCTGACTGTATACGGGTTTGTTTTTATTGAAACAATTAAAAAAACGTCTCAGATAAATAACTGACCAAATTGTGGGTTGAAAACCCATACGGACAGTATTTTTGTGGCGAACAATACTTTCAACATCGATTTCTTACTCACCCGACTTTAATAACGAACTGGCGCAAGCAGGTGAGCATGGAAAATATGCAAGCATTTTTATAGTTAACGGTTGAGCTGGCTTTAAAACTAAAGTTGCCAACTCCAGTGATTCAAGCTGATAATGGATATAAGGGCCATGATGAAACCGGGTCAATTGTGCTTATGGCCAGGAAAAAACCCACGTATGCTACGATTTATCTGAAGAATTTAATGAAGAAACGTCACGCGATAGCAGTATTGTTTAGTCACGTTAAGCGTGACGGTCAACTTGGCAGAAACTACTTTAAAGGTCGCATGGTGATGAACTGGATGTGATGCTGAGTGTAGTGGGCGATAACTTGCGGTTGGTTTGACTTACAATCGGGCTTTTTTGCTCTCATTTTTTATGGGTCGATTTTGACAAAATATGGAGCGTGGGTAGTTAATAAAATTATGCCGCCATCAATATTGCCTAATAAAAGATCCTTTTTTAGGTTCAACTAATTAATATAACCATCGAGTTGAGTATTGCCCTGGTTTCGGTAAACGGGGAGTAGATCCTTAGGCCATTTTATCCTTAACGACAGTGATCGCTAACCATTGCGCTTGGCTAATTTGCCTTACGTTAATTTATAAGTACCAGAGATTTCTCTGCTAAAATGGGTCTTTAAGCACATGGCATGGCTGAATGAGGCACTTCACAGGCCTAGCTAACACTAACACCCTTAAATTAAATCCGCTTCTTAGCTAAAGTTCTGCGCTTGGATCCACGTTTAAATTTTTTCAGAACTTCCTAACAAGGTCATGTTCCATACTTGGCGTTGCATACCTCTGCCTTAGGCGCGGATTTTCTTGCCCTAAGCTCCTTGAGTGCTTGCTGTGACATTGCACCATATTTGTTCTTCCAGACGTAATTAAGTGCTTTCAACAAAGTTATATTGGCGGCTCAAATCAGGCATTGGAGCGCCTGCTTCACCTCCCTTTAAAATCTTGACGATTTACGCTTCGCTAAAACGTTTCTTTTTCATTGAGTCGTCCCCTGTTAGGAACAACCTAATAGAAAATTCTATTTTGTCGCTGAGAAATTATAGGGGGATGCTTACTCACTAACCGGAGCAAATTATCATCATCATAATAAAGTTAAGGTATAATTATCCAAAGTTACTAGTGGTTTGCGGGTTTTACCTTATTGATATATTTTATTTAATTATTTACTTTAAAAAAGTTATCAAACTACTAAATTAGACACAAGGAAATATTAGACACAAGGAAATTAATATGAGAGTTTTTCGTTCAATGCGAGCTAGATTATCTACTCGAGATGCAGCCGCAGTACACCAAAATGCTCAACTGGCACCTCCAGATATAGAACCCAACCCTGATCAGGCATCTGCTAGAGCTGCCACTGAGATAGTCCCTCCTAATTTATCTGATCAGACACCTCCAGGTATAGAACCTAACCCTGATCAGGCAGCTGCTAGAGCTGCCACCGAGACAGTCCCCCCTGATTTGTTTGATAAAGTCAAAGCAAACCTGAGAGAACGGGCATCCGTACTTACCCCGGACTCTTCATTTAGTTACTACGAGCAAATAACTGTTGAGTTTGCAAAGGTACAAAATAAGCGTTTGGCAATGAGCCAACCTCATGATTCACACCTGGCTTATAAAGAGTTTTACTCATTTCCAACTGATTCTATGGTTAAGTTTGATGAAATTTTTGATTTTACCAGTCGAAATTGTTTGGCTTTGATAGGCAATGTCGGAGTCGGTAAAACAATAATGTGTCGCGAATTGATGGCTCGGTGGGCGCGGGATAACGCACTAAGGGAATTTCATTGGGTTTTCTTTATTTCTTTGAAAGATGTAGCTGGGCATACATTTCAACCTAATCCTACCATGACTGAAGTTCTGCATGTGGAGTACCTAAAAGGATTTGACATCACTGAATCACAGTCGAGACTATTTTGGACATCAATATTAGAAGCATCCGCCAGTACTCCACAAGACCAAAAAATTCTTTTCATTCTTGATGATTATGACCCTATTAGCTGTGACAGACATCCAGCAGTTCAGCGTCTATTGAGTGATGCACCAAACCTTATTATTATATCCAGAAGCGATGTCAATTTAGAACGAATCGCTATTGAAAGTAAATTTGAAGTCTTGGGTTTCGATGAAGAAAATATTAGAAAATTTATTAATAAATTTCTTCTCAACCAACCTGAGTCCAAGCAAAGGCAAATGCTCTCTTGGCTTAAAAGTAATCCTCAGTTAGCAACTTTGTGTCGTGTTCCAATGTATCTGGTGCAGATGTGCGAGCTGTGGCAGAGGACTGCTCCACTCTATGAGGCAGCAGATTGTATCCAACTTTATCATAGCCTTACTATGAGGCTGATAACCAATGCGATAAATGAAGGACCTTTCGAGCGTCCTATTGATGTCGCGAGATTTGTACAAAATCCCTCCCGACGAGGTGAATTTTCAGCCAAAGTTTTATCGGTGATTGAATTTTTTGGGAAATTAGCTTTTGCACAGTTAGGAAGAACAGAATTAACCACTGACCGCACAACATTGGAGCACTTTGTTGCTGAATATGTTACACCAGAGCGGTATAGTCTACTGAGTGGGTCACTTGGTCGCTTTCAAACTACAAACCTTGATCATCTACTTAGGACTGGATTACTTGCTAGTCGTCATCAATCGATTGTTAGAGATGTTGTCTTGCCAAGCTATTATTTCACTGACCCAAATTTATCTGATTACCTTAGTGCGTATCATGTCGCTGTACGTTTGGCTGATCCAGCAGTCCAAAATTTCATAAGTAATTATAAATATGATTTTAAATATCAGCGTTTGATGTGTTTCATTAGCCGATTGGTCAGAGGTAACGATAATGCGCAAACCATATTTTTTGGACAGATTCTACAGGCACCAAGGGATTTGCACGGTGCTTATGAACTTATTCTGATTTCTAGGATTATAGAAAATTTGGGTTGGTCTGAAGGTCCTTTCACTGAGGATTATTTACTCCCATGTATAGATAAAATTATTGACACCGCTACTTCTTGGTTTTCTGATCATGATGCGAAAGCGGACAGTATCGAATTTTTATGTCGTCTTTCAGTACCGCCGCAGCGACACGTTGCCATCCTTGATATTATCATGCCGAGGTTAGTTGATAGGAGAAGTCAAGCAGTTCGTGAGAAATCAGCGAGGGCACTGGCGCTGCTAGCCCGTTCTGCTAACTCCGAACTACTCAAAGTATTTATTGATAGAATGACTGATCGAAGTCAACACTTGGAGATACGCAGGCACCTAGCGGTCGCACTGAGGTTTATAGAGATAGTGCCTTCGGCAGCCACTGTTTTGAATCTATTAAACTGCCTAGACGAGCAAGACGATAGGATCACTTCTGCAATCATCGTCTCTATCGCTCATGTTTTAACGCCAAACGACAGGCTGACTCAGTTTATCGAACGTTTGCTCGGGTATTTATCGCCTCGAGGTCAACTTGGTATACCCTTCATTAATATGGTGAACCCTCAGCTTGTCGATGCCTCCCTGGCCGCCTTACTTGTAATAGACCCTTCACAAATAAACGAAACTAATTTAGGTAGAATTTGCTCTTGCTTATGCCAAGTTATGGCAAGAATTCATCAAATGGCAATGTTCGAAAATGCAACTTTAGCGAACACCCGAGAGCTTGCAGCAAATATGGCTGCAATGTTTAATTTACCCACCCTGCCAGGAGTCGAAGGAACACTACAATTTAGCCCTGATTCAACTCCTCAAGCTGAAAGGCTAAATAAGGTTTTATCTTTTTTTATAAAAGTAGCCAGTCACACAGATGTTGTTCGATTACTGGATGGCGATATTATTTCGGCTTTACTCCAATTTCTGGAACAGTGCTATAATCTTCCTCCGAATTTGCCTTTGTATCAAGCGATACCAAAATCTTCCTCAGCTCGGCTCTTAAAGAAATTGTTTCTGTCTATTAATCAGCAGGAAGCACTCCATAAAGTGATCCAGAGATTATTGGAGAAATTTAATGAATCGACAGATCCACTTTCTTGTTATGAGCTAGCAAGTGCGATTTACAATCTTGACTTTCATGGAACGGGTGATTTGCGCATTCCTGATAGATTAAATTGCGAGAAAATCATTGTTAAACTGATAGATAAGCTAAGTCTATCGGATGAGCAATCACGCTTACAACTCTCTGCGTTGATATACCGCTTCAGTAAGCATATAACAGTAGATAAAAGTCGAAATCTGATTATTGAATCGTTGTGCGACAAATTCACAGATAATGAAAGTAGTTCTCATCTAGTTTGTGGTGTGACCCGAACCTTAGGATACATTTTAGCAGTAGAAAATTTTAGTGATGGTCAATACCCGACAGCAATGACAGCAATAGTCAGCTTTCTTGTAAATAGATTGGTTGAAGACCGTGATACGGCACCGGTAAGGATTGCTATCTGTCAAGCATTAGCGAACGTGAAGGTCGAGGAACACCACCGCGCTAAAATTATACAGCTATGGAATAATTTAATACTCCAAAATGATGATGACTCATTTTGCGCTTACGTTTTTTGGCTTGCCAGAATCTTAGCTCGTGGTTCGGACAACCAACTTGAGCCACCCCTGATAGATAGCTTGCTAGCAAAGCTCAGTAACCGTTTTTCCATTCAAGTACGTCGCAGAGCTATGGACGTGTTAAGTGATATTGTGGTGCCAGCTGATAAGCGGCTGCAGGTAGTCAACGCGCTTGTTCCCCAATTAAGACAGCCTGATCAACACATCGTCTTTACTACTCAAAAGTTACTAAATCGATACTTTGAACATTTGATTCAATGTTATCCTCGATATAGTTATCGCCCATCGAAATTACCTCGCCTGATCGCGCATAAGATTTCTAGTATGTCTACAGCATTTTGGTATGATCAAGCTGAACAAGTCTATTGTTGGTTCGATCGAGGTGAAATCTTTAAGGCACGATGTGAACATCCTAATCAACTGAGAAAAGATTTAACCAATTCTCCTATTGCAAAACCTAAGGTTAGTTATCCTCTGGGAAGAGTTGGATTTTTCGCTTCCTCTAGACGGTATAGTTTACTTACACGCGCTGAAGAAGGTAACGGAGATTCTTTATCGTCATTACGGTTGACCTTCTAGTCTATAGATTTGCAAAACTATGGTCGGAATTAAATACTGTATAGTTTTTTGGTCACGCTCATTAATTTAAGAAGCGAAATTCCGATTGCTAAGTTTTTGCGAGTAGCGAATTCAAGAAATGGATCGATATCTAAAAAAATTATTTCAAGAAATTACTAAAGCCGCTCAAGCTAGAGTCGTTGCACCTCTTGATTCCTGTCAGAAGTTTGAAACTTATTTTTCGCAGTCAACATTTGACAACCACTGCTCAACTATCACAGATTTGGATCAATTTTCTCAAGCAGCGACTTGGGTAACCCTTTCTGTATTGTCTCATACTGCTGCGGGTACTGCTGATCCAACATTGCAGAACAAGTTCACTTCCTTTATCTCGCGATTCATCAATTATCTGACTGGCCAGAGGGTTTGGCAAAGCCTATTGGTCGTTTACCTTGATCTCAGCGAGCACTTTTTGCGTTATGAAAAATTTGATCGAGCCAAAAAGTACTACGATGATGCTGTTCGGTTGAGCGTTGATAAAAATATGACTAATGAAATCAATGCACGTCAATTACAAATGCAGCTTGATAACTTTGCTTTATTCACTTTTTGGCAATACGGCTTTTATCGGCAAACATTAGCAGCAATTACCGTATTTTTAAATGATTTAGAACAACCACCAGTTAACAGTTGCACTTGGGAATGGGCTCATTCAAAGCTATTAAGCTCATTCGAAGATACGTGGCCATGGATTCTTCAAGTTGGATTGGCAAAACCTCTGGATCATGCAGCTGAGTATTCTCCAGGTCATGGAGTCACTGGTCGTCAAGCTATGAACGTACCCTTACATTTTCCTTGGTTAAACCCTATAAGAGAGACTATTGAAAAATATCTTGATGTTGTCAACCGGTGTTCCCAACCGATGGCAGAGTACCTTAAGAATGCACTTTCTGGACCAATCCAACATGATGCAATCGCTACCTCATTTGAGGCATGGTCACTTGAACCAGACGGTGGTTGTGCTTTCAAAAAACACTTACAACAGGCAATGGAACTGATTGATTATTGTTTATCGGCAAACCAGTACGAGGCTGCGAAGTGCTATTATTGCGCCATCAAAGAAATCATTGAAGATGACCATCAGCAGCGCCTGCGGGCAGCTTTGGCTCGGCAAACACAAGCCGATCTACTGTCGACTAATTCACTCTATGGCTTATTGAGCAAGCTAGCAGAGCACAATCCATTATATCCCGAAGTGCTGTATAACCAACCACTTCGCCAAATCGATTCACACTTGTACTTGAGAGTACCTCGTAGCGCTGCTCCTAGGCGTTTCCTAACAGACGGTGCTCGAAGATTGTTAGAAAATTCTGTACCCAAATATTTACAGCGTAAACGAGAGATACTCGAGGCACAGACTCAGCTGCATGACGCTTTGGTTGATCGACCGGAATCTATTCTTCAGGCACAGCAACACTATACAAACAAAGTGAGCTCAATAATTCGCGATATCGTGAGAGAAAGTGTGGCTGGTTTACAATCAAAGCTAGCTTATGCTGCTTTACTACAACGTTATTGCTTTGATGTTGTGCTATTAGGGAGTGCTGCGCAGCAGAGGTTATCATTTGGCTCTGACATTGATCTCGCGCTGTGGTGGGAGTCAGCAATCACTACAGCTGAAATGCTTGAATTAAAAGTGGTAGGAGAAACGGTACATTCAACGGTGGGTGATCTCGCTCAGCGTTTTCAAACTGACCTTTTTCGAATTTTAGAACGACAGTTCCAGTTAATGGGCATGCCATTTTTACTTGATGGCACCACAAAAGAAATGTGGTCAACAGGATTTCATACAATGGTGAGTTGGCGCGAGATCTTTAAGGCTGACCCTCACTTGAGGATCCAGCCGAGTGAATACGAATCTTGCTTTCCGAAAGTATTGTTTAAGCACTCTTTAAAGACAGCCAGCGTCGAAGAAAGAGCCGAGCAACAGCCTCAAATCCAGTCTATACAACGTCAAAAGGTTGCACTAGCCTGTTTTCAAAGACACCAGCAAGAGTTCCTTGAGCACGGCGAAACAGTTAGAAAACCCGAATTCCCTCTACCAGGCGCGCGAGCGCCACAGGATTTGAAAAATGGTTTATTAAGACCGTTAATATTTTGGTGTCAAACGGTAGCGCTGTACCATGATATTATCGATTCAGAAACAGGAATGTGGCAAGCTGATCCGGTTATCATTTTAGGGGCGCTAGGCAAAACAAGCCCGCCCTTATTTTCATATTCATTGCTTGATCAAGTAGAAGGACTGCTAAGGCAGTTAAGCAAAATAAGGCTCAATATTCATTGGCGACAGATAAGAGATAAATTGAAAGCGGCTGACCCTGAGACACAGGACTGGCTTGACGAATCAGAACAAACACACTTAGCTCCTTTTTATTGGCATGATCTGGTTGCATTGTATCAAGAGGTTATCTCAATGTTTAGGCGTTGCTTAGGTCAAGGTTGTTGGCAAGCTAATTTTAATCCTATCGAATCTTACTGGCACCATCCAATGACGCGCGCTGGCGTTCGCCGCATTACGATGCTCGCTGATATTGAATGGTCACAAATGTTGTCAGGTGCTGTCTCACCAGTTAACGCACCCCTACCAGATCGGCCGACGGTCATTTTACCAACCGGCCAGCGTGGACAGCTGTCTCCATTGGTACAAGAGTCGCTGCTAAAGCAAACGGATGATGGGAGCTGGGCGTTTCTACCACGTCTCTCGAGTCAACGAACAGGTATACACACGGTATTGCCGGTGCGCGTTGGTCAGCTACCACCGTTGAGGCCACCAGATGAGCAATCAATGCCATCTTTTCATGCTAAACTGTGGCCAGAATTTCCTTTGATGAGCCAAGCGGTGCAGTGTTTGGTCGTGCGCCTTGTTGGAGAGGGTGCTGTACCACGCTCGCAAATGGTTGTTGTAACACTGCCAACCAGTGCCCGTAACAACCCCTTTAAGCAGGTTGTGGTAGAGTGGGTTGAGAACGTGCCTGGAAGCTCACTCACTGCGCACATTGATCGCCAACAAAGGCTTGCCTCTGGAGATCCAGCTGAATTAGTGGCGACTATTGATGATAAAATCCCAGAGGCCATGCAACAAGATGTTCTCTCGCACATCAGTGCAAAAAGTTGGACTCAGCAATTCATCCTGAGTTTATTACTCGAACTCGAAGATGAAAGTGATCAGAATGTTATGCTGCGCCCAGTTAAGGACGGTGGGGGGAATCTCAAAGAGTGGGATTTGGTCAAAATCGATATTGAACGAGCCTTCTTCTCACAGCCAGGTATGACTAGCGATAGATTAAAGACCCTCAACCCTACCAAATTAGTGAATAAAAGCATCTTATTTTGTTTACCTTTGATGGACAGAGTAGATGTACTCGATCACGGTGTATTAGCCCAGTTTGCTCATCTTGATTTATTGCCACTTTTGCAAGCTTGGTTGGATGAGTTGGTTGCTTTACACGCAAGGTCTTTAAAACAGTGTGATAACAAACTGTTGGATTCTATTACGCCGCCTTTATCGACGACCGGAAATACTCAATCTTGGCGGTTTTGGGAGACAGGTGATGGATTTGACGAGAAAAGTTTTGTGCCGATTTATTTGGCAGAAACAGTGATTGAAAGCTTGTATGAGCGCTTACAGCGACTGCAAGACGTATTAAAGCCGTTGTTGGTCGAGTTTCAAGTCGATGATCCATCGGCAGAGATTACTTTTAATGGTTGGACTTTGTTGCGACGCTTGTCGCCTGATTTGTACGCGTATTATCAGTGGGCGGTTAAACAAGCCTACCCTGCAATCACTGACCCATTATTGCTTGCAAAAGCTCGCTTTGACACTTTAACGCCAGATAGTTATCGGCGAGACGCGGCTGATAGGATTGTAACTACGAAACGTAGTGCAGCAGTGGCATTTCATCATGTCCAGCCAAGTACAGTGCTGACTGAACCTTTATCGATTAGAGAAGAGGAACCAGCGCGGACAGTAGTAAGTGTTCCGACGCAACCACCTAGAACGTTGCGAAACTTAGTTGAAACTATCTTAACTGGTAAGTTTGGTTCTCCGCAGTATGCCAAAGCGATGCTCAATATTATCGCGACCATCGATGCTGATCCACAATGGGCAGATACAGTTTGGTCAAGATTAGTGCGCGGCGACTCGCGACAATTTAGTCACTTATCGCCATTACGGAAAGCACAGTTACTAAAGCAATTTGAAGCTCATTTCACGAAAGGGCCATTGGACCGCGACGTCCAGCTTCGAGTGTTACAAAATCTATATGGGGTACCACTACAGAGCATCACACTAACTGTTTTCCGTGATCGGCTGAATGATGATCGCTTGAAGCTATTGCTACGTCAGCATGGACACCATCTAATTTACCTGGATATGACCGATTGTTACCGATTAACTTCTGCAAGTTTGGTGACTTTTGGTGACTATTGTCCGAATTTAAAGTGTCTAATATTGGATAAGACTGCTGTTACAGTGGTACGACCGACGTCATCGCTCTTTGGTGTGAATGTGCAGTGGCGTTGGTTACATCTCACGCGCTTATCACTGAAAGGCTGTCAGAATCTGACCGACATCTTACTAGATAGCGATGAAGCTATGCCGCAATTGTGCCACCTTGATATTGCAGGATGCTCGCAATTATCGCGCCTAATGATCAACAGTGCAGCGCTATCAATAATTACCGGTATCGAAACATGCCATGCTTTATCTGGTAAAACGCTACTAAAGCGTTATCCTTTTTTTGTAGCCTTGCCCATACACAAGCTCAGTGACAGTCAGAGTTTTTATGCGACGGTAACACCAATACTTAGACCACTAGATTGCTTGGATGCCGACTTAGTCCAATTGCCAATTGAACATAAGCGGGTAGTACTGTCTGGGTTTCAACGTTGGTTCGAATTACAAACACAGTACAAGATAGATCTAAGTCAGCGGCGTAAGCACGTCGCAGATTCACACAGTTTATCTCTTAGTCTACCGCTCCCTCGGAATGGTTTTCAGTTAGTGACAGCCGGTTGTTCGCAGTATGGAGTCAAAAATGATATGAAGGTAGAACAACCCGCAGCAACCCCAAACCATCATCGGACGTCGATATCTGTAGTCGATGTGGATAGCCTTTTAGCTCGTTGTCAATGTGCAGATTTAAATATCCGTTGCTCTATATACCAGGAATTGGGCAAAGTAGCGATCCCGAGCGAGCGACAGATGGCTGTGACAACTGCTTTATTAGAAGCGTGTAGATGTGATGATCTCGATGTAAGAAATGCAGCAATCTCGACTTTAGGCGAGATAGTCATTCCAACTGATCAGCAAGTTGACGTGGTGGCTAGGCTGTTGGAGATCTGTGAATCTACCGAGCTTTGTATAACTAAAACAGCGATCTCGACTTTAGCCAAGGTAGCCATCCCAAATGAACAGCAAGCAGATGTGGTGGATACCTTGCTGAGCTATTGTGGAGATGGGGATTTGTATATCCGTCGGTCAGCAATTTGGGCTTTAGGTCGAGTGGTTATTCCGATGGAGCGTCAAATGGCTGTGGTGGCTGGATTGTTATCTTGCCGTGGCGATATTGAACCTGAAATACGCGGATCGACAGTTCAGACGCTCGGCCAGGTAGCCATCCCAAATGAACAGCAAACAGTTGTGGTGGATATCTTGTTGGGGCTGTGCAGTGATATAAATTTGAGCGTGCGCACACTGGCAGTCGACGCCTTGAGCCAGGTGATGATCCCGATGGTGCAGCAGGAAGCAGTTGTGATTACCTTGCTGACACATTGTAGGGATGAAGATCTCAGCGTACGCAAGGCCGCAATCCGAGCTCTGGCGCATGTCGTCATTCCGAAGTCACAACAAACCAACGTGGTGGATAACTTGCTGATTTGCCAAAGTGATACCGACGCGAGTATTAGGCAGTCAGTAATCGAATTACTTAAGCAAGTGGAGATTATAAATGAGCAACAAGGGGCTGTATTAGATGCTTTATTAGAGCGTTGCAACGATAAATACAGTCATGTGTGTCTATCGGCAGTCTCTACCCTGAGCAATGTAGTAATCCCCCGTGATCGCCAGGCAGCTGTGGTTGAAGCTTTGTTACACTATCTAGATAAAGACCCAATTATAAAGGTTCCGGTTATTCAAGCTTTGTGCCAAGTGAAAATCCCAGATCAACACCAGCAAAGGGTGGTAAATACACTGCTTGCATGCTGTCGTGAGAGAAATAAAGAAATATGTGCACGGTCAGCTGAAGCCCTGGGTCATGTTGTCAATACTTGTGAGCATCAAGTGGCATTAATAAGTACTCTTATAAAATGCTCCAAACATAGAGAATCGAGTATCCGCTTGTCGGTTGCCCAAGCACTATTTCAGGTCTCTATCTCAGCAAAGCACGATGAGCTCATGACTGATGTTGTAAGGACACTTCATAAAATGCTTGAAGATAGTGATGCTGACACACGTATAACAGCTGCCAAAGCTTTGGACTATCAACTTTCTCTCCAGGCTTGGGCGCAGCGCATTCAAACCTATATAAAGCGGCAGCATGCATTACCACCGACCTCATTAACTCTGAGTTCACAAGCTTCATCTGAGTCTTCAAGCGCTTCTTCGCGTTATCGCTTTTTCTCTCCAAAGCAAGGTCTAACCGATAGGCAACTAACTCAAAGGGCGGTGCGTACTCAATTAACCGGGTTAAGGTCAACTCCAATACCACCGCTAATGAGCACTCGGATGACAGGTTACTTTAAAGATGCTCGAGAATCCTGCCATCTAGATTTAGCAGATCAACAGCTAACTACGGAAGACGTCGTTATAATTACGGCAGAGCTTTGCAACTTTTCAAACTTGCTATCATTAGATTTGTCTTGCAATCAACTTGATGATATCTGCATTACGTCACTGCTTGAAGCACTGCCTAATTGTCAACTACTGAAAAGCTTGAAGCTCAATAAAGTTGGCCTATCTACGCAACACATCTTCCAAATCCAGGAGTTAATTTCAGCTTTACCCCAGTTGCAGTATCTCGATATTCGGTTCAATAGCTTGCCTGAAGTGCTGATATTGTCCCTCATTCGAGCTATCAATGACACTGCAGGTGCTTTATACCATTTACGCGTGGGTGGGAATTGGGCAACTGATAGAACCCTAACAGTATTACTTGATTTGTTTAGTAACACAAAGGCCTCCATTTTTACTGTTGATAACGAGTTTCATGACCCGAAGATAGATTTATCAGATTTGGATAACCGTTATTTTCAATTCAGTAATGGGTCACGTGCTGCACTAAACGATGTTATTAAACGAAGATTGTCGATGCCGTCCAGTAGTATAGAGCCGCACGGCCTAGGTGCTGTAAATACTTCTTCGAGGCGAGCTGCTGCTGAAGACCAAGCAGTAGCTACCACCGCTAGGATGCATCCCACGGGTTAGAACCAACATCTCAAAAAGATAAGTTGTTGACAATCTTATTTGATATACTAATTATTGAAATCAAACATTCTAAGTTCCTTGATCATAGTCAAAAAATTCAGGGATACAAATTTAAAAAGTAGCCATGCAAGTTGTAATAACGACAATATCAAGACTACTGTCGTAGAATAAATTCTCATTGGTGACAATAGTCAAGCTTGATGCACTATGGTTCGTTCCAGTCATTTTCCACAGTACCCTTGAAGAGGTTTAGGCATAGAGCTCTGCGGTTTTTTTCTCAATGCAATAGACATAACATCATTTTCTTCATGCCTTTTCTAACTTAAGATAACTGCAAAAATCCGATGTTTTGAAAGAACTTAACAAGTTTTTTTATACGTGCTTGATAGAAATTTTATGATAGGGATGAGCTATGTAAAGTTATTTTTAGCAAACTCATCTATCCATTTTACAATACTCGATATGCCTATTTAAATTGAAATAGGTTGTTAATCACTGGTAAAAGGTATCACTTATTCGTAAAGTGATAGTTTATTGGGTTGGTAGCAGAGTGGGTCAACTCGAGGTTTGAACAGTGATTAAATAAAAGTAGATTGGTCGCGAGCATCATATAGCATATTTGAGAGTGAAAATTTCTCTTAATTGTAAAGGTATCTAGGCTGGCGACCCTAAATACAAAGTAAATGTTTCTGTGTATACTAGTGATTTACTCGCTTAAGAATAAAAAATGTGGCAATTAAGTGTATCAGATATATTGAGTAATATATTTAAGGTAGATAGGGCACGGATGCTTTGTGGTTTATATTTCAAGCTAGTATTCTAACCATTGAAATGAATTAATCGTTAGTGTTACCGACGTTCATAGAGCGATACTTTGAGGTTGCGACTGGAGAACGATATGATGATTAGCCTTGTTGAGCGATTAATGACGTTGAACACATAAAAAGAAAAGTAGCATCGTTTCAAATCAATAATGTTTTTAAGTATTTTAGTAAGACCATTTTAAGATAGCTTTATTAAGTGATGTTGAGGAAATGATGGTCCGCTTAATCGGAGGACTATAACAAGACATGGGAGCAAGTCTTCATTTTTACAAACAGATACTATTTAGAGCACTCACTGTACTTGTGAAACTATACTTAGCATTAGAGTGATAGATATTATAAAAGGTTATACCTTTGCCGCTAATTCTCCCAGGCTCTTATCCGAAGACTGGCTTCCAACTTCTTCTGCAGCCCGTGATGGACGCCTCGAGGCACTAGGAAAAAAACCCATAAACTTATCAAACATTGATTGTGATGAAGCATCTAGGGGTCGTCCATCAGTTAGTCTAACATCTCTTCCGCCACCTTGCGAGGCTACTGGGGACCTACTTTGCACTTGGGTGTCTCTCAGGTGCTGTAAAATGGCTTCGGTATTACTTGACTCCTGATCGAGCGCTCTCTGTGTTTGTTCTGATCGGCGTCCGATTTCATCATATTCTAACATCCATGCCTTCATACGCTCTGTGTATTGTGGCTTCCTTTGCTTCATAAGCTCATTTAACTGCGCACGCTTACCATCAGTAATTTGATAGTAATGTTTGAGATCCTGTTGTGATACCTGATCGATATCATATAGCTCACGCTCTACCTTATCCATGCAAGGCTTGTCGGTGAAGAGCTTTATAAGGGCATCAAGTACTGCATCGGTAATTAAATTTCCAGCGATGTTCAATTCATTTATCTGACAGCGCGAGCGCTGTATAAGATCAATCAGTTTAAGAAGTGCGTTTTGAGTAAGTTGGTTGTGACCTAGATCCAATTGATAAATATGATCAAAGTGTGCCAGGACAGGTTCTAATTCAGCGATGTGGTCGGCAGTCAAATTCACTTCGTTCAGGTGTAAACACTTAAGTGCTTGGCAGCGGGGTAACTGTTCTAATAAACGTGTGATTCCACGCGCTCCCAATCTATTCTTGGACACATCTAAAATCACTAATTGCTTAAGGTGAGGTAGCAATTTGGTAATTTGTGCAAACTGCTCTTCATCAACTTGGCTTTGACCAAGTTCAAATTTGAAAACGGGCTGAAATTTTTCAACGAGCTGTTCATGTAACTGATCGGGTGATTCATTTAATTCTGCTAGCGCGCCACCGCTGGTTGACGTCGATATTGCTTGTTCTGTAGCTAATGGCGCCCGAGCTGGTCGTCCCGAAGTGAGTGGTTCAGGAGTTTGGACCAGGTGTAATAGCTCAGTTGATAAAAGCTGGCAACCTAGAGACTGTCCCAAGGCGTCAAGTGAGCTTACAACTCCTCGTCCAGTTTCGATGATGAAGCGAATAATTTCTGGACGTGTCAACTCGTTAAGTTGACTAACATAAAACTGAAATTTGTAGACAGAAGAGAGCTCAGTGGGTTTATACGTTCTTATTGCGGTCCCAGCTGCTTCTTCTGACAACCACTGATTACCACTTAGCACGAGAAATTCTGAACATTCGCGGACATGGTGAAGCACGCGCTCAGTATAGCCTTCAAGGCTTATGGCTCCAGATACGTAAGGTAGCCAACCACAAATTTGATTCAGTTGATCTAATTTGTGAGCTACACTTAGTAACAGATTACAAGTGATTTTCAATTCATATGCTTTGGCCAAGTGCGTGGTACCCTCACTCAAAATTTCTTTTGAGGTAAAGGGTAACGAACCACGCGGATTATTCCTTCTGTAGGCTTGCTGCACTAATGCTGTATTGCTTTCAAGATGAGATAACCATTCATGGGGCGTAGTAGGTAGAGTGGCCAATCGTGTAACTGCTCCATCATCAAGCTTTTGGATAAATTTCCTTTCAAGTTGCATTTGCTTGAAATAAACCAAGTCAGGATGCATATTTTCACCGTGAGTAATATGTGGGTCAAGTTCAGCGACGATGCGTTGAGTAAGACCAATTTCACAGGCTTTCAATATGTCACTCACGTGAGCAACGGCGTCTCTATTCAAGTAAAGTTTGCACTGCGCTTCAACACAATCAGAGAATAGCTGCTGCCAAATGTGATGTGTGCGTGAACCTAAAGAGACTGCAATTTGGCCACGGTTAAACAAGTGCTGGTCAAAAAATCCGATATCCACAAAAATAGCTTGGCTATTTAATTCGTAGATAAAATTATTATATAAGTCCAACAAGGTCTGACTATCAACTTCTTTCTTCTCATCTCGGCAAAGCATCAAAATAACAATTCGTCGCAACAATTCAATAGTTAGTACATAAGGGCTAGCGATGGGCGATGTGATTAACATTGCTGATGAAATATGCATTGATTTTGCAAGTTGGAGTAGGGAATTACGGTAAGCATTGTAAAGCCGTTCCGGATACTCGTCTAGCTTAGCTGTGATCGAGGGCAAGTCTTTCTCCACACCGCCTTCAGCATCACCAGTTACATCTTCAAGACGGCGAAGAAAATAACCAACAACACCGGCTCGTTCGTGCTCACGGCCGGGTTTTAATTCTTCAACATCCTCAACTGTTCTGTAAGGAAAATGGCGATCAAGTAGTTGCTGCAGTATCGCAAGTATACGTTGCGTGTCGGAATTGATGCGTACTGTTTTAGTGGATATGCTGTAGGTAACGGCCATTGATTTACCTCCTTATCAAATTGCAAAACAACTTTATGAATTAGAACATAAACAAATGATGTAAATATTTTTTTAGTTACAGAATTATCTTTTGCTATAGAATATGTCGAGACGTCAGCATTTTCAATCAATTCTTTATGCTAGTGCGGTTTTAATAGCGGTGAACTCGAAAATGCCGCAAATTGAGGTGAAAAAGTATGATGTTATCTATTTCCTATAGGGCTTACACTATAGACCTGATAACAAAAACTATTCCAACTTTATCAACATGTTTGGTAATATTAAGTTGATAAACCGTAAAAACTAGACAGGATGTGAAAAAAGTTTTACATTACATCAAAGTAAATTTTTTAGAGAGATTTTCTTGCCCGATGATATTTTTCAACGAATAGAGCGTTGTAGAGACCTCAAAGATCGACTGCCGGTCTGCAAAGAATTCGCTAGCCTCTGCTCTAGAGGCGCGCTTGACTCGCTCGTACCAAAAACTTCATCTGAAAAAACAACTGAATCCTGGCGTGAGCAACTAAAGCTGCTCATTAATTCTAGTTTCAATGTTTTGTCGACGTCGATTCGATGCGAACAAATCTTACAAATTTTACCCGAGCTTTTCACACCGCTAATTGACATTATGGCGGCAAATCGTTCTCATGATGGCGAATCTTACGAAACATTTGTTTTATCCGAGTTTGAAAAAAATCCTCTAACAAAGAAAAACCTCTTACTCGATCCAGAAATTATCCAAAAATTATGCAAACTTTTTTTTCGTGTTGTGTTCCATAAGCTTGCAGAATATAAACGAAAAAACGATTTGGGTTGCCCCTCTTGCATTAACAATCTCAGTCAACAGAAATATACAGCCTTGCTTAAATCTTTTCACGAGGAGTGGCTAACGGAATTCAGACAAGAGCCTGCATTTTTAGAGCTTACCGAATGTTCTGATTTGAAGACAGGAATTATTAATAATTTAAGTGTATGCTTTCAACATAATAAGTTAAACCATACTAATGCATATTTCAATTTAGGACTCGCTCAGCTATATAGAAAAGTCAATCAGTATAAGCTGGCATTGATACAGTTAAGATTTGCAAATTTTTATATCTCACTAGCACCAAGGATCGATGATGTTCAGTTACAATTAGCTGATGAGATCGCTATCGAATTTAAATCGCTGGAACTTTCTTGCTGTCGAAAACATAGTTTATTTACAGCAAGCACGAACTTAAGGCACTTAAAAACTAGATTACCTCACTTGAGAGAAATCGCATCTGTATCTAAAGACACGATTACTGCAAAAATGCTTCAAGAGATTGAAGTCTATGATGAATCTATTAAGAACCAGGTAGCTAAGTTACTATCTGTAACTGAACAACTTCCAACCTCGACAACATCATTAGCAGAGCCTGCACAGCATCAAAAAAGATCAGAACAAATTAATTCACTTATTGCATGGCGCTTAGCTTACCTTCCTTTTCAGGTGATAACACAAATGATTCTGCCGTGCATATGGTTACTTGATTCTGAAAAGAACTCAATATCAACTGGTACTTTCGTCTCACAGGTGGACGAGACAAAACAGCTTATTCTGGAGCTTATTGAGCAGCTTCGGACTATTTTTCAAGCAACTCTTCAACAAATATTCTCCCAAATATCTACCAATAAGGAGACTCCTAAAATCACTGTTAGCTTGAGGGGAGAGCTTGAGGAACTCACAGGTGGTATAGCCTATCTCACCGAACTTCTTGTTGTTTCAAGTGTTCGTAAGCAAGAACTAAGTTTCTATTCTGATATAAAGCGTATAGTTGAAGAGAATTTTGGTAAAGAACTATACAAGTTATTACGGAGCCTAGATGAGACTGACTCACTTCATCCCGTTAAATTCTATACTAGCCCGATAGAAAAATATTTTAGTCGTTTGTTGTATCAATCATGCGAGTTGTCATTGAAGCAACGAACATTTGAGCTTGAACGCTATCAAGCTTATTTCGACAGAGATAGGTCAGTATTAGCAGAGGCACGACTCGAATATTTGACAAGAAAACTCAATGATGAGACTGAAGATAGGTTAGAGGCTCAAGTAATCTATTCAAGATCAATTTGTGACAAACTGATCAAAAGGATCATTAATTCAAGTATTGAAGATTTAAAGATTAGACCTAAATATGAGGATTTGTTGACGCACAATAGCTTCTGGGTCTTCAGTATTGGCAGCCTAGCGCAGCAGCGGCTATCATATGGATCTGATGTTGAGCTCTTTATTTGCTGGTACGGTTCAGGTAGTGAGGAAAGTCTTGTCTCAAAACATAAAAAATGCGCAAGACAATTTCAAATTGACCTATTCGAGCAAATCGATTTTAGGCTTAGTCTAATCAATGATCGTTTTTTGTCATTAGACGATCGTGTATCTCAAAGTGCCAAAGCAGAGCTACATACTCTACAAAGCATTATAGAAAATCTATCCACATTTTTTCGATCGGATAGATCTGAGAAAGTTAGTCAAGCTAGTTTTGAAAAATATGAGTTATGGTTTTCAAAGCCAGTTGTAAGTCATCAACCAATCGGTGATGTTAAAGTTAATTTAAAAATGTTAGTAGAAAAATTTTTGCCTGATTTGGAGGTGCGACAATGTGTTGCCCGTAAATTTCTCGAGCTACATCAACAGCAACAAATAAAGATTCAATCAGAAAGGACCGTTGCTATTAAAAAACATCTCTTGCATCCACTGACTTTTTGGTGTCAGAGTTTGGCACTGTATCATGATTTACGAGATCATGATACTGGTCTTTGGTTAGCAGATCCAATCGAGATATTACAACGAGCTAGTGACTCTGAATTATCTATTTTATCTAAAGTCTTTGTCGATGAATTCATTAAACACTTTTCTGATCTAACTAGAAAACGACTCATTTTTGACAAAGCACTATTAGAACAACCTAATGATATGTTCTATCAAAAAGTAATGCGTTCAGCACAACAGCAGATAAATTTGAAAGATGTGATTCCCGATGAGGAGTACACCAAACAATTTGCGAAGTTGGTTCATGAAGAAAAAGAACAAGAAAATCGCCAATATCTTATTCAATGTAGAGATTATTATTTACCAGAAATATATGCAGCAGTGGTCTCAATGATTAATGCGACATTCGAACAAGGTTTCCGATGGCCTATCGAGTTTAATCCAACTAAATGGTTTAGAGATGCCCCAATTGATAAAGTAGGCACATGTAGTGCAACGAAATCCCGTGCCAAAGCATGGCAAACTTTAATCGGCAAGGCGTTCTCTGCAGAGGTTCTTGAGCAGCACACCGAGCATGAACGAGATGGGTTAGCTAAGGAGTACGGTGTTATTGCAATAACACCCGATGGCAAACGGCACCGGCTTACAGATAACGTATGCAAGGATTTATTTCATGACTCTAAGTTTCGTCCTAAGCCACGAGGTCAGCTAGGTAGGCATACCGTCTTGCCTATTACGGCCGGGCGTCAAGATCTAATGACAAAACAACACTCAGCTGATCCTGTTTTTCATGTTAAACTCTGGCCTGAATTCCCCGGCGTTAGTCAAGCACTACAGCAGCTTGCCACCCAGCTTGTAGGTCATGGTGCTTTAGCTCAATCATCTGTGATAGCGATTGAACATGAAGGTCGGACCGTAGTAACCGAATGGGTTGAGCACCTTCCCGAGCATTACTCACTTTCATCAGTACTACCAGAGCATGATTCTCGCATACAAACTGAAATTAGCTCTATCTCGTGGACACAGCAATTGCTCTTAAGTTTGCTTTTTGGGCTCGGAGATGAAAGTGATGCTAACCTTAGGCTTATACCTGAGCTTGATGTCAACAGTGGGCTTACTAATTATCGACTTGCCAAAATTGATTTTGAGCGTGCATTTTGCTGGCAGCAACTTGATACAAGTGAAGGATATCAACGCATTGATAAAGCTAAGCTTGTAAATAGAAGTATTATATTCTGTTTACCACTCATGGATCGGCAAGATAAAATCGATATGAGCATGCTGATTGCCTATGCATCATTAGATCTTTATCAAGTCTTTGCTGATTGGCTTAATAAAGTTGAAATAATTCACAACCAGTTTCGGCAACAATTTACTACAGAAGCACAACGCAATGTTGCACCTCAGTATAAACTGAATCAGCAACCCAATTGGCTTATCACACTATTAGAACGAGCTGACAGAGAAGTCGATAAGCAAACTACAGAAAAAAGTTTCTTACCGGTTAATTTGGATCACGATGCGCTAGAACACATAGTCAATCGTGCCTTGCATTTACAGGATATTATTCACTCGGTAGTTAGTACACGCTCAGAAAATAAAGATACTAATGGATGGACGCTACTAAAGCGTTTGGATCTCGATCTTTATGCTCACTACAGATTAGCTTACAAAGAAGTTAAGTCAAAAGAAGGTTATAGCTCATTCAGACTTGCGATAAACAGATATAATTGGCTCACAAAGTCTTCGATTAGAATTCCTGATCATTCTAGTTCGAAGTTCAGCATGGCGGTATCAAGATTAAATTATAGCAGAAGCTTTGATTATCCAATAGATAGTGAAGATCAGCAATCTACACATAGAGAAGAAGTCTCACAAACTTATGCTGATCTTCAGGTTTCACTTCTTTCAGAAAAATCTAAACATATACAAATTTTGAAAGATAAATTAGTTCAGATACAAGCAGCTGATCCCGATAAATTCAAAGGTGATTCTAGTAGTTGGCTTGCCCAACTCTGGCAACAGATAGACAAGGATGTTAAGCCTGATCTATTCAAGCACCTAAGAGCAAGCAAACAAGCAGCTTTCCTCAGCGGACTTAATCGTAGTGTAGGACTTGAGTATCAACGGAAAGAGTTAGAGCCTAGACAACAATTAAAAATTATAAACTTGTTAATGGGTTTGCCACTCCGAGATATGACGATGACAATCGTTGGGAAGGCTCTCACAGATATCTGGCTGCACCGTTTAGTTCAATTGCGTGGCCATCATGTTAAAAAATTAGATTTAACAAACTGTGAAATAAGTGATGCCTCAATCAACACACTCGCTGACTACTGTCCGAATTTAGTAGTCCTAATTTTAGATAATACAGCTATTACAGAAATGCCAACAGTTAAGAGAGTTCCTGTAGCTTTTTCTCTTAGCACTACTTTTCAATATCTACGATCACCGCCGACACAACCTGACCATGCACCGGTATGGACTCACTTAAAAGAAATTTCACTACGTGGCTGCGATAAGCTAACGACTTGTATGCTAACCGGTAAATTATATTTGCCCAAATTGAAGAAAATCACACTTCAAGACTGTATAAATCTAAAACATATACAGATTAAAGCTGGGCACTCAGTAGAAATCATTGGTATAAGAAGCTGCAGAGCATTGTCTGGATTAATCCGTAACTGCTCTTTCCTAACTGAGTTGCCTTTACACAGCTACCGCCAGATAGATTTGGCAGCAGTCGAATTTTCCCTCGATGAAGCCATCACGACTCTCGGTGTATGTGATTTTGATCAGTTAACAATAGCTCTAAAGAAGCAACTCGTTGAAATGGTACAAGCATGGATTGAAATGCAATCTGAATTTGATCGTATTCTTATTAGGCACATTGAGGCTCAAGGTGCAAAAGCATTACTGAATGAGTTTTCAACTATGCTGAGACCAGAGGTTTTTAATTTTTTAATGGAACGTAAGTGTCTTTGGTTTGGAGATCAACTTCTTAGCTTCGTAACAACTGGAAAATATAAAGCACAGGTTGCTCGTATGTTTGTTCAGAGCAGTGCAGTTCAGCATCTAAACCCGATAAGTACTAGCCATTATGTTACAGCACTGTTAAAGCTTTTTAGTTCTGGAATTTTAGATAATGATACTCAGCTAAAGACTGATGCTATTCGCGTCTTTGGCAGATTAAAAATTAATCATGCGCAACGTGCTAGTGTAATCAGTATCTTATCTAAATACCTAAAATCGACTAATACACAGTTAAGTGTTGCTGCAATCGTGGCTTTAGGTAAGTTACAACTCTCGCCAAAGAAGACAGAGAATGGGGAGCAATTTAGTCTCGTCGTGAGGGATTTAATTAGTTGCTTATCGAGCCATTCTATGGAAGTAAATTGCTA
>CAWUKA010000018.1:0-27631 GCA_963922965.1 uncultured Gammaproteobacteria bacterium | reverse complement strand
GAGAAAGAAACGTGTCAGCGTTAACAGCAACTCTAAAGGCAGAAATTATTGCCGAACACCAAAAATCTGCCAACGATACCGGCTCAGCTGAAGTACAAATTGCATTATTATCAAAGCGCATTGCTTTACTGACTGAGCATTTTAAAATCCACAAAAAAGATAATCATTCACGCCATGGTCTGATGAAGTTAGTGAGCCAACGCCGTAAATTGCTTAACTATTTGAAGAACAAGGACCACGCGCGCTATCTCGCTATTGTTAGTGCTTTAGGACTACGCCATTAATTTCACACAAAGGATAATTTCGTGACTGCAATTAAGAAAACATTTGAATACGGCGGCCAGACCGTCACACTAGAGACTTCGCGCATTGCGCGCCAAGCCGATGGCGCTGTTCTCGTCACCATGGGTGATGTTGTCGTATTGGTGACTGTGGTTGGTCGTAAGAGCGTTAACCCGAGCGCGGATTTTTTCCCACTCACTGTTAATTATCAAGAACGCGCCTATGCGGCCGGTAAAGTGCCTGGTGGCTTTTTAAAGCGCGAAGGTCGGCCTAGCGAGCGCGAAACACTAACTTCACGCTTGATCGATAGGCCAATTCGACCGTTATTTCCCAAAGGCTTCCTCAATGAAGTGCAAGTCATTGCAACGGTAGTTTCGACTGATGCCAAACAAGAGCCAGATATTGCGGCCATGATCGGTACTTCGGCTGCGTTAGCGATTTCTGGTATCCCATTTGCTGGTCCCATCGGCGCTGCTCGAGTTGGCTATCGCAATGCTGACTATCTATTAAACCCATCTTTCGCCGACTTGAGTGACTCTGACCTCGATATGGTAGTGGCGGGTACCGCAAATGCGGTATTGATGGTTGAGTCAGAAGCTAATATCTTGCCGGAGCAAATCATGTTGGGCGCTGTTGCGTTTGCACATCAACAAATGCAAGCTGTGATCGAAGCAGTGAATGCGTTTGCTACCGAAGCGGCTAAACCAGCTTGGGATTGGCAACCAGCAGCGGGTATCGACGCTACTGTTGAGGCTATGCGCGCTGTGGTTGAACCGCTAGTTGCTACTGCTTACCAGATTAAAGATAAATTACAACGCCTCGAGCGTCTCAGTGCAGTACGCGCTGAGTTATTACAAAAGTATGCAGCCGAGCAAGCAGAAGCGTTTGATGCTGACTTAGTTGTGAGTGTGATTGAAAAAATTGAAAAACAACACGTTCGCCAAGAAGTGTTAGCTGGTAAACCGCGTATCGATGGTCGCGACACTACAACTGTCCGCCCAATCCAATGTGAGGTGTCAGTGTTACCACGTACCCATGGTTCTGCACTATTCACCCGCGGTGAAACCCAAGCGTTAGTGGTGGTTACACTCGGTACTTCATTAAAAGATGCTCAATTACTCGATGCGCTCGAAGGTGAAAGTAAAGATACCTTTATGCTGCATTATAACTTCCCACCGTATTGTGTTGGTGAAACTGGCTTCATGAGTAGCCCGAAGCGACGTGAAATCGGCCATGGTCGACTTGCACGACGTGGCGTTGCTGCAGTACTACCATCAGCTGATGAGTTTTCTTACGTGTTGCGGGTGGTGTCTGAGATCACTGAGTCAAACGGTTCAAGCTCAATGGCTTCGGTGTGTGGTACCAGCTTAGCGTTGATGGATGCTGGCGTGCCGATCAAGGCACCAGTGTCTGGTATTGCCATGGGCTTAGTCAAAGAGGGTGATGATTATGTCGTTTTGAGTGATATTTTGGGTGATGAGGATCACCTCGGTGACATGGATTTTAAAGTCGCCGGTACCGCTGAAGGTATCACCGCATTGCAGATGGATATTAAAATCGATGGCATTACTGAAGAGATCATGGCAAAAGCCTTGGCGCAGGCGCAGCAAGGGCGTTTGCATATTCTCGAACAGATGGCAAAAGCCATCAGTTCACCACGTCAAGAGCTATCGACCTATGCCCCACGCTTGTTAACCATCCAAATTCCAGTTGATAAGATCCGCGATGTGATTGGTAAGGGCGGTGCTGTGATTCGTGGTATTACCGAAGAAACTGGTGCTGTGATCGAAATCACCGATGACGGTGTTGTCACCATTGCTTCTGCCGATCAAAATGCCGCCGAGCAAGCGCAGCGAACGGTGCTGGATATCACTTCTGAACCTGAAGTCGGCGAAATCTATGCGGGTAAGGTCGTGCGTTTGGTCGAGTTCGGTGCTTTTGTTTCGATTGCTGTCGGTAAAAAAGAAGGCTTGCTACACATTTCGCAAATCGCTAATAAGCGTATTGAGAAAGTCACCGATGTGTTAGTTGAAGGTCAGGCGATCAAAGTCCGTGTGCTTGAAATTGATCGGCAAGGTCGCATCCGTCTCGGCACTAAAGATGTCGAAGGTGCGTTAGAAGAACAAGCTTAAGCTAGTTCTTTTTTTGTTTGTTAGCAATTTACTTATTTGTTTCTCATGGATTAATGATCTGGCTTGATGAGAATACGTTGCTGTGACTTGAATAAAAGTAAGTTACTGTCAACTATAATCATTACTCGCTTAATCTCTCTTGCCTTGTAATGCTATTGATCTATGAGTAGCAACATAATTGCTGTTGTCTTTGAGAAGCTATCTAGTTATTACGCAAAAATCTATAACGACCTCAGCTAGCTACTGGCTTAATTAGTGTCGACTTTAGTGAGCAAGAGACTAAAATGGCAAATCGAGTATCGTTATTAGCTACCGCAGAAACGATAAAGAAAATATTATCTCAAGAGAATTTTCAAGAAAATTTTTTCCTTATCATCGTGACAAACCGGAGCTTCAATTATTCATTAATACTATGGATACAGCAAAATAAGAGAGCGGTGACGAGCTCTTTATGCGCTTGCTCAATCAATTATTACATGAGTTACTCGAACTCAACATGCTTGCAGAGATTAACACACCGCTCAGTGGCGCTGAGTCACCAGCGCACATTACACAATCAATTGCTCAGGCATTACGAATCGATTGCAGCGCTAGTATCAATACAAGCTTGCCAGGAGCTACTGATGAGGGCGAAAAAACACTGCTTGGCCTTGCTGCTTTCCATGGTCACCCCCAAATCGTGTTCTAACTGATTAACTATTGCCAAGTCGATCCTAATGCACGCAGTTTATATGGTAATACCGCCTTGTATGAAGTGGTATATGATGATTCTTTCCCTTTTAATCATCGTAGTTCTGGCACACAACATGATCGTGTTGCTGCAATTTTACTGAAGGGGTTAGCTGATTTCACGCTTCGATCCTTTACTTTGCAATATTATTCTAAGTTAAATCTAAACTTGGCCGAAAAAACCATCCCAAGCTTCACACCGCTTGATCTCGCTAATGCTCATGTGCCATTGCTTTTTGAAAAATGGTGGGGTCGCCGTGTTATTTCAAATACTGGCTCCCATACTTATTATGCTGATAAAGTCCGACCATTATTAGAAGAGCGTGTTGGCTGACAATTTAGAGTGTCTTGCGCTGGCAGTGATAATCCAAAGCATCCATTCGATAATAATTTCGATAACCTTCGTTTACGACAGCCATGTTACCTTTATGCCCGTCATGGTGAGATTGGCTATGGTTTTGCTTCTAAGACTGAACTTGTTAAAGAAATACAACGCGCGCAGGATGAACAAGCCTAGCTTGTTGCTGATGGTCTCTATCACGCAAAACCACGTTTATACACGTGGACTTTTGGTTTGATTGTTGATCAGCTCAATACGATGTTTACACAAAGTGCTGTAGCAGGTTTTGCAGTGACAGCTGTTGCCGATCAAGTGACGCAGGTACAAGAAACCATCCCTAGAGTAATCATCGATACTAGTCTGTTTGCCGCCACTACTGTTGCAACATTTGCTATTTTACAACTGAGAGCGCTTAACGAAGTCACTAGTAAGCACGGTGAACGCAAAGCTAGAGTTGCTCAAATTGAGCAGCTGAACTCTGATATTCCACGTGATGATCCAGATACAGGATTGCCTCGCCACCGGCTATTCTAACGATTGGTGCAATTATCCTAATAAAAAAGCCAGTTTATGGCTAAAATCACTTCCATATTAGGGCCATAAATTGGCTAAAAGACAGAGTTATCTCGAATTAGTTTACGGATCTCAACTAAAGCATTGTCATTGGATAAAAATATCCTGTCAGCGCCTTTTTACTTGCTTTCTGATAGTCAGTGATTTGATCGCCTAGAATGATTAGAGGCGATTTTTTTCCAGCAGTTGGAGTAATTCCAGTTTAGAATTGCAATTTAATTTTTGCTTGGTGGCAGTGAGATAGATTTCGACTGTTCTAGTTGACAGATCCATGCGTGCTGCAATTGCTTTGCTCGAATAATTAGCCCGTGATTGTTGTAGGCACTGGAATTCTCGCGTACTGAGTATAACCTCTTTGTAATCAGTATCAATATAATATTTTTTAATTTTCACTTTCTCAAAAAAAGTATCGCAATCGATTTGACTATCGTTATCTTGTTGCAGTGCTGTTCCAAATATCAATTAAGTGTTTACGCAATTATGAGAGTAAATCAGTGGCTTTATCTTTAAAATAAAAAACAAATTGTTGTACTGCATCAAGTTGGCTAAAGTAGGGCCCTCTACTGGTTGGTTTATGGGTCCCTGAGGCAAATATCGCATTTCCAACATAATGTTGATGTTGCTTTAAGATATAAAAGCCATTGATGTGATTAAACGGTTTAGCATCGTAGAGCATGTTGTTGCTGAAGATGTCATCCCACAGATGAATGCCTTCAGAGAGTTTTTTACTGTTCTGCAAGAGGTAGCCTTACTAAATAAAATGACTACACCAATCACTATCTGATGATAAGCCATAAAACGCTCGGCCTTTTTCAACTCGAAATAATGAAAAGTAATTGACTGATAAATACTGAAATAGTGGCTGACACATAGCCAAAATTTTAGCCTCATGGGTGCATATGGGATCCTGATCTAAGCCTAGCGCTGTATTCATAAGCTGTTTGATGGGTGACCCCGTCGCTTTTTGGCCACACATTGCTGTTCGACAAGAGTTAAGATTGTTTAGAAAAAATAATTAAATTTCAATGGTTGCTAGTCATCAAATATTGCTGTAGCTTCAATTAGCTTTCATCACCAGCTACCGAAAACAAACTCGATGCATATGATTAAATGAGCCTTATTTTGCTTAATGGTTACGACTGATTGGCTACTAGCTAAGAGTTAGTGGTGTTTTAGTTGTTGATTCTGGTTCCGAATAATGGCTTGTTACCATATGGCTAAGTCTGTAAGTAAGTTAAGTAGACCAAAAGAAACCTATTCCGAGCAATGCACTATTCGCTTCGTTCCCTGATCGCATCATCTCCTTTCAGTAAAAAATATTGATGACTTGATCCTACGTTGGCAAATTGAGCAGCCCTACTGTTTAGCCTACAAATCATTGCCAGATCCCGTTGCTTTTCGGCGATGCTAGACGTCGGTCTTAAGTCATATGCTGGGCTTAAGTGCCACTGATTGCCCTTTTGTCAACTTCGTTCGGTCTGGGCAGCAAGATGATGAATATCGTCGAGAATACCGAGTGCCCACAAAGCACTGAGGTAGGAAGTAATCGCGGCACTTGCCTTGCTCGATACATAAAATCAGGTAGCATGAAACACCAATTTTGTCCGCAAGTTCAGCTATCTTCAGGCCGCGTCGCATTTGTGCGGTACTGATATTTTTTCTAAGCCTGTTTAGTGCTACTGACACAGCTGCTGCAAGTGCTATAAAATTATTCGCCATCATTTGATCTCATAAGTTGATTTTAATAAACATGGTTTAATGTTAAGTCAAAATCAATAGCATCCATGATAAATTATTGAATATGGTCAAGATGCGGATTGTATCTGGTTTTAATTGCCTGATAAGTTAGGCAAAGAATGATGTGTGTGTATGTGACCCAGGGCTAGTAAGTGTTTCTGTGCTGTTAACAGTATGATCCTGCTGTCCTGGTTCAGTTGCGGCGTGCGGCCGATGAGCTGCTCGATCTGCGACGAGAAATCGTTCGGTAAGTTGTTTGAATTCATGATCATCCTCATCATTTTGTTGAGCGAGTTGAGACAGTGCCCGCAAGCGATGGGCGTGGTTGTAGTAGTAGCGCGCTTGCGCTGATCGGAAGTAGCCGAACAAACCATGCGTTTGGCTGTAGCTTCTCATAAGCTCATTATAATTAAATCGTTGGTCGATAGATGATGCGCTGTCATAACTTGATGGCTCAGGATTCAGTATAAAAATAGTTTTCAGGATTTTCACCAACTGGCTGGATGCAGTTGTGGGTGCTAAAACGGCGTCACCTGGTGTTAGAGATAAAACTCCTGCAGCATTACTGCTATCAGTCGCGTGTTGGAATGGCTGGTCGAGTGCAAGTAGAATATCTTTTGCTGCCTTACTACGTGTTTGGCGTTCACCGCTCAGGCTGTCGATCAAGCTTGACTGTTGTTTATTGCGTTTGAGCATGGTTTGCAATACGCGCCGAAACTTTTTAATAGAACTTGCGTCAACATGGTAGTGCGTTGCTAGTGTGATATTTTTGTCAGTGTCATACCAGCTTTTTTGATCACAGTCTTCAACTAGCCAACTGTAGCCGTCGGCATTGCTGTGGCCGTAGTGACGGCGATAAAGAGCGCGTAGGATTAATTTGCTCGCTAGGGTAAATAAAAAAGCAAATAACATCGTACTGCCGACTATGACATCAAGCAACGGTAAGCTCGGCACTAGTAATAGCCATTGCATAAGTATTGCACCCAATAAAACGCCAACCATGGTAGGTTGGTGTAGCATGTGCGCTGCTGCAATACCAAGGCAGGCGCCGGCAGTTGAGACGCTTACGCCGGCACCAATCGCTGCTGAGAAGGTTTGCGCGAGAGCGAGGGCGAAAGTCGAGTGGATCAGGATAAGACAGCCCAGTGTAAAACCAATCAGGTAACCACTGAAGATAGCGATTAAACGGATTCGGCTTTTTAATTTTTTCCGGCCTGCAGTTAAATTCTGGTTGGCGCGGATCCCAGCCAGTACTGGATAGATTATGAGGTCATCCGCCATGAATGATGCACCGAGAATGAAAAAAAATGTATGCCAGTATAATGAGCCGAGCAAAAAACAGCTTAGGCCGAACAAAAAAGTGAATATCGGTCGGTTCGGATAAAACGGCCGATTATCGGTCGGGAAGTACTCCCTGATTGTGTCAGCAGTGGCTAGCGTCATGTTCGGCTATCTTGTTTCACATGTGTCATGTTGATCAATATTAGCTCATTTGAAATCCGGGCGCAATAACTGGCACAGACATCTAGGTTAGTATTTACTAGCGCACTAAATTCAAAAATTCAGTCCTAGTTGGCTGAGAGTCGCGAAAAGTACCGAGCATGACTGATGTTGTCATCGATGAATTTTGTTTTTCGACACCACGCATCATCATACACAGATGCTTGGCTTCGATAATAACGCCAACGCCATTGGCGCCAGTGACGGTTTGCATGCATTCAGCGATTTCTTTGGTGAGACGCTCTTGTACTTGTAGGCGGCGTGCAAACAAATCGATGATGCGCGCCACTTTTGATAAGCCGATAATTTTGCCATTAGGCAGATAAGCGACGTGGCATTTACCGATAAACGGTAGCAAGTGGTGTTCGCATAAAGAATAGAGCTCGATGTTTTTGACGATCACCATCTCATCGCTATCAGCTGGGAAGATAGCACCATTGATGACCTCACCTAATGTTTCTGTATAGCCTTTGGTGAGATAATGCAGGGCTTTCTCTGCTCGCTTGGGGGTGTCGATCAGGCCTGGGCGTGTTGGGTCCTCGCCAATTTGTTCAAGCAGTTGAGTAAATAGATTTTGCATGGTTGTGGCCAGCTCTCATCATAAAAAGCATGGCATTATAAGTCCTTGTTGCGCTAACAGCAACCAGTTGACCATTATTTTGCTCGACTCAAGCAAGATAGCTGTCAGCGGCCAAGTTTCACATCAACAAGGAGATCACACGAAGCAATATAAGACTATAACCGGTGATATCACCAAAGCGCTCGGTACGTTACGCCAGGCTTTACCAGGCGTCATGGTCGGCTTTAGCAAGCTTTCGCAAGCAGCAGCCAAAGATGCTGCGCTCGACAAAAAAACCAAAGAATTGATCGCGCTCGCACTGGGTGTTGCCGCGCACTGTGACGGTTGCATTGGTTTTCATACCAAGGCGTTGGTTGGCCTTGGTGCGGTGCGACCCGCGAAGAGATTATGGAAGCATTGGCGATGGCAGTCTACATGGGTGGTAGGCCATCATTGATGTACGCAGCGCAAGCAGTGCAAGCGCTAGAAGAGTTCAGCGACTAGCGCTTGCACTAACCCGGTGGCCAGCTCAGCGGACGGCCACTGATGAGGTGGCAGTGAATGTGAAAAACCGTTTGCCCCGCCTGCTCATTGCAATTAAATACTGTCCGGAAGCCTGCATCAGCGATCGCGAGTTTCGCCGCGAGTTTCTTTGCTGTCAGCATGACTTGGCCGATAATGGCAGCGTCAGCTTCAGTTAAATCATTTAGCGTCGCGATGTGTTGCTTCGGGATAATCAACTTGTGAATCGGTGCTATCGGATTAATGTCGTCAAAGGCGAGTGTAGTTTCATCTTCGTAAATGATGTTGGCAGGTATCTCTCTATTCACAATTTTGCAAAACAAGCAATCCATCTCAATTTGTCCTCTCGGTAAAAACCCTTGATTTTGGAACTATACTATATAGACGTGGCATGCACACTTGGCAATATCGGCCATTTTAGGCAAAACCTAAGTTGCTGATATTAAAAATATGCTGGCAAGACGCTAAAGCTTTTCGCTGCCTACGCCGATAACAGGGTTGAGAAAAAGTGGGTTTATTCTCAAATAGGAGGTTATAATGCATAAATTGACCGTTCAGCCAACCGTGACCGCAGAGTGGTATACCCTGATTTTGGAAGCAGAGGCTAAATGCGAGCAGGAACTTGGTGAAGACATTGAGAGCTATTTGGTATTTTTGCTCGAGCGTTTTACTGAGAAACCTGAAATTGTGCAAAGTGTATTGGCGTTAGAGTTTCTTGAAGGCTCTCAACAACTCGGTCATTCCGGCCATGAGCAATTGCAAGAAGTGGGTGATAAATGCCTTATTTTCTCTGGTTTATTTCCAGGCCGCGCAGAGCGGCGTCAGCTCGGCATCAGCTATTTTGTTGAGCTTGGTCAGAGTGCATACGGCCAACTCTACAATGTTAGTCCACAGTCCGATGCAGAAATTTTTGCCTTGTTGAGTGAAAATTTTGTCAGCATGATGGATGTGTTACAAGCAACCCGTGGTGAGCAGGCGCTTGATCAACAGGGCTTGCAGAATATCGAACTTTGGCAACAAACTGGCAGCAAAGCTGCTTATCAGCGCTTACAGTCGCTGACTGATGGCTTTATCATTGCTGAGCAAAATCAGAATGATCACAAACCGAACTAAATTAAGCGAAACCATCGATTAAGCCTTGTTCCGCCCATCCCATAGGGTACAATTGGTTTTTAATCTTGTTCGGATTTGATCCAGTTGCAAATTAGAGATCTAAGATGGCCATAATGCAAGCGCGGGAGCAGTATCTGCAAATTCGCAAAGTTGCAATTTGGGGTGCGGGTGTCAATGCGGTGCTCGGCTGCACTAAGATCTTAGTCGGTATCTCCGGTCACTCCGAAGCGTTAGTTGCTGACGGTATTCACTCTCTTTCTGATTTGTTAACTGACGGCATTGTCATTGCTACTGCGCGTGTCAGTACTCAAGGTGCCGATCATAATCATCCCTATGGCCACGCTCGCATTGAGACAGCTGTCACAGCAGCGCTTGCAATCTTAGTGATGTTAGTAGGTGTTGGCATTATGGCTGACGCAGTTGCGAACTTAACCTTACACAAAGAATTTAGCCAGCCAACGACCGCAGTGATTTGGATGGCTTGCTTATCGATTTTTGCCAATGAAGCGCTTTACCACTACACCTGCATCATCGGTAAAACGCTCAATTCAAATCTGTTGCGCGCCAGTGCTTGGCATCACCGCACAGATGCATTGTCTTCAGTCGTGGTCTTGGTGGGTGTTATCGGTGCCTATTACGGCGCGGTGTATTTTGATGCGCTCGCCGCTATCGTGGTCAGTATCATGATCTTACTGATGAGCTGGAAGTTAATCTGGGCAAGTATTCGCGAGTTGATCGATACCGGTGTACCGGGTCGAACTCTAATGCAAATTCGGCAGATTATTTCTGATGTGCCTGGAGTGCAATCGGTGCATCAGCTCCGAACTCGATCGATGGCAGGCAATATTTTAGTTGATATTCATCTTATCGTTAGTCCCAAAATTAGTGTTTCTGAGGGTCATTACATCAGCGAATGTGTTCAGCATACCCTGATTGAAAATATGGAGTCGATATCTGATGTCATCGTCCACATTGATGCAGAAGATGACGAAGAAAATGAAGTCGATTTTATTTACTCGTCGGTACCGGATCGGCAAACGTTGATAGCTGAAATCAATCAAGCCTTAGCGAACATAATCGGCAAAGCTAGTATTGAAGATGTCGTCCTGCATTATCTCGACGGCAAAATTGATGTTGAATTGACCTTTGTCTTGGCTACTGATGCCAGTATCGAAAAGGCAAGAGATCTAAAAATACGAGCTATTAACATCATTGCTGAAAATAAACATATCAACAACATAGACATACGTTTTACACTTAAACTCGATTAACAAGGAAGTAATCATGGTAGATGACCTCTTAAAACGAATTCAGGACGAAGCAATCAAGTTTATCGATTTACGTTTTACCGATACGCATGGTAAAGAGCAGCATGTTACTTTGCCAGCAAGCTCAGTATTGAGTGACTTGTTTGCTGATGGCAAGTCGTTTGATGGTTCGTCGATTAAAGGTTGGAAGTCAATTAGCAAGTCTGACATGTTGTTAATGCCGGATGTTGCAACTGCAGTAAAAGATCCATTCTTCGAAGAGCCGACCTTAAATATTCGCTGTGATGTATTGGAACCAAGCACCATGCAAGCGTATGAGCGAGATCCGCGTTCACTAGCGAAACGGGCGGAAGCATTTTTACGTTCGACTAACATTGCTGACACAGCTTATTTTGGTCCCGAGCCTGAGTTTTTTATTTTTGATCATGTCCAGTATGACAATGCCGTGAATTGCGGTTTTTATCGGGTTGATTCAGCAGAAGGGGTTTGGAATTCAGGCGCCGAATTAGATGGCCGTAACAAAGGTCATCGCCCAGCGCTAAAGGGTGGTTATTTTCCTGTACCGCCGGTTGATTCGTCACATGATTTACGCAGTGCTATGTCATTGGTGATGGAGCAAATGGGCTTAGTCGTTGAAGCGCATCATCACGAAGTTGCGACTGGCAATCAAAACGAAATCGCAACCCGCTTTAATACTCTGGTGAACAAAGCAGATGAGTTGCAAATTTATAAGTATGTCGTACACAATATCGCTGATGCGTATGGCAAAACTGCCACTTTTATGCCGAAGCCATTATTAGGCGATAACGGTAACGGCATGCATTGTCATCAATCGTTAAGTAAAGATGGCGTCAATTTATTTGCTGGTGATCAATACGGTGGCTTATCCGATGAGGGTTTGTTTTATATTGGTGGCATCATCAAACATGCGCGCAGCATCAATGCATTTAGTAATGCTAGCACCAATAGCTATAAGCGACTGGTACCAGGCTTTGAAGCACCAGTTATGTTGGCTTATTCCGCACGCAATCGTTCAGCATCAATTCGCATTCCGCATACTGCTGATCCGAGTAAACGTCGCATCGAAGTACGGTTTCCAGACCCGACTGCTAATCCTTATCTAGCGTTTGCTGCGATGCTGATGGCTGGGATTGATGGTATTAAAAATAGGATTCACCCAGGTGATGCGATGGATAAAGATTTATATGATTTGCCACCTGAAGAAGCAGTCGACATTGCAACGGTATCCACCTCATTATCGATCGCACTCGATGAGTTGGAGCGCGATCACCAATATTTGCTTGATGGTGGCGTGTTTAGCTACGATCTGATCGAGAGTTATGTCGCTTTAAAGCGTGAGCAAGCCAATGCTTTAGCAATGACGCCACACCCGCTTGAATTCGCGCTTTACTATAGCGTTTAGGTATAAGCATGAAGCGTTTTATTTTATTGCTGTTGTTGTTACCCATGCTTTGTAGTGCCGATAAAATTTATCAAACCATCACCGAAGATGGCAAAATCATTTTTTCCGACACCCCAACTGATAAATACTCTGAAGAGGTTGATTTGCCTGAGATTCAGAGTTTCCCATCAGAAAGTGGTGCGGCTGAAGCGTCTGCTGCAGCAGCGGCTGAGCAAGCCTACGATGCTGAATTTCTTCGCTATGAGTCATTAACCTTAACCGCACCAGAAGAGGTGATGCGTGATGGTGACCCAAAGCAAAAGAAACTGTTGATTACGGTTAATTTGACCCCGGGTTTGCAAGACGGTGATAAGTTGCAGTTGATGCTAGATGGTGTACAAATTGCTGAAGCCAGTGAGGCTGGTAAATCACAAATTTATTTTGAGCTGAATATGGAAAAAGTGTTCCGCGGCGATCACGTGTTATCAGCAAAAGTCATGACGCCGAGTATTAAAACACCAGTAATCACCAGCGACACTAAAAAGCTGACGGTGATCCAACCGATGCTGCCAAAAGACTCACCGCTGCGAGCGCCATCAGCTTCGTAACCAAACCAAATAAGTAGTATTATCTGTGTATCGATGGGCTTGGTGGTACCTGGTCTATATTAACTTGTTCGTGCTTCAAGATGCCATCTCGCTCGCAGGCTTGAATCAGAGCGGCGCCTTCGTTTGTTAGTCTGTAGCGAGAATTGTGCTCGGTTCCAGCAAAGATATGTAGCTGAGGTGCGCACTTGTTGATGAAGCGGATGAGTTGTTTGCCAATTCCTTGGCGTCGAAAAGCTGCTTCAACATAAATGTGTTCTAAACCGCTATCACTGTCAATTGTAGCGTTGGCGATTTTGGTTCCTGCACCGACGAAAATTTCCCTATTACCATCACATCGACACATGTTTCGCGTTGTATAAACACAAAATTCACTATAGTCATTGCTGGCACCATAAAAATAACCAAGATGAGTCTTTGCTTTGTCGTAATGCTTACGATGTTGACTTAAATATTCGCTAGCTTGTTTGTAATCGGTCTGGCGGTTAAGCGGTGAGCTTCTGTTTTTTGATGGTGTTTTAGCTAACCGACTTGTTTTGATTGGTTTAAAAAAATCAGTAATTAGCCTTTTTCTCTTCGGCCTGAGGTAGTCAGTCATTAAGGTTTGGGTTTGCTTCATATCAGGTGTGATTCTAGATAGATGATGCTATAACTTAGTTTCAGATTGTGATGTTGTCAAGATATTACATCGCGTGGGTACCGCTATTCTGCAAAGTTTAACTATTATACTGATTTAGCACCTTAAGTGATGATTCAAGTAACGTTCATAGCAATGTACTTGTTTGCCTTCACGAGACCCGTGAGTGAGTTGTTAAGTTTCTCGATTCGAGAGGATACGATTACCAATTTTATCCGGATATATTTATTTATGGTACAACTATTCAAGGCGTACTTTTACCTAACTTAGTTGCCAGTGATAGAATAATTCTTGACTATATCGATTGCATCGAAGTTTTACTTGGCAAGCTAAAGCCTGAGCAAGCTTCAGCATTAACAGGTTATCTTGTTCGTCTTGGTAGAGGTTGCCTCTCTTTTTTGCAAGCCCTAGCTGTTCTCAATCAGCTTGATGCAGTGGATAAGGTGGCGGTTTGGTGTCGCATTATTTAACCGATGAGCAGAAAACGATTATGCGTGATGACTTCTTTTACCTTGATGCGCGCGGTCATTTTTGTAGTCGCTACCAATTAAATAGAGATAGCCCAACATCGACTACTGCATCGGTACTGTTAGAGCTGTACCGTCATTTGTTACCGAGTGATGCTGCTGAGGCAGCTCAGCAGTTGGGCGGCGATCTTTTCAATATTGCCGCTGTTGATGTTGGCCATCGCTATTATTGGCGAAGGCTGCTAATCACTGCAGACTTAAACAAGCAGATTGCTGACTTGGTAGCGCGCTATCTGTGCCCAATCCCTGATCGTGAGCTGAGTTGAAACAATTATTCGTAGCATTAAGTTAGACTTAATCTCATCTTCCACTACCTATATCTAATTATCTTGACTGCCTTGCCTTGCTGCAGCAACGATTATTCGAAGGTGACAACGATGCGACTGCAGAGTTAGTGACACTGGCTTTGGTTAATATAGAGGTCAATATTAGCAGGACCAGGTTTGGCCAGACACCTTACGATCAACTTTGTTTACCTTGGTGTCTACTCTATAGTTGGTTGACTCAGAGCGGTTATTTTTCAATCCCTCAGGTTTGTACTGCAATCGAAGATTTTTTTAAATCAGTGGAAAATACCAGAAATCGATTTCACGACGTTTACCATCATGCTCTGTCATGCTCTGTTAATGTTTGTCGTTCAATTATTTGCTGCTGCGCATGGCATCGCAATATCGCTATCAGAACTACCGAGCTTGTCTGAGATAACACAGCAACAAATTGAAGTGTTACGTACTCAAACTAATATTGCAGCATTAATGAATCATGCAGCTCCTTTTTATAATGATATGAGTGCAACCTCACTTTTTTTCGCACTTAGGAATGCTCGTAACGTCGGTGCTAATGTGATTGAGATGCTATTGCGATTGGACGCAACTTTAACAGACAAGCAGCAACAGCAGCTGATAGACTTGTTGTCCCAATTGCCTGAGCGATTACGCCACTATTTAGGGCCAACAATTGATTGGGATGTTGCGATGCAACATCAAAAGCAAACGAGACAACAGCCTGTGCAAGAGCAACTACAACAGCCAGCCCGAGGTGAGCTATAAGCATTAGCAGTTAATGGCCAAAACGCTTATCGAACCATCGTGTACGCGACTACTGACAATTCGCTGAAACGCACTCTCGCTCACGCAAAGAAATTTGGCTTTGATGTGTTACTAGGCTTTTGGTTTCGGCAAACATCGTCGGAGCAGTTAGCCCAGCGTTTTACCGCCGATTTACTTGCTTATGTGAGATGGTATGAAGCGCCGGTGGATCAAGCTGAGGTAAGACTAAAAAGTGGCTTCCTCGCACATTGGCGCGATCAAGATTTTGATCGAACTACCAATGTAGATCCGTTGTTATTGCTCGAACGCTAATGCCAATGTGCGATGCGCGGTTTACATCAACTCTCAGGTTTGAGTTATGCAGTGCTTGGTTTAACTGATTATGTTGCTGAGCAGCCACTGCAGCTATGGCAAGATGACATCGATGTGACAACTCGACGAGCTTTAGTTGCTGATTTTAAATGGGAAGCTACTCACCTCAAATATTGCTTAGCCCTGATGCTGTGGTTAGTAGAAGAAGAGCGAGACAACTTCGCCACGTGAGTTGATGCCTTGTCAGAGTCTCAGCGCTCACTCTGGGTGGTGAATCCAGCTGCGGATTGTCAAGCCACGGTATTTGAGTGGTTAATACGGCTTGTAACCCACCTCGCGGAGCGCCAGCGTAGTGGTATTGTGCTTGGCTATGATGCCAATCATGACCCAATCTATGAGAGGCGTTGTGAGCAGGTTGATACTCAGCGTGATGTGCCGATTTGTCTTGGCGGCAGTTTTAATAAAACAGTCAAAGCACTCGATCGTGCGCATCCTTGCGTTTACGTTGAGATGCAGTTGGCAAGGCGTTTGCAAACCGAAATCCAGGATAAAATCATTGCTTGGTTTGCTGCACAGTATAGAGAGGTGGTCAGTCAAGTAGAGCGAGAGGCGGCTGAACCTAGCATTATAGTTGCAGCGTTCCAGAATTGGCCCAACCTCGTAGAACAAGTGGTGACTGATGGTCCGCATGGTAATAGCTTAACAGCTGCTTGCAAAGCTGAAGCGACCGATGCTGCAATTAAAGCCATTGGTGCGGCGATCACAGCGCTGATTGATGCTCATATCAAACTGTATACCATGATCGGCTCTGAGGTAGAAAAACTTGGTTTACGCTCCAGACTTTTAGATCGCGATGTTGATAGACTAAAAGAATTGAGCTTGTATCGGTATCCTGAGCTTGATGAGTTACAAGCTGCTGTTGCAATAGAGCAACAATTCTCACAGCAAGCAGTAGAGCAACCACCTGCTATGCCGGCAATGCAAATGGCGAGTTCGGCACATATAGAATCACCACTCGCCGCTGGATTAGGTTTATCTGGCCAGCATCCAGTTGCTACTCCGCCCACACCAGCTGTAACGGCAGCATTGCAAGCACCAGCTCTTGCTTCGCACCATGCGCCAGGCTAACTAAACGAGCCACTTATAGCCTGTCATAAGTGGCTCGTTTTTTTGTCTTCAGTTCACCTAGTGATTTAGTACATCTGTTGAGTTTTAATTTTACACTGCGTGCTTTATTGAACTTTAAAACTATTAACAATTATTAGGTCGAAGCTTGATAATGGATGAGAAATTACAGCTATTGTTGCAAGAGGACGAATCTCTCATTGTTGAATTCAAAGAACGTTTTTCAAGTAAAATTGATAAAGATATTGTTACTTTTTCCAATACTAAAGGCGGTAAAATTTTTCTTGGTGTTGGTGACCAAGGTGAGATTATCGGTGAGGTTTTAACTAATGAGTTAAAAGCTAAAATTAATAATTTAGCTAGAAACTGTGAGCCAGCAATTGCTGTCAGTATTCAACAATTCGATAGAGTCGTTATTGTTACCGTAGGCCAGAGTGACGTTAAGCCACATTGTTGTGCTACTGGCTATTATCGTCGCTTGGATGCAACTACGCAGAAAATGAATCAAAAAGAGCTAAAATTATTATTCGACTTGATGAGTGGTCGGTCTAAATTTGAATTGTTGAGTAATGATGAAATAACTTGGGATGATATTTCTCTTGTAAAACTTAAAAGTTTTTTGCAGCAAGTGGGTATAGCTCTTGAAAATATAAGTCCAAAACATTTGTTTGATAGTCTAAGGTTGGCACAGAATAATAAAATTAGTAATGCTGATATTTTGTTTTTCGCTAAAGAGCCGCGTAGGTTTATTACCCATTGTGAAATGATTCTTGTTGCTTTTAAAGATGGAGAGGGTACACATATTTATGATCGTGTTAATACTCAAGATGATTTGGTTGCACAATTTCATGAGGCAATGACATTTTTGAAGAAGGATTTAAATCTTCGCAGTGAGATAACAGGCATCAGTCGCCATGATATTTATGAGATTCCTCTGGCGGCATTGAGAGAAGCAGTGGTTAATGCCATTATACATCACGATTATTCAGTTGCTGGCACTAGTTTGCTTATCGAAGTTTATGAAGATCGTGTTGTTATTAAAAATCCTGGTAGTTTGTTACCAGGTGTTAGTGTCAATACTCTTACACAAATATCAATTCGTCGTAATGAGATTATTGCTGACCTATTCGCGCGTATCGATAAGACAGAGCGAATAGTAGTGGTATTCGTCGTATCTTCAGTTTGATGGCAAGCGCTGGTCTTAAAAAACCAATTATAGGAAGTGATCTTTTCTTTAGCATTATCTTTCAGCGTGACCCGAAGTTCAAGTTGAGTGGTACTGACTCAGCAGTAGCTCCGGGTAAACTTAGAAAAAGTTTGGAAAAAAGTTCGGAAAAAATGCTAGCAGCAATTTGGAGCGATCCAAAAATCACTATAAATCAATTGGCTAACTTATTTGGTCTGAGTGGCCGAGCAGTAGAGAAGCGAATCAGCGTGCTGCGTGAACAAGGTAAGTTGGTGCGCATCGGGTCACGCCGAGCTGGATATTGGCAAGTGCGAGACTGAGTTATAAACAAGCCACTTATAGCTTATTACAAGTGGCTTGTTTTTTAATTCTGCAATGTTAGGCAGTGATTACACCAAAGAAACTCAGCATCACAATCAAGATTGCAAGTGGTGCAATGTAGCGAATGCAAAAATACCAGAGCTGGAGTAAAAACGGACTATTCAGCTTTAATTCCCCCTCAACCGGCTCGAACTGCATACGCCAGCCAGCAAAGATAGCGACCAGGGCACCACCAATCGGTAGCATTAAGTTAGCTGTGATATAGTCGAGCAGATCAAAAATATTTAAGCCAAAGATAAGTATGTTATCCCAGATGTTAAATGAAAATATCGTGCCAAAGCCGAGCAACCAAACGCCTAGGCCAGCAATGCTAGTTGCTTTGATACGGCTATAGCCGCGTGTCTCCATCAGCCAAGCCACGCTTGGTTCAATCAATGAAATCGCTGACGTCAGTGCTGCAAACACTAACATGATAAAAAATAAAGTTGCGAACACTTGGCCGTAGGGCATGCTGCCAAATGCGATCGGCAAAGTCTTAAAGAGCAAGCCTGGTCCAGAGCCAGGTTCTAAGCCGTTGGCAAATACAATCGGAAAAATAATCATGCCGGCGAGTAGTGCTACCAAGGTATCGGTGCCGGCAATAGCGACTGCAGCGACCGTGATCGATGCCGTGCTTGGTAGATAAGCGCCATACATCATGATGGTGCCGCAAGCTAAACTCAGAGTAAAAAAGGCATGGCCGAGTGCAGCAATGATGCCGCCAATGCTGAGTTTGCTAAAGTCAGGCGTGAACAGGAATGCTAAGCCTTGGCTAAAATGACCAGTGTTGATGGCGTAGATGAGCAAAATAAACAATAAGCTGAGAATGGTGGGGAACATAATATAAGTAAATTTTTCTAAACCTTGCTGAACGCCGCGGGCGACGATGATGCAGGTTGTGGCGGTGATCAGTGTGTGCCACAGTGCTAGTTGGCTTGGATTGTTGATAAGGGCGTCGAACAAGGCGCTAACTTCATTAGCGCTTGTCATATGAAAGCGATTTGCCGCTGACATGAACACATAGTCCAGTGCCCAGCCAGCAATCACCGTATAGTAAGATAAGATTAAAAACCCAGCTAGTATTGCCATCAAGCCAACCCAGCGCCAATGCGGGCTACGACCTGACTCTGTAGCCAGTTCAGCCAATGCTGTTGCTGGATTACACTTAGCGCGGCGGCCAACCATGACTTCAGTCATCATCAGCGGCACCCCGATCATAATCACACAGGCCAAGTAGATAATAACAAAGGCGCCACCACCATTGATGCCAGTGATATAAGGAAATTTCCAAATGTTGCCGAGACCAATAGCGGCGCCGCTGGCTGCTAAGATGAAGGCCCAACGTGAAGACCATTCGCCGTGAATTGAGGTGTGACTGTTTGACATCCTGTGTCCTCCTTGACAAGTTTACTGGTAAGTATGGTCGAGCTGATTTTGGATTACAAATCAGTATTGTAAAAAGTTAGCTTGTTGCCTGTTGATAGCCTTGTTACCATGCGGCAACGATGTAATACGTGAGGAGGTGTGATGGCTTTTCGTATCGCAAGTTGGAATGTGAACTCGATCAAAGTGCGTTTGCCACAAGTGCTGGCTTGGTTGGATGATAAACATCCAGATGTATTGGCCTTGCAAGAGACCAAGATAACTGATGATTTATTCCCAGCTGACGCTTGTGCTGAGGTGGGTTACAAAGCCACCTTCTCAGGTCAAAAAACTTACAATGGCGTTGCGCTGTTAACTCGACACGATGCTAGCGATGCTATGACTGATATCCCCCAGTTAGCTGATCCCCAACGGCGTATATTATGCGCGACCGTGCAAGGCATCCGGGTCTGTAATTTGTACGTGCCGAACGGTGCAGCAGTAGATTCTGACAAATATCAGTACAAACTCAATTGGTTGCAACAGGTCATAGCGTTTATTGCTGAGCAGTGTCAGCAACATGAAAGAATTATCGTGCTAGGCGATTTTAATATCGCTCCGGCTGATATTGATGTTCATGATCCGGCCGAGTGGCAAGGTGCTGTGTTAGTCAGTGAACCAGAGCGGGCCGCATTGCAACAAATCATGGCTACCGGCTTCGTCGATTGTTACCGCGGATGCAATGCAACTGATCCGGGCTTTAGTTGGTGGGATTATCGTGCCGCAGCGTTTCGTCGTAATCGTGGTTTGCGCATTGATTTATTATTGGCGAGTCAGTCGCTGGCAGTAGTTTGCCAGTGTTGTATGGTCGACAAAGATGCGCGTGCGCAAGAAAGACCTTCTGATCACGCACCGGTGTACGCCGATTTTGAGTTGTAACTTGAATCTGTTTGATTGTATTTTTGTTGCTTTTGTAAGCACTGGCTTGCTTTTAGCTGTCGGTTTCGATAGGATTCAATGCTCCATATAAACATTAGGTATTTTTTGAACACATTGTGTGAGGCTAGTTGTGCAAAAGAAGAGTGAAAAAGCACTTGATATCGCGTATACCGAAACTGAAGTTAATTGCGGTGGTTGTGGCAATACTTTTGTGACTCGGTCAACCTACCCGCGAGCTGTGCTGAATGTAGAAATTTGTAGCCAGTGCCACCCTTTTTACACTGGTAAACAGAAAGCGGCAGCCAAAGGTGGCCGTGCCGAGCGTTTTAGAGATCGATACGGGTCTAAGTAGACCTGACTGTTTGCATTTATCAGTTACTCAATTTCAGCTTACTACTATCAAGGCTTATTTTAGAGATGAAGTCAGAATCTGTCGTTACCACAAAACAGCATAGCGTGTCTGCTCGCCCCGGGCTGCTTCCCAATTGGTTGGGCTGGACTATCTGTATTCTTGCAGCCTTATTCTATGCTTACGAGTATTATCTTCGGATTTCAGTAAGCGTGATTTCAGATCAGCTGATGCTCGATTATCATATCAACGCAACTCGTATTGGCAGTTTGTACGCAATTTATTACTTTATTTACGCACCGATGCAGCTGCCTGCCGGTGTCCTAGTCGATAAATTCGGGCCACGCCGCTTACTTACCATCGCCTGCATGATCTGCGCGCTCGGCGCGTTTCTGTTTACTGCAACTCCTTACTTCGCAGTTGTGATGGTTGGGCGGGCTTTAATTGGTTTTGGCTCCGCATTTGCTTTCATCGGTGTGCTTAAGCTGGCAACCATCTGGTTACCAGCAGAGCGCTTTGCTTTTGTTGCCAGTTGCAATTCAGCGTTGGGGACTATTGGAGCCATGGTTGGTGATATTAGTTTAACTTATCTTGTGCAGCGTATGGGTTACCGGCCGACCTTGGCCGTCGCTGCAGGTGTTGGTTTTCTCCTATCGCTGTTGATTTACTTTGTAGTACGTGATGTCTCTTATCAGCATGATGATTTTGATCCAGACAACAACATTGAATTTCGCCAAGTAATAACAGGCTTGTTCCAAATCCTACGCTCACGTTCAATTTGGCTAACTGGCTTAGTTGGCATGTTTATTTACCTCCCCACAACAGCATTTGCTGAAGCTTGGGGGATTGGCTATTTACAGTATGCTCAGCACTTGTCACGTGAAGAAGCCGCGTTTGGTGTTTCCATGCTGTTTTTGGGTTTCACCATGGCAACGCCGCTGTCAGGTGTTATCTCTGATTTAATCAAACGCAGAACCTTGCCGATGCTGATTGGCGGTTTGCTGGGCGCCCTCTTTATGACAATCATTTTGTACGGTGGCGAAACCCTGGTGCCAACAAAGATTACCCTCTATACGTTGTTATTCTTGGTCGGTGTTAGCTACAGCGTGCAGCCCTTGGTGTTTGCAATTGGCAAAGAGATCAGCCCGCTTTATGCGAGTGGTACCGCGGTTGCAGTTATTAACGCCTTTGTCATGCTCGGTGGCTTTATCATGCCGCAAGTTATTGGCTTGTTGTTAGATTTGAGCTGGGATTTCCAAGATACTGCAGATGGTGTGCGCATCTACTCGCCAATAGCTTACCAGCACGCTATGACTGTGGTCCCGATTGGTATGGTGCTTGGTTCTCTATGTGCTTGGTTTATATGTGAAAATCGGCTAGCTGAAAAGCGTGAGCAGCATCAAGCATAGGTCCCAAGGCTATAGGTTAATGCATTTACCGTAATTCTGTATTTATTAAAGCAAGGTGCTTGACATTGCTCAACAAATGCTTAAAAATACTGCACTTTATTTGTCTGTATTTGGTGTGAAATGGGTTGGATATTTTTTTCAACTAGTTGCTTTGGTCGGCAGGCCTTTGAGTTTGCCGGCTCCGCCTTGCTTGGTTGCTAAATAATTGGAGGGGTTCCCGAGCGGTCAAAGGGATCAGACTGTAAATCTGACGGCTCAGCCTTCGAAGGTTCGAATCCTTCCCCCTCCAGCACATGTTGTTGGTACATATTAAGAGACTACGAACGCTATGTGACTTTAATGTGACCAGAAAATGTTTAGGGTCGTGCGGGTGTAGTTCAATGGTAGAACCTCAGCCTTCCAAGCTGATGGTGTGGGTTCGATTCCCATCACCCGCTCCAGGTTGCGGAATGATGCAGGTGGGTAAAATGATGGTTGAGCATTAACAAGTCGAGTGCCCACATAGCTCAGCGGTAGAGCACTTCCTTGGTAAGGAAGAGGTCACCGGTTCAAGTCCGGTTGTGGGCTCCATTAAGAATGTCAGTTGTTATTGAATTGTCATTATTTTGAGGCCCTAAATTAAAATTTAGCGCTAATACGTAAAAGCCTTTTGAGGAGATGAGTATGTCAAAGGAAAAATTCGAACGAACGAAGCCGCACGTGAATGTAGGGACGATAGGGCACGTTGACCATGGAAAGACGACAACGACAGCGGCACTGACGGCGGTAGCGGGTGAAGCGACGAAGTTCGAAGATATTGATAAGGCGCCGGAAGAACGCGCACGCGGTATTACGATAGCGACAGCGCACGTGGAATACGAATCAGAAGGTCGTCACTATGCGCACGTGGATTGCCCAGGCCACGCCGATTATGTGAAGAACATGATCACGGGTGCAGCACAAATGGATGGCGCGATATTGGTGGTGTCAGCAGCCGATGGTCCAATGCCACAAACGCGAGAGCACATATTACTAGCGCGTCAGGTTGGGGTGCCATACATTGTAGTGTTCTTAAACAAAGCAGACATGGTAGATGATCCAGAATTACTAGAGCTGGTTGAGATGGAAGTACGGGAGTTGCTGTCAGCGTATGATTTCCCAGGTGATGATACGCCAATCGTGGTGGGCTCAGCCTTGAAAGCACTGGAAGGTGATGAGGGTGAGTTAGGTATTGGTGCGATTAAGAAGCTGGTGTCGACACTGGATGAATACATTCCAGAACCAGAGCGAGATATAGATAAGCCATTTTTGTTACCGATTGAAGATGTGTTTTCGATATCAGGTCGAGGCACGGTGGTGACCGGACGTGTAGAGCGTGGTGTGATCAAGGTGAGTGAAGAGATCGAGATTGTTGGTATTCGGGAGACGACGAAGACAACGTGTACGGGTGTAGAGATGTTCCGTAAGTTGTTGGATGAAGGCCGAGCGGGAGACAACGTGGGTGTGTTGTTGCGCGGGACGAAGCGCGATGAAGTGGAACGGGGGCAAGTATTGGCTCACGTTGGCACGATCACGCCGCACACAAAATTTGAAGCGGAGATTTACGTGTTGTCGAAAGAGGAAGGTGGCCGACATACGCCATTTTTCAAAGGCTACAAACCGCAGTTTTATTTCCGGACGACGGATGTAACGGGAGAAGTGCTCTTACCGGAAGGTGTAGAGATGGTGATGCCGGGTGACAATGTGAAGTTGTCAGCGGTATTGATCGCACCGATCGCCATGGAGGAAGGCTTACGCTTCGCGATTCGCGAAGGTGGCCGTACCGTTGGTGCCGGTGTCGTAACGAAAATTATTGAGTAAAACAAATGGCAACAGCAGCAGTAGTTGGTAAAAACCAGAGAATTAGAATTAGATTAAAAGCGTTTGATCATAGAGCGATCGATAGTTCAACCCGTGAAATTGTTGACACAGCAAAACGCACTGGGGCTCAGGTTTGTGGGCCGATTCCACTGCCTACTCGCAAAGAGCGGTTTACAGTGCTGATTTCGCCACACGTCAACAAAGATGCTCGTGATCAATACGAAATACGTACCCACAAACGCTTAATTGATATCGTTCAGCCTACTGATAAAACAGTTGATGCCCTGATGAAGTTAGATTTGCCATCTGGTGTTGATGTGCAAATTGTAGTCGATAGCGTTGATTAAGTTATAAGGAACTACGGAGAATAAGAGCATGCTTCAAATAGGATTGGTTGGACAGAAATGTGGGATGATGCGTAAATTTACTGAGCTCGGCGAGTCAGTATCTGTCACGGTTATGAAAGTTGAGCCGAATCGAGTCACTCAGATAAAGACAGTAGAAACTGATGGTTACGCAGCAGTACAAGTCACCACTGGCACTTGTAAATCCTCACGCTTGAATAAGGCGCAAGCGAAGCACTATGCGAAAGCAAATACTGAACCTGGTCGGGGGCTTTGGGAGTTCCGTCTTAATACCAGTGAAGAGGCTGCAACAACAGCATTAGGTGATGAATTGAAGGTGGATATTTTTACTATTGGTCAATGTGTTAATGTGAGGAGTGTTAGCCGAGGTAAGGGTTTTGCTGGTGCTGTTAAGCGTCACAATTTTCGTACACAAGATGCCACCCACGGTAACTCGCTTTCGCACCGGGCACCCGGTTCGATTGGTCAAAATCAAACACCAGGTCGAGTATTCAAAGGCAAGAAGATGGCTGGCCAGATGGGTAACAAGAAAACCACTGTTCGTAATTTAGAGATTGTCGATATCGATGTTGAGCGTAACTTGATTCTTGTTAAAGGGGGGGTGCCTGGTGCACCTGGCGGCAATGTGATGATTTTACCTGTGTCTGTAGATCATTAATCTGAGACATCTAAAGAGGTTTAATGATGGAGTTAGCATTATCAATCATGGGTGAAGCAAAAATGTCAGGCGTTGTTAACGTTTCTGAAGCGACTTTCGCTCGTGAATACAATGAAGCATTGATTCACCAGGTAATGGTGGCATGCTTAGCTGATGCGCGTGCAGGTACACGAGCTCAGAAAACACGTGCCGAAGTTAGTGGTGGTGGCAAAAAACCTTGGCGTCAAAAGGGCACAGGGCGCGCACGCGCAGGTACTACTCGTGGGCCTATCTGGCGCAAGGGCGGTGTCACCTTTGCTGCGAAGCCACAAGATTTCTCGCACAAAGTGAATAAAAAAATGTATCGTGGCGCAATGAAAAGTATTATATCTGAATTGCTGCGACAAGAGCGCGTCCGAGTGACTGCAAGTGTCAACTTGGTCGTACCAAAAACTAAAGAGTTAGTTGCTAAGCTGTCTGAAATGAGTTTGGCAAATGTACTTATTATCACTGATTCTGCTGATGATAACCTAACACTCGCCGCACGCAATTTAAAATATGTCAACGTTTGTAAAGCCTCTGATGTAAATCCGGTGCAATTACTCTCGCACGATAACATTTTGTTGACTGTGCCGGCACTTAAGCAGCTTGAGGAGATATTGCAATGAATTTATCTAGACAAGAACGCCTACTGAGTGTGATACGGCAGCCGCGTATGTCAGAAAAGACAACACGTATTGCCGATGTTAATCGGCAGGTGACGTTTACGGTCGTGAAAGATGCTAGTAAGCGTGAAATCAAAGCAGCAGTCGAGCTTATCTATAATGTTAAGGTTGATAAGGTAAATATTTGCAAGATTCCAGGTAAGTCAAAGCGCTTTGCTCAGCGCCTAGGCTACCGTCCTTCTGAAAAGAAAGCTTATGTTTCACTTTGTGAGGGCCATGATATCAACTTTAGTGTTGAAGTAGGAGGTGCGAAATAATGAGTTCTATCGTTAGAGCTAAGCCAACTTCACCAGGAAGACGGTTCGTTACACAAATTAAAACACCTGGCTTACACAAAGGTTCGCCGTATCGCTCACTTGTTCGTTCCGCTAAAAGTAGTGGTGGTCGCAACAATCTGGGGCGCATTACTGTACGACATCGTGGTGGTGGCCATAAGCGACGTTACCGTGAAATTGATTTTAAGCGTCAGAAGGACAGTATCCAAGCCCGAATTGAGCGCATAGAGTACGATCCAAATCGGTCGGCACATATTGCTTTGATGTTATACAAAGACGGCGAGCGTCGCTATATGATAGCACCGCGCTCGATTAAGGTTGGTGATATTGTCGTCTCTGGTGAAGCTGTGCCAATAAAAGTAGGTAATACTTTACCCTTAACTAATATACCACTTGGTACAGTTGTCCACTGTATTGAAATGAAACCTGGTAAGGGTGCTCAGCTAGCCCGGGGCGCCGGTACTTCTGCGCAATTAGTAGCGCGCGAAGGAGCCCACGCAACCATTCGTCTTCGCTCAGGCGAGATGAGAAAAATTCCAGTCCAGTGTCGTGCAACCATTGGTGAAGTCGGCAATGAAAAGCATAGTTTGCGCTCGCTTGGTAAAGCAGGTGCAAAACGTTGGCGTGGTATCCGGCCAACCGTGCGAGGTGTTGCAATGAATCCAGTTGATCACCCGCATGGTGGTGGTGAAGGTAAAACATCCGGTGGCCGACATCCAGTCAGTTTCTCTGGGGTGCCAACCAAGGGTTATAAAACACGTAAGAATAAGAAAACTCAGAAGATGATCGTGCGTTCGCGTCGTCGGGATAAAGAGCGTAGTTAGTAGGAGTAGTCATAGTGTCACGTTCAGTTAAAAAAGGTCCATTTTTTTGCGTTAACTTGCTAAAAAAAATTGAAAAAGCTCGTCGCGAGAATAATTTTACCACGGTCATTAAGACCACCTCTAGGGCGACAATGATTTTGCCTGAATTAGTAGGCTTTGTTATAGGCGTACACAACGGCAGAGACTATATATCTGTGCTTGTTGATGAAGATATGATCAGCCATAAGCTTGGTGAGTTTTCACCAACTAGGACTTATAGAGGTCACGCTGCAGATCGCAAAACGAAGAAATAAATAAGGAATAACTTATGCAGGTGCAGGCGAAGTTAAAATATGCAAAAATTTCAGCGCAAAAAGTGCGTTTAGTCGTCGATCAAATACGCGGTGAATCAGTGGAAAAAGCACTAGAAACCCTGCAGTTTAGCACTAAGAAGGCTGCTAAATTGGTTTTAAAGGTCGTGGAATCTGCGATCGCCAATGCTGAAAATAATTTAGGGGCAGATATCGATGAGCTTAAGGTGAGTAAGGTTTTTGTTGATGAGGGTCCAACAGCGAAGCGTTTTTCACCACGTGCCAAGGGACGTGCGGACCGAATTTTAAAACGTTCTTGTCACATCACTGTTGAAGTTGCAGACGGCGTTAATTAGATAAAGAGAGAATAGGTATGGGTCAAAAAGTACATCCGACAGGCATTCGCTTAGGCATCATCAAAGGCTGGTCTTCAAACTGGTATGCGAATTCAAAAGACTTTGCTGGTAATCTGAGTGGCGATTTGCGAGTACGTCAATTTATCCGTAAGGAGCTAAGTGCTGCCGGTATCAGCCACATTAAGATCGAGCGTCCTGCGCGTAATGCGCAGATCACCATATATGCTGCTCGGCCCGGTGTTATTATCGGTAAGAAAGGCGAAGATATCGATAAGCTGCGCGAGCGTGTTATCCGTATTATGA
>CAWUKA010000017.1:0-28047 GCA_963922965.1 uncultured Gammaproteobacteria bacterium | reverse complement strand
AGGACTTTGCGCAAAGCATCAATCCGAGCGGTGGTGAGATAATTTAGATAGTCACCACTCCATTGACCGCTACATTTTTTATTGCTGGTGGTGCTTGCTGGCGAGAAATAACCTGAGCCATAGCTATAGCATTTGTATGAATCAAAATACCCATAATATTCGATGGTCGGATCATACTTGGTATCAAGCGAGCCATCACCATCAAGGTCAGAGGCATCATTATAGGCTTCATAGAATAACTTGTGGTCTCGCCCCATTACGATCATCGTGATCGGCGTGACTGATTCAGCCATATACATCGGTAGATCATTTAGATCCAAGTTGCCTGCTTGCGAAGGTGAAGTCAGTAGTGCCAAGCTCAGCCAGACACTGATGAATCGGAATTTATTTTTTAATAAGCGAATTAACATAACACTACTTCCTACTCATTATTGAGTTTAATACCGTCGCGCAAACATGGTTTGTAGAATCGATACTGAGTTATCAGTGCTGCCAGTGCCGCGGCTGGTAATTCGATAGTAATAAGTGCCAGATGGTTGCGAGCTACCAATGCCAGCTTCGTCAGGAACATATTTGACATATTCGATGACGTAGCGCGGCATGGTATTGACGCTGCTTAATGAGCCTGAGTATTGTGCCGAATTCGCTGCCCACCAGGTTGCACTTTGATCTTCTGGCTGCCAAGTACTCTCTTCAATAATACAAGGCTGCAAACTACAGCTAGTTACTGCTGCCTGTGCTGTTGTTTGCGCCATGATCCAATCTTCTGCCTCTTTTAAGGCTGCTTCAGCTGATTGGAATGCCATGTTATAGTTGGTGATGTTGTATGCCATGCGTAGTTGCAAACTACTATTGCGTGTGCTGGAAACTAATAGCCCCATCAGCACAATCAAAATGATCAGTGATGTGGTAAGCGATGAGCCTTGTTGTTTTTTGCTATGCAAGCTAAACATAGTCAACCTCTACAAACCTAATTGCTTGTTGCGTACAGTAATAAAGATATCCCAATGCTTCCGTAACTTTTTATCAGTTGGGGTAATGTTGGAGACACCGTTGTAGTAATAGTTTTGTGGTATTAATGCTACTTCTTCGACTGAATTAACTAGTAACGATATTTTAATAGTTTTTACTTGCGACCAGTTGTTAGCTGTGTCGATTGCATCAGCAGTTTCGTAAGTGTCAGCAACAAAGTCGCCATCGGTATCTCTTCCATATGTGATTTGCATATCTTCGATACCTTCGGCAAGTTCACTTTCATTGCCATCAATATCGATGGAAAATAATGAAAAAATCGCATTACCTTGTGCGTTGGTGCGACCTGAATCTTTGATATAAAAGGTTTCTAGCGCTAACTTGCCAACAATAGCGTTAGCTTGATAAGCCTGTGATAGTGAAGCTGTTGTATTGCCGGAGTCGCTGTGCGAAATGCCAGTTGAATCAGATACTGCAGTTGCACGGAAAATATCTGCGTACTCACAGTCAGTTACCATTACTATATCATTTGCCTCGATATTGGCGCGGCCATTGACTGTTATATTGGATGTTGCCACTGCCATTTTTGTTGTTGATAGGTCGGGAGTACCTTCCATAAAGCTAATACTAATGACATCGGTACCAGTGACTACGCTATCTTCAATCGCGGTTGGTAGGGCTGGCGACCAAGTACTTGAATTTGAGTTATAGCCTTGGATATTACCTGTGGTTGAAATATCAAAATTAACCGGCATTGGATCAGCAATAATGTTTGGTGTTACACCACCTGAGGCATCACAACCTTGATAACCAGCCATGCGGACATTTTTTGAAATAATATACTGCGCAAAGCGACCATTTTCTTGAATACGACTGAGGCCATGTTGTAGTAAATAAGTCAATCGATGATTATTAAATAATTCAGCGAGGCTAAGTAGGATCAGTAAACTCAATGCGGTGCCGATCATAAACTCCATCAGAGTTAAACCAGCTTGTCGTTTAATGTTAATATTAATCTTCATTTATATATCCGCATTGGTCACTAAGCAAGTCAGATCAAGATCTGAGTCATCTGAGCAGCCCTCACCGGTCGCGCCAGTCCGGCGTTCATCCCAACGTATCGTAATGGTGAAATTATTTCCGCTTTGAGAAATACTGCCAGCGCCTGAAGGTAACATTAAGGCATTGACTTGATTCCATTCGCGGATGTCTTGTTGTGCAATTTGTGCTGGGTTGCAAGTCGTGCAACCAGGGTCAGATGGGATACCGGAGCCGTCGTGATAATCTAAGCTACTGACACTGGTGCGATTAGCTCTGATTCTATCAAGCATAGAGTAAGTTTGGATGGTGGCAATGGTGCGCATGTAGCCGTCTTGATTCAACTTGAGTGATTGAATTTGTAGTGCAAACAAACCCATCAAGCCGATCGCGATTACAAACAAGGTCACTAAAATTTCAACCATGCTGGTGCCACACTGTTTGGTTTTGTCAGCAACGATTTGGCCGCAGGCCATCGAATGAAGGTCTTTGGTATCGCCAGATTGTAAGCGATGGCTAGACATCAACGCCCTTCCTCTTGATATAGTGCGGTAGTGCGCGACAATACTGAACTGATTAACCTCGAATCGGCGGTGGCAGTAGCTTGCTGGCTCTTGGTTAATTTAGGTGATCATTTTTTGTGATATAAGTTTAAGTATAGACCACAATTAGCAAAAAGATAGCAAAAAAGTATAATTTTTGTCTTTTTATTGATTTTTAACGGCTTAGTACTGAATTTTTCTGTCTGACCCCATAAAATCAAGCTGATCGGGCTGAATTTTTCACTCTAGCCAGTGAATTTGAACGCTCAGGTGGTGAATTTTTCATCCCTTAAAAATTATTAATTGAAACAGTTAGTTAAGTTAATAATTTGGATCGCTTTAGCCGCTATTTGATTAATTTATAGCTTGAGAAAGCATTTAGAGTACAATCACTCAATCACCAAGGCGCAATAATCCCAATGGTAAGGGCTCGATTAGCACACCATGAATTTGGCCCGATGTATCTATTTTTGCTAGGATTTTTCCATTGTTATATTTTTGAATTTGCTTAAGATCTTTCACGCGTAGCTGTTTACTCCATTTAACTTCTATCGGCCAAAACTGGCCATCATCGACGTAAGCAATATCGACTTCTCCTTCTGCTTTGATGTAGTAAGTCGGATAAAAGCGTCGAAAATGTATTGTCACACAAGCTTCAACTAACTCAGAGTATGCTATTGAGTGTTGAAAGATAGGTTGTATCTGACTGCCAAACGGGTCTATAGCTGGCGTTAACCAGTGGCCCATGGCGTGGTAGATAAAAGGATCAGCAAACATTAATTTCTTTCTTTTTTTGGGTGCTGGTTTTAACTTGTCTTCGATAATAGCGGACCGGACAAATACAGCATCCATGCCGCTCAATAAGTTAATGTAGTCAGCAATTGTTTGTGTATGATCAATCGATAATTCTTTAACTAAGTTATCCCAAGATACTTGTTTCAAATAATGTTTTACGATTGCTTCTATGATTTCTTGTAAGAAAATTTCTTTCTTATTGCGTTTCAGTACATCGTCTCTTATCGATTCAGAATAAATCGATAGAGTTGCTGGGCTAATGCTTTTATCGACTGCATATTCATTGATTGCAGTAAGAAAATCACCATGAATTAAGTATTCGTCGAACGCGTTATATAGGTGTTCTAGCTTAGCTTGATTTCCTCTTAACGCAACTTCTTCGATACTAGGTAGGCAGTTTTTTAAGATCAAAAATTCTTTAAAAGAAAGTGGGTAATAATGAAAATCTGTCTTTGCTAGCTTTCCTCGTCGTCCAGGGAAACGCTTGCGCGCATCTTGCATCAGTACCAAGTCAGAACCGCTTACCACAACAACAGTATTGTCAAAGTCACCGATATCTGTAAGATATTTGATAGTTTTATCCCAGTCGATGATATCGGTGACCTCATCAAGTATGATGTACTTCATGCCTTGCTTTGGCATCATCTGGATCTGTGCATGCAAAATTTTATAGAGATTTTGGTGATCGTGAATCAGCTTGCTACTATAAAAAGCGATCGCTTCAGGCTTCACTCCTTGCGATAATAGTTTTGCTATCCATTGTTTTAGTAGTGTTGTCTTACCAATTTGACGGCCACCACCGAGTGTAATGATACCGGCTGTTGTTTGCGGTAGTTCATCAATAATTGAGGCATGATGAGTGTAGCGCGCATCACTAAGCCGTCTTAAATGCGGGTCAGTTTTGGTAAATTGAGCAGCATTCTCTAAAAGCATGGCTGTTTAAAAATTGCTTATGTAGTAGCCATTTGTTTGACTATTCAAGCTATTTATATTGCAGGCACATTGCTTAGTCGGTTGGTTTGGATAGGTTGATTAGGTCAGCATGGCTAAGATAGCGTCCCAGTGTGCTGCGCTGACCGGCATGATCGACAAGCGGTTGCCTTTTTTTAATAATTGTAGGCTTGTGAGTGTTGGGTTTGTGCGTAATTCGCTGAGCGCGATCACCTGGTTAAACTTACGCTTGAACTTAACATCAACCATACACCAGCGCGGGTTATCAGGGCTGCTTTTGGGGTCATAGTGATGATCGTTTGGATCAAAAGCGGTGTGGTCTGGATAAGCAGTTTTATGAATTTCCATGACGCCAACAATGCCGGGAACATCGCAGTTGGAGTGATAAAAGAACGCTAAATCTTTTTTTTGCATCTGATCCCGCATCATATTGCGTGCTTGATAATTGCGGACCCCATCCCAACATTCAACTTTGTCACGTTTTAAGTCGTCGATACTGTATGAAGTTGGTTCTGATTTCATAAGCCAATAATTCATGATTCATCTCCAAAGTAATAAAGCTTTTTATCGGTGACTATCGCATGCAGTGGGACGTCCCATGCGGCGACGCTGAAATCATTGTTGCGTTGCCAATCGTAACCGCAACCGATCAGTTTCGGTTTGCTGGTATTTGCCCGTTGTAGGCTATTAAAAGTACTATCGTAATACCCGCCGCCACGACCAAGCCGATAGCCATTGTCATTAAATGCTACTAAGGGTACTAAAACACAATCAAGTGTCCAGCTAGCAATGGCATGTTGTAAGTTGGGTTCTGGAATACGGTAGCGATTGAATTGACAATTGGCTTGCTGATCATATTCGGCAAACAGTAATCTGCGTGAGCAACACGGGTGTACCACAGGTATTACTAGTCGTTTTTGGGTTTGATGGCAGTAGTCGATGGCTGGTGCAAGATCTAATTCGCCATCATCAGCAATGTAAGCTGCTAAACGCTGGCTACGAATAAACAAGGGTAACTGCAACAAATTAGAGTAAGCACGTTGGGCTGCTTGTTGGTGTGTGCGGCGAGGTAACTGGCGGCGCCGATTGCGCAGGCCAAGACGCAACGCTCTGTTATCCATAGCCTATGCTTCTGCTTCTTCTAAATGTTCAGATTGTACTAAAGCCGCTTCGATCTTGCCCTGTAAATCACGAATGCGGCCACTCATCGTTTCGATGTAGCTGTGATTCTGATTTTTTTGTTGCAGTAGTTCGTAGCAGACATTTAATGCAGCTAGAATTGCAATTCGATCGATACCAACGACATTGCCAGTGTCACGCAATTCACGCATCTTGTTATCAAGGTACAAGGCTGATTTTTGCAGGGCCTGGGATTCAACTTTTGGGCATTTGATCTTGTAAGTTTTATCTAAAATTTGAATCGATAAAGTGGTTGCTTCGTCGCTCATAGCTGTGTTTCCACCTCTTGCAGTCTGTTTAATACCGTGTTGAGTTTACTTTCAGCTTGTTTGACACGTTGCACAAGCTGAAAGTGTTCACGCAACAAATTGGCGTGTTTGGCTTTTAGATCGTAGTTGTCGGACATGACTTGACGATAGTAGTCAATTAAAGATTCAGTCTGCCGTTCTAAGTCTGCTAATTCCATCGTTTTCATTCATGACACTTTGTGAAATATGTTGTATGGTACGTGCTGCAGATTTGTCTGCCGAGCTATTCTGACTTGGCTCAGCCAACAAGCAGCATGATTGCGAGAATATAACACAAGGCTAGGGATTCGTATACATGTTAACAGGTCGAAATATACCCAGTTATGCGCAACTTGAGCGCCTCATCTTAGATGCCCAAATCACTACGCGGCCTGAGCATGCGCATGGTCTATTATGTGCCATACTTTGTGCTGATGAGGAGGTTACCATTGAGGTCTGGTTGCAGCAATTGGCGCTTCAAATTGAGGATAACGAAGTGGTTCATTTGGTGAATGAAACAAGTATTTATCAACTCTATCATGCGACTGAGCAACAACTCGAAGCGCTAACATTTGACTTTAAATTGTTTATTCCCGATGAAGAAGATGCATCATTGCGTACCAGAGTCAACGGTTTAGCAATTTGGGCTAAAAGCTACTTAGATGGCCTTGCTCAGTATGGCTTGGATTTGCAGGCTGATAGTTATGAAGAAATTCATCACGTGATTCGTGATTTGAGCCAAATCGCTGAGCTTGATAGTGCAGCTGACCAACTTAGCGTTGAGGATGATGAAGATGCATTTACCGTCGTTAGTGAGTACGTGCGCATGGCAGTACTCATGGTATACACTGAAATCAGACAGCAGGTTCGGTCAGGCCCAGTGCCTGTTGACAGCGGGACACTACACTAGTATCAACGAGCACAAATATGGAAATGGCACAGAAGCAAGTTTTTCGACAGCGACGCCAAGCGTTGTTTGCACAACTACCGGCAGATAGTATTGCGCTAGTGCCAACAACAAGCCAAGTGATTCGTTCCCATGATACCCACTATCCATTTCGACCCGATAGCAATTTTTACTACTTGACCGGTTTTTGTGAGCCAGATGCCATTGCCGTATTTATTAAAATCGGTACCGATGAGTGTCGTTTTTTATTATTTAATCAAGAGCGTGATCCTGCGTTAGAAACTTGGACTGGTAAACGTTTGGGTCAGCTCGCCGCCAGCGTAGAGCTTGGTGCTGATGAGGCATTTCCAATAAATTCATTTGCGAAACTTTTGCCTAAATTACTACGTGGTAAGCAAACGATTTATTTCCCAATTGGTGAAAACCAACAATTTGATCAGCAGTTGATTGCAGCTGTGAATAAGCTGATTGCTGATACCCGTTCTAGTGTTTCTACGCCGCAACAACTAGCTAACATAAATCCACTCATTCATGAGTTGCGCCTGTTTAAGAGTGAATATGAACTTGCTTTGATGCAAACTGCTGCTGCCATATCAGTGGCAGCGCACTTACGCACCATGCGTTATTGTCAGGTTGGTCAGTATGAATATCAGCTTGAAGCTGAGTTTATGCATGAAATCGCTCAGCGCGGCGCGCGCTACCCAGCTTATGAATCGATTGTCGCAGCTGGTGTAAATGCATGTACCTTACATTACGTTAATAATAATGCCCGTATTGAAGACGGTGATTTAGTCTTGCTCGATGCCGGTGCCGAATACAATTTTTATGCGGCTGACATCACACGTACTTTTCCGGCGAATGGTCGCTTTTCTGACGAGCAGCGTGCTGTCTACGACATTGTACTAGAAGCGCAAATTGCGGTTATTGCCGCAGTAAAGCCCGGTATTTGCTTTGCTGACTTGAATCAGATTGCCTGTGAGCAACTCGCACGTGGCTTGCTTGATTTGGGTTTATTGCAGGGTTCGCTGCAGGCAATTTTGGAAAAGAAACTTTATCGAAAATTTTACATGCATGGTGTGAGTCACTGGCTTGGTCTTGATGTGCATGATGTCGGTTCGTATAAGGTTGATGGTGACTGGCGCGTACTCGCAGCCGGTATGGTGCACACAGTTGAGCCTGGTATTTATATCGAGCCAGGTTGCGATGGTGTTGATGAAAAATGGTGGGGGATCGGTGTGCGCATTGAGGATGATGTATTAGTCACTTCGCAGGGTCATGAAGTGTTAACAATCGCTTTGCCAAAACTCGCTGATGATGTTGAAGCAGTGATGCAGTAAGCTAAATCATCTTAGCATCTGGTGATGGGTAAAATGCTGTTAGCTTTGAATCAATACTATATTGAAGTAATTTTTCCCGCCCGTGTTTCGCCGCGTCCATTAAGAAATATTTTGTTTGCGTGTTATCCATATGTGAATAACATGAAATTTTGTCGATGACGGTATTCACTGCAGCATTATTCCAATTTTTATGTTTCGCTATTAACGTTGAGATCTCATGGCAAAATTGCACACCTTTCCAGCGAGTTGTGCCAGGACCATCAACTCTAAAAGCTGGTGCCAGTAAGCGTCCGATTGGCATTTTGCTGACGAGCAAGCGCGATAATTCTGATATTGGAAAACCAAGCATATGACGTTCAGCTTGCACTACTGTCATGGCTTCGTGTTGATAAATATCTTCTAGTTCAAGCGCAGTGTCTTGGGCATTACAGTGTAAAAAAATATGGCCTATGCGCATCAGTGTGCCAGCTAAAAAGATTTCGGAAGGGGTGCGATCGTGCATTGCTTCAGCCAATGATTCTGCCAATACTGCAGTATGATAGTTGAGCGCTAGTTGGCGGTAAAGATAATGCCGATTACGTTTATTAAGTACAATGTCTTCAATGATAGGTACATTGACGGTGAGCGTATTAATGGTTTCGTAGCCTAATACCACAACTGCGCGACTCAGGCTGCTGATGGTGACACCTGATGAATTATGTAAAGGATTGTTCGCTGCTTTTAACAATTGAGTGATTAAGCCAGGATCCTGTAAAGCAGCATGACTTACTTGTAACGCGGATGAATTTTCATCGTTTAGCACGGCTATAAGCCGCTGGACGCTGCTGCGCAACGAGCCAATGACAGGTGTACTTAGCTTATCGTACCATGTTAGCAGACGCTCTTGGGTTGCTAAGTTGGTTTTATCTGGTCTGCGGATCGACATTTTTTGTCCATTTTCAATGCTAACGCTTTGTTACTGGCCTGGCTTGGATTACTGATAGTTAAATTATTTACCAGTGCATCAAGCTACAATTTCGTATATATTTACCACTTAGTTATCTACTGATCTTAGTTGATACATACCTGGTGATTTGGTTTTCAGCTCAGGTCTTTTTTCATTCATAAATTTAGTATAGAAGACTGAATTTAACTCGGGGGTTGTTGGTGAAGCCTGATATCGTGATTTGTGGGGGTGGGCTCGTTGGTGCAAGTTTGGCAGCTGCACTAGCGTCACAACGTATGCGGTTAACCATCGTCGAGCCTCGCGATTTGATTGTAGCCCTAACTGCCGATCAGGTACGGTTACCAACGCTTGCATTATCAACCAGTAGTCAGCAAATTTTGCAAGGCATCGGTATTTGGTCAACTTTGTCCAAGCAAGCGGTACCGATTGCTTCGTTGCATATATCCCACCGTGGTTTATTTGGTCGCGCCTGCTTTCATGCCGATCAACATCAGGTTGATGCACTAGGCTTTGTTGTGCCGGGTAAGCTTGTATTGCGTGCGTTGTATGATTTTTTACAGCAACACGATAATGTGCGTTTTTGTTTTGGTGCTAAGCTTAGTCAACTGCAAACCGATGTTACTGGTGCTTATTATGAGCTTACTGATGAGCATGGTCAGTTGCAGGTAGGCCATGCTGACTTGCTAGTTGCGGCTGATGGAGCGCAGTCTAGTGCGCGTGGTTTGCTTGGGATTCGCCAGCACAGTCATGATTATCAGCAGCATGCCATCGTTGCACATGCCGCCACTGACAAGCCTCATCAATACACTGCCTACGAACGTTTCATTAAGGGTGGTGCGATTGCTGTACTGCCATTAGCTAAGAATCAAGTTGCAACAATTTGGGTTGCTCCGAATGCTGACTTTACTCGCTTACAAGCACTTTCTGATCAAGCTTATGCAGCACTGCTACAACAACAGCTTGGATCAAGGTTGGGGAAGCTGCAGCTCATCACCGCGCGGCATAATTATCCGCTCCGTTACCAAGTTAGTGACGAACAAATACGACCAGCCGCTGTTTTGCTTGGCAATGCAAGCCATAGTTTACACCCAATTGCAGCGCAAGGTTTTAATTTGTCATTAAGAGATGTTGCAGTGCTAGCTGAGACTATTGCTAGTGCACAGGCTCTCGGTGATGATGTTGGCTCGGATGCGGTGTTACAACGCTATTTGGCAGCACGGCAAAATGATCAGCGTTTTATTATTCGATTTACTGATTTGTTATCGAAATGGGTGCACCGATCAAGTCCTGGTTTTAATCTTTTGATGAGTGCGAGTTTATTATTGCTAGATAATTTCCCCGCGTTGCGACGACAGTTTGCAAAACCAATGTTGGGTCTAGCTGGCCGATTGTCACGCTTAGCAGCCGGTGCACCATTAGTAGGGGAGCACTGATGGCTAAAGCTTATGACATTATTATTGTAGGTGCTGGTGTCACAGGATTATTGCACGCTGCTTGTTTGAGCAAAGATTTTAATATTGCGATTATTGATGCTAAAAATATTACGCAACCACAACAAGAGCAGTTGCGAGTTAGCTCGTTGACACCAACATCACAGCGAGTTTTGCAACGATTGCAAGTCTGGTCACAGTTGCCACCGCACCGCATCGGTTCGTTTAAAACAATTTATGTGTGGGATGCAAACAGTAGTGGTGAAATTGAGTTTCAGTGTCATGATTTCCAGCAAGCGCAACTTGGTTTTATCGTTGAAAATGCTTTATTACAGCATGCATTATTTCAAACATTACAGCAGCGAACGACAATTGATTGGTACTTGGAACAGCCTTGTCATGAGCTCCGCACTAGACCTGATGAGGTTCAGCTTGAGCTCGCGAGTGGTGAGCGACTGACTGCCCAGTTGTTAGTGGGTGCGGATGGTGCTAATTCGTGGGTGCGTCAGCAGGCTGGCGTTGCAACAACGGCTTGGGACTATGGCCAGCATGCTGTCGTAACTAGTGTCGAATGTGAGTATTCGCATGGATATACTGCACAGCAGCGTTTTTTAGCTACTGGTCCGCTAGCTTTTTTGCCATTACATGATGAGCAGCGTTGTTCGATCGTTTGGTCGACGACACCGAGTGAGGCGGAGCGTCTTTGTGGTTTGCCAGAGGTTGAGTTTTTAAGTGAGTTAACGGCAGCATTTGATGCCAAGCTTGGACGAGTCACAGCATGTGCTCAGCGCCACTCGCTACCATTGCGTATGCAACATGCAAAGCAGTATGTGCAAACAAGGCTAGCATTGATTGGTGATAGTGCGCATAGTTTTCATCCTTTGGCTGGCCAAGGTTTGAATTTAGCACTGTTGGATGCATGTCGGCTGGCAGAAGTGATTGTTGAGGCGCGGCAAAATCAGCAAGACTTCGGCGCGCTTAAAATCCTGTTACGTTATCAATACAACCGCCGTCGGCATGCTTTGCAGATGTTAACATTTTTAGAAACAATGAAACGCTTGTTTGCGCCAACTGCGCAGCCAGTAGTTTGGTTCCGTCAGTTTGGTTTGAAAATTGCGAATAACGCATTTCCACTCAAACGTTGGTTTGCCGAACAAGCACTCGGTATGCGGGCTGACCTACCCAACATTGCCAAGCAGTGATAGAAGCAAACTGATGTTGTTTGCTCGGTCATTGTGAGTGCATCCTTCTTAAGCTGTAGCTATAGCTGATTAAGGCTGTATTTCCAGCTGCAAGGCATTGACGGCTGCGACCGTCAAATCGGTCAGCGCAGTAATCGTTGTTGCTTTATGGCCTGGTGCTATTATTCTGCTAGCGAGAAGCCGTTGTCGCTTGGCTTAATCTACTGTCCCACCGATGGTTAGACTTTGCTGCTTGCTCGTTGACCGATAGGCCAGCTATAAACCAAAGAGTTTGCTGTGGTTTGTGGCTGGTTTTCAAGTATAATCCTAGAAGCAGCAGCTTTGTTGGTGAGGAGAACAAAATATGGCAAAGCAAACACCACTGTACGAGCATTATGCCTTAGTAGGAGCTAAAGTTGTTGACTTTGCCGGTTGGTCATTGCCACTCTATTTTCAATCACAGTTGGAAGAGCATCATGCAGTGCGGCGCAATGCAGGCGTCTTTGATGTTTCCCACATGCTGGTCACTGATATCGAAGGTGTCGATGCTGAGGTGTTTTTACGGCGCTTGCTCGCAAATGATGTTGGCGATTTAGTTGATGGCGGTGCCTTGTATTCCTGTATGCTCGATTAGCAAGCAGGTATTCTTGACGATGTTATTGTTTATAGATTGCATGATAGCCAGTATCGGATAGTATCGAATGCGGCAACGCGCGATAAAATCTTGGAGTGGGTTGGTTTTCAGGCGCAGAAATATACTGTAGCGTTAACTGAGCACACTGGCATGGCATTGCTTGCAGTGCAAGGGCCCGTAGCACGTGAGAAAGTTGGTGCGGCTTTAACGACAAGGCAGCGGGAGCAGGCGTTACCACTGAAGCGTTTTACCGCTGTCGAGACTGATGGTTGGTTTATTGCCCGAACTGGTTATACTGGTGAAGATGGAGTTGAAGTGCTGTTGCCAGCCGGGCAGGCAGTAACCTTGTGGAATAGCTTGCTGCAGTCTGGTGTTGCTGCTTGTGGGCTTGGTTGTCGAGACACGCTGCGTCTTGAAGCTGGTTTCGCGCTATATGGAAGTGATATGGATGAATCAACGACGCCGTATGAATCTAACTTAGGTTGGACTGTTAAGCTGGCTGACTTGTCACGAGATTTTATTGGCCGGACCGCGTTAGTTGCTTCTCAGCAAGCGGGTGATCAACGTCGCTTGCTTGCGTTGAGATTGTCTGGCCGCGCAGTACCACGTAGCGGTTACTCGGTAACCTTTGCAAACGGTGCAATAGGTGTCGTGACTAGCGGAACGTTTTCGCCTACCTTAAATTGTGGTATTGCATTAGCGCGTGTCACTGGACCCTATAGTGGTGATTGTGGAGTTGTGATTCGAAATAATATTGTGCCAGCAGAATTAGTTCAGCTACCATTTTTATCAGTAAAAAAATAGTCATAAGAGGTTTGTATGAGTCAACTTGATGATCAAATTCGCTATACGTCTAGTCATGAATGGGTGCGCCAACAAGATGGATTGTTTGTGATTGGTATCACCGATTATGCGCAAAATTTACTGGGTGATTTAGTTTTCGTTGAGCTACCTGAGGTGGGCACAGCGGCTATGACTGGTAGTGAATGTGGTGTCGTCGAATCAGTGAAATCAGCTTCTGATTTATATGCCCCCGTATCTGGTGAAGTAGCTGCAGTAAACACCGTGCTTGAGACACAACCTGAGTTAGTTAACAGCGATCCGTATCAGGCTGGCTGGATTTTTAAAGTCTTACCGAATGATGTTGCCGAGTATGAACAGTTGCTGATGGCAGCTGATTATCAAAAATTGATAGCTAGCGAGTAAGACAATGTCATTTATTCCACATGTTAAAGCTGATGTTGAAGCTATGTTGCAAACCATTGGTATTGCTAGCACGGCAGATTTATTTTCTGATATCCCTGCTGAACTACGTTGTGAGCCATTGCAAACTGTGCCGGAGGCGATTAATGAAATGCAATTGCAGCGCTTGCTACAGCAACGTTTGGCAACTGATGTTGTGCAACTGAGTTTTCTTGGTGCAGGTGCTTACGAGCACCACATTCCAGCTGCGGTGTGGGATATTGCTAGCCGCGGCGAATTTATGACAGCTTATACGCCGTACCAAGCAGAAGCGAGTCAAGGGACTTTGCAGTTGCTTTACGAATTTCAAACCATGATTTGTGAATTGACTGCAATGCAGGTTGCGAATGCTTCTTTGTATGATGGTGCACAAGCATTAGCAGAGTCAATTTTGATGGCAGTTCGCCTAAAAAAGACAAAGGCGCATAAGCGTATTTTGCTGCCAGCCACCTTACATCCATTATATCGACAAGCGGTGACAACCTTGGTTGGTAAGCAGGATGTTGAGCTTGTCACAGTCCCTTATGCTGCTGACAGTGGTACCACAACGGTTGCTGCCTGTGACGCAGTATATGATGGTAAATTTGATGCGTTAGTCATTCCGCAACCGAATTTTTTTGGTGGGTTGGAACAGGTGAATCAATTAACTGAATGGGCGCACACTAATGGCTTGCTCGTAATCGCTGTTGTTAATCCAACTGCACTTGCGCTGTTGCAGCCACCAGGTACCTGGACTGATTGTGGTGCCGATATTGTTTGTGGCGAGGGCCAACCATTGGGTGTACCGCTTGCATCAGGTGGTCCATATTACGGTTTTATGGCGTGTAAAAAAGCTGATGTTCGACAAATGCCAGGACGTATTGTTGGCCGTACCGAAGATAAACAAGGCCGTCCTGGTTTTACGTTAACGCTACAAGCACGTGAGCAACACATTCGGCGCTCGAAAGCCACTTCAAATATTTGTACTAACCAAGGTTTGCTAGTCACTGCTAGCACGATTTATTTGAGTTTATTGGGTGTGACTGGGCTCACTAATGTCGCAACTACTTGTCATGCCAACACCTTGGCACTAAGAGATGAGCTGTGTCTACTCGCTACTGTGCGTCAGCGTTTTCAACAGTTATTTTTTCATGAACTAGTGCTGGATTTTGGTGATAGAGCGACTTCGATCGCCGAGCGTTTATCGCAGCAGGGTATCCTATTAGGCTATCCATTAGCGCAGCATTATCCTGAGTTGAGTAATTGCTATTTGCTGTGTGCAACTGAAACCAAAACTACAGAAGATATTGCCCGTTTGAAACAGGCACTACAGCAATTGCAATAAGAGTGAGATGTCATGCTGATTTTTGAACGTTCTAGAGCTGGTTGTTACGCTTATGCGCAAGCCCCCCAAGTGGCGTCAGTTACGACTGACATTCCATCGTCATTGCTGCGTCAGCAACCTCCATTGTTGCCCGAGGTTTCCGAGCTCGAAGTCGTACGTCACTACACGAGTTTGTCACAAAAGAATTTTTCGATAGATACTCAGTTTTATCCGCTTGGTTCTTGTACCATGAAATATAACCCGCGGGCAGCGCATCGTGTTGCTTCATTAACTGCAGCTTTACAACGTCACCCCTTGGCGGATAACTTTCATAGCCAAGGTGTTTTGCAATGCCTATATGAGTTACAACAGTACCTGACCGAAATTACCGGCATGCATGCGGTTGCACTCAGTCCCATGGCTGGAGCACAAGGCGAATTTACTGGCATCGCCATGATCCGTGCTTATCATGAGCAGAGGGATGATGATCAGCGTACTGAAATCATTGTGCCTGATTCTGCGCATGGTACTAATCCAGCCTCTGCGGTGATGTGTGGTTATACTATCAAGGAGGTTGTAACTGGTGCCAATGGCGAAATCGATTTAGACGCACTACGAGCAGCAGCAAGTGAAAAAACAGCGGGGATCATGTTAACAAATCCATCGACACTTGGTGTGTTTGAAACCCACATTACTGCTGTTGCTAAAATTATTCATGATGTGGGTGGTTTACTCTATTACGACGGCGCCAACCTTAATGCGATTCTAGCTCGAGTTCGTCCCGGCGACATGGGCTTTGATGTCATGCATATGAACTTACACAAAACCTTTGCCACCCCGCATGGGGGTGGTGGTCCTGGTTCCGGTCCAGTTGCAGCGAACGCACGGCTTGCACCTTACTTGCCGACGCCACGCGTGCAATTTGCTGGTGATCAGTACCGATGGGCCGGTGATGCGGAGTATCCAGACAGTATTGGCCGCTTGTCTACCTTCATGGGCAATGTTGGAATTTTACTGCGGGCTTATGCGTATATTCGTTTGCTTGGTCGAAGTGGTTTGGCAGAGGTATCAGAGTATGCGACATTGAATGCAAATTATCTGATGGCACGATTACGAGCGGTTGGTTTTACCACGCCATTTTCTAGTAAACGCGCTAGCCACGAATTTTTATTAACCTTAAAACCGCAGGCTGACCAGTTCCAAGTTAGCGCGATGGATTTTGCCAAGCGTTTGCTTGACTATCAGTTTCACGCGCCCACGGTTTATTTTCCACTCTCGGTCGCCGAAGCAATGCTGATTGAGCCAACCGAAACTGAAAGCAAACAAACCTTGGATGCCTTTGTTGACGTTATGCAAGCCATTTTGCAAGAAGCAGAGACTGACTCAGTCACTGTGCAGACAGCACCGCACAATTTGTCAGTCCGCCGCTTGGACGATGTCAAAGCTGCTAAACTGCTTGATCTACGTTATTACGCCTGTGATACCCCTGCCTAGCCCAGCGTAAACCCTAGCTTGTGAGCGATTCAATTTTTCTAGTGTTTCCAAAAGTAATCTTTTTTTTGTTCAACATATTCAACTGCTCTTGATTACCAAATACTCTTTTATCGAGTAACAATTTTTTCTTGAATGAGAAAATTACTTGTGTAGAATCAGGCTAAATATATAGTCTAAGTAAGCATTGTGCTGAAAACATTAAACAAAGTTTATATCCTAGCATCATACAGTTTTCGCCACAGTTCAATTCCTTCAATTTGAAATCATATTGTTAAATGGAGAAATTTATGCAGCAACCAGATCTAACACAAGTTAGCCAAGATCAAACTGATATAGCAGTTAATGATAGAGATGAGCCCGAATCAACTAATGCTCTGGAGCAGGGTAACCGCGCCATCAATCCTAGACGCGTTACTTTTAAGAATCCGCAACGTGCAAAAACAATTATAGAATTTTTTAATCAAGTTGCTACCCGTTGTCGTATTCCGTGTTTTGATAGTCATAGTGAGGTAGTTAATTACTACTTCCTATTTAGTAAAGAAGTGCTCACGGGTGATAATTTTTCCTTCGTTGAACAAAAACATGCTGCTAACGCCGATGTACTTGCTAAAGTTGCGGCTGAAATCATTACAGCGAAGAAAAATTTACGATTGCCAATTGGTCGTACACAACCTGAAGTGAAAGATGATTTAAGTATAATTGGTGCTCTAATTTATCGTTTGTTATCAGAAATAGTAAAACAGCCAGTTGATGGAAGAGAGAAAATTAAATTTCTCACTTACCTAAGAGACGCTGTCATTGATTTTAAAGATCAGTCTAGCGAAGTTCCTATTCGAGAGAGAGTATTAACTTTTTTCATCGATGATTCGTTTAAGGTTTCTGAAACTATTTACAATTGTCTTACTGAAGTCAGTGGTCGTATCTCAGACGAGATAGTTCGATTGCAAGCGGAACTGGCTGATTTTGATATAAGAAGGGAAAGTGAACAGTTGTCCATCGACCTAGACGGCCTTAGTCAAGCAACTAAGAAACTCTTGCTTGAGTCTATATGTGTTGCAGAACTTCCCGATAATGTTATTTCGCAACTCGAGAAACTTGCCAAGAAAGTGTTTAGTCGTAGAGATCATATTTATCCACCTGGTAGTAACATTAAAGTATCGCAGCGTGAATTAATTCAGAAACTATTCTCGATATCATCACCGCCTGAGACCGGATGGTTGGTTGACGAGCTACAGCCTGTTATCCAAATTAGGCAAATGTTGAGCTTCGAAAAAAAGCCATCTAAAAGAGGAGAAAGTCATCAACATGGTATTTTGTGGCAAATATTGCTGATTTTTCGAATGGAGCAACAGGCTCATCTATGGTTCCAAGAGATTCGCGAACGTACTATTTTAAAGCTTCGTGAAAGGATAACCGCTTCACCTGCATTAATCGAAGCTGGTGCAGCACACACGAGATCAAGTGATGAATTGATCGGTTTTATACGAGACTCCTTACCAACAAATTTTTCCACTCATATTGAGCTATCCCAGGATACTGCAAGTGATGATGCGCTTGAATTAGTTACTTTCATTCCTAGTTATTTGTCAGATGATCCAGAATTTAAACGCAAATACGAGCAAACTTGGTTTAATTTTCTCAAACAAGCTCATGAGCTTGCTTCCACTTGCGTAAAGTGGAGACAATTTTACCACTCGATGATACGGGTATACAGTAATGCATCGCTCCAATTCATGCAGCCTGCTATTCAGCGTAATTACATTAGTTTGACCAATGCTTGTAAGAGCACAAAGTTGGCTGCACAGGCATTACAAGATTGCATGGGCAAATTAAAAGAAAAAAATATTTGGAAAAAAATCGTAACCCAGCGGCAAAAATCTAGTTATACGAAAGGTCTAAAAATGACTCCCGTTAGTCATAATGTCATGATCGCTACTTACAGCGATGGCATTTCAAAACGAGTAGGCTCTCTGTTGCCCTATTTGACCGAGGCTAGCGCTGATAAACAGCTGGAGAACATTTCCTTCGACGGTATAGCCCTACTGGTATTCGAAGCAAGTTTATCCCGTAAGCCAATAGAGAGAGGTGAGGCTGAAACGCTCGCAAACGCATGTCGTACTCTATATCAAACTAGACCAATGCAATCTCCCCAAATTGCTCAATCAGATAAGGCTACTTTAAAAGAACAGCCTATGTTACTTCCTGTCCCTACTACAACACCAGCATTAGACCAAGGTGCTGAAAGTCAGTCTTCTATTCAATCCCAACTCATTCGCATCCCACGTGGCTTAAAGTTAAAACCTGTTAGTGGTGATGGCAGTTGTTTTTTTCACGCGGTGTGTCTACACGTAAAAAATACGTCCGCGAAGCAATTGCGGCGCGAGGTGGCTAACCAGATGTCAATCAAAGTTGACGAGTTCATGGGGTTCTTTACTGGCACTCTTGAAGCATACCATCAACGTATTGAATGTATAGCGGCGACAGATGAATGGGCTGATGAGTGCGAGCTTCGAGCAGCGCACCACGCGTTGAGGCGACCACTTGTCGTATTTAGGCCTGACGGCGAGCCTATCATTTATGAGGAGCAAGCTGTAGAAGGGGCTGAGCCCATCTTTATCTATTATAATGGATATAACCATTACGATGGTTTGTTATTAACTGGCGAAGTTGCACCAGCAAGCATCGTAAAGTCGCTGCAAACACCGCAACCATTACCTGGCTCTCCATCAGAAGCAAGCTTTTTTGATCATATTGGTTCTGGCTTCGCCGCTGTTAGTCGTGGGATTACGCAAGGTCTCGAGCAGATGTCATCGGCCACTCAAATTCCACTGGGTGGCGTGCCTGTTTCTGACCAAAGTCAGTCTTCCGCAGCTGATCCTGGTTCAGTAAAGGAACGGTCTGAACAAGCAGGTGATGGTGCTGATAAACTATCTCAATTTGTTGATCAAGGTGGTTCACCAGCTGACACTGAACAAGCTTTGTTAGCAGAGCGGGCTGTTGCGCGTGATAGACTGCGTTTCGAGCTAGCAAAGTATTGTATTGAACGTGTTGCAGCAGGTGAAACAGGATTTCCTGAAGATTTCCTATCAATGCTACTAGGCGCAGAAAGTACTGAACAGTTAGGCCAAGAAGAAGTCATGGATAATGAAATACGCTTAATCGAATCAGTAACCGAAGTGGCAAAGCAAATTAAACCAATCATAGGTCGACACCTTGAGCGAGTTTTATTGATTTATACCAAGAAAGTAGATTTAGATCAGTTAGACGCTCATTTCTCTAAATTGCGCCAGCGCTCTACAGGGTATAGCAGTCTAGAGGCAATGTTTTTTAATTCAGAAGGCTCAATTACTATTACTGATGCTCAGAGAGATAAAGTAGCAAGGTTGGCTTTACGTTGCGTTGAGCAGTACCCCGTCCCTGATCGGTCAAGTAGTCAAGAAAAAGAGCTTGTTGCTGAGGGATATAAGAAACTCTTGGGCGAGCTCAATGCAGTTTTTGGCCTGCCTGATGCTGAGGACAAGCCATTTGATGAAAAACTCGGCCATGATTTCATTATGGCAGAGGGTACTCATTTTCTGGGTCGAATTGACAAGATTACCGAGCGTATGCAGTTGCAAATAGGTGATGTACAAGTGGCGCAACGGCAAGTATTTGATAAATATAAAACTGAGGTAATTAAGAAAGAACACCCTGTAACTTTGGCAGCCGCACAAGAATTAGTAGGTATGATCAGAGCACTGCTTGAACGTCGCGACGGCAAGGAAGGGTGGCAAGGTGATTCTCGAAGAGAGCAGATTGGTATCATATTGCATGTTTATTATATCATTATCCACTTTATCGATAATGTTTTAACACCAGAGTTAGGTAAAGTCATGGTCGCAGTTAAGAGTCATGAAACATCGATTGAGTTGGGCTTATGCAATGCTTTGTTGCGTATTTCTAGCCAATTAGATAATCAGCAGCACATAAAAGATTTACTCGTAAAGCACAGCAGGCTTTCAGATTTTCAGCCAGATTGGCTCGAGCTCAGCAATGCTCTGGGCTATTTAAAGTTACTACATCAAGCTCGTATGTTGAGCTCGAGACGCTACGATATATTGCGCCTTCAAGCTATTGAAGATTTACTCCCACAAAGTTTGCGACAAAAGCGATCGTCACCAAAAGTTAGCTGTACTGAAACGGTATTGTTTGAAAGTGGGGGCTTAAAAAAACAAATTGACGAGTACTGTCCCTCTCTTATCCAAGAAACAGACTTCACAGACCTCGCTACAGAAAAATTAATCGTACATTGTAATTTACTTTGCGCTATGAATATTTTATCAGTTCAATCCAGCGCTGAAAAAGTTCAGCTTGCTGAATCACAGGCTCCCAATTTCATGTACACTCATAGAGAGCTGTGGGAAGATACAATCAATGTGTTAGAAATGTATCGGGCTGACACTATGCAGCGCTCTATTAAATTACTAGAGCGTAGTCCCTTTTCAGAGATAGCTAATCAATATCTTTTTAGGCTATACGATCAGCTAACTAGTATTCTAGATTTGTGCAAATCCCAACTTAGTGCGGTAAGTCATCACTCACTTACTCCACAACAACGTATTGCTGAGCGAATGCGTGCTAGTATTTATGAAAAGGATGCAATTGACCAGCATAAGGTAGGTGATGAGTTTGAGTATCGTGATCAGTCAGATCCTGAGTCGGACTTAGATTCAAATGAAAGGCATCTAATGGAAGCTCCTGTGGTTGATACCGATGAATTAGTCAAGGTTAGAGATATCACGAGGCAGCTAAGGAATATTTGTCAGATCATTCCTTCTGATTCATCGGCACTCTTAAAAGAGGTCCTCAAACAGCTCGATTGCGATGAAGTAACAGTTGATGCTTTAGAACAAGTCCTACTAACTTGCGAAGAAGCTTTAATTGAAAAAATTGGAGAGGGTGCTTTAAATCAACAGTTATTTGAGCTCGAGCATATGCAGCTCGATACAAATTTACTTATCGATTTGGCTAAAACATACCTTCTTCTTACAGAAGAAAAACCGCTTGCTACTAGAGTACCCTACATTACTACTGAAGAATCTCGGCGTACAAGCCTACAAACAGTGGTTAGTTTGGTCGCTGATATTATTTTAGAAGGTGTTGTCAGTATACAAAAACAGCTACCCCATTGGAAACATCTTTCGGTACTAAAGAGTGTATCTGAAAGAGATTTGCTCCCCCTAGCGCAATTAAAATCAGCAGATGGTCAGACTATCTTACAAGTTATCAAACTCGAGCAAGATCGCGCCTACTTATCTGAAGATATTCAAGAGCAGTTAAAGAGATGGTATTACTTGAATCAACGATGGTCTATTGATGATTCGATGGTTGCAAAAAGTAATATGGCAGCACTTCAGCTTATCGTCGGTGAACGTGATCAGTCTATTCGGAAATTGCTTGCTGACTTTGTGAGTGAATTGATTAGCTATCATAGGAATCCACGTGGTAATGGTTATTTCTATGCGCTCGTCCATAATTTTTGCACCCGAGTCTATTGGCCAGCAAGGCTCGATCAGAGTCGTAGGGATGGCTCATCCAAATTAATCAGAGATTTGTTTGAAAATCTATTCCCCATCAACGCGGTACAGCGTGATAGAAACAAAGAAGCGATTTTGAGGGCTTTCTCTCAAGCTTCAAGTGCTATTGTTTATGGTCCACGCCATCGTTCACATTGGGGTGATAAAATTAACCGAGCCCAGGTTGAGTTTGGTGAGCGCTCTAACTTACCTATCGTACTTAAGACAGGTACTTTGCAGTCTCTAGAGGGTCGATCAGCCAAAATTATCGATGAGTTACGCTTACGCTTAAAATCTGCTGAGAAAGATCGAGATTTAGCAGAGCAAGAATTAGTAACTTTGCGTAAGAGACTTGGTGCTGCCGATGACCAAGCTGAAGAGTTGGCGCGACAACTCAATGAAGTCAAGGAAGAGATGCATAAACAGCGCCAGCAGACTGAACAAGTTATGGAAGAAGCCGAAAGCAAGATTAAGCAGGTATCAGATGAAAAGCAAGCAGTTTTAGAAGAAAACGATAAGTTAAAACGCGAGCTAGCAGCGCTTAGACAAAAACAAACTACTGATGTTAGAAGCTCAAACTCAAGTAGATTTTTCGGTTGGTTGTAAGAGCATAGTAATAAAATTAATATGATGATAATTATATGTAATTTATCGAGTTAATGAAGGACATCCTTGAGGAGATATCGACGTGAATAGCCCGATTTGGATCCCTAAAAGAGTAAAAAAATTAGCTTCTCAGATTAGGCGTCGATTTAGTCGGCGGCAAGTTAGCACCGCTTCTCGCTGTGAACAGCAAGGTCGTGGTCAATCTATTGTAATCGTAGGTGGAGTTAGCACAGCAACATTTGCTGGTGTGCTAAGTGCGATGGAACCAGAAGGCAAGGTGTCGTCCCCGCCCTCGTCTGAGTCAGCTGATGAAGCGTTATCAAACAAACTATGTTGTAAAATTCTTGAAACCGATCCTCAACACGCCTTAGCCGCAACTACTCCTGCTCAGCGGGAATCATCTGAAGATGGTAAAGCGGTTGGTGTTAAAGTAAAGCAAACTGCTAAATGGTCAAGTGAAACCAAAGCTGAAAAAAGACGTCAAATTTTGGCGAACTATAGGATGGTTGAACAGAGCTTAGCGAGTTTAGATCAAATACAATCATATGCTCAGCTTCGCTTACTTTATAGTTCAGTGCTAGAGTTAGATATTGAAGACTCAACTAGCCTTGAGAAGATAAAACAGGCTTTCAGAGCATTATCAATTGTGGCTCACCCTGATACAGCAGCTAGGGGATTACCACCAGAAGATCGTGAAACTGTTATTGAAGATGCAAGACTAGCTTTTATTGCTCTTTCGGTGAGTAGAGATAGTTTAATGGCAATCAACGATCAGCTCACCGTAGATGATGAGATTTCGTTGCAATCTCCAGCCTCAGTTGATTTATTTACTGTGTTGAAAAATATGCTTTTTAGCTCAAAACAAATTGCTACCGATTGGCAGGATGTAGTTAAAAGTTGTCAAGACTTATCGAAGTCTGCAGATCAGTTAGATTTTAAATTACGCTCAGTGCATCAAGGTATGGACCAAATTCATCAAGCCACAGCGAGCTTAAGCAATGAACTCGAGGAGTTCAGAGTAAGAATGGCTGCTTACCACTGATTTCTGTCAAGTTGTGTGTGAGGTTGACAAAAATATAGCATCTGCTCAACCCATGTGCATTAGGCGTGCGTAACGTTCATATTATGCTATTGCGCTGATCAGTCATCTTCAAGGTAGCAGGGGTTGTACTAGCTCGATATAGTAATCCACAGCAAGGTTGGTTAATAATTATCTATGGTGAACATTACTACTTATTACTGGGGTTAGCAGGCTTCGAGTGGAAGCACTAATATAACTAATTGATTATTAATAGAAAAAATAATTAGAACCGAGTCAATAAGAGTTGACTAAATGCTCACAAAGGTGATATTTAGGCTTGACAAACAGAATTTCAAAAGGTTTTGTACAGAGTTATCCACAGTTAGTGACGTCAACAGGTCAGCACCTAGTAGCGGTTGTAGCTCAGCCCGTTTGCTCGAGTAGTCCAAGGTGATGTAAACAGGCATCATTAGCGGTGTTGGCTTGATAACAGTTGGTGAACCAAGTTTGCAGAATTTCTTCGGCAATTGTGATAGTGGTTAAGCGTACTGATAGGCATAACACATTGGCATTATTCCAGCGCTTAGCACCAGCTGCTGTTTCAGCATCAGTGCAGAGTGCGGCACGAATGTTTGGTCCTTTGTTAGCAGCCATGCAAACGCCGGTGCCGGTCCAGCATAATAATAGCCCTTGTTCACACTGTTGTTGTTGAATTGCGGTATTAACCAGTGATGAAGCGATTGGCCAGGGTGTTGTTGTCGTTGTTAATAGCTCACTGGTATGGCCATGTTGGCAAATGAGCTCAGTGATTGGCATGACAATGTCATAGGGTTCGTCTGTGGCAATAGCTATTTTCATATCGGTTCCAGCTCGTCTAAGCACGACTATAAAAGATTTTCCAAGCCATATAATAACTGTGAAAGTCCAGTTACTTTTTGGCATGCGAGGATAACACCAGGCATAAAACAACGTCGATGCGATGTATCGTGGCGTAGTGTTAGTGTTTCAGCATCGCTACCAAATAAGATTTCTTGATGTGCAAGTAAGCCAGGTAACCGGATAGAATGGATATGAACACCTTGATAAACAGCACCACGTGCATGCGGTATGATTTCTTGTTCACTTGGCTTTGGCACGATATTAGGTTGTGCACTAGCGATGGCTTCGGCAGTTTTAAGTGCGGTGCCGGAAGGGGAGTCGAGTTTTTTATCGTGATGTAATTCACTGATTTCTACCTCTGAGTAATACTGCGCTGCATGTTTTGCAAACTGTGTCATAAGGGCAACACCAATTGAAAAATTAGGTGCAATTAGCCCGCCGAGTTGCTTGGCTTCAGCAAGCTGCTGTAATTGCTGGATTTGTTCGGTAACCAAGCCTGAGGTACCGATCACAGGGTGGGCGCCCTGATCGATGATAGTCTGGCAATTTTCGAATACAACTTCTGGTACCGTAAAGTCAATGACGATGTCAGCTTGATATTGGTTGATTAGACTAGCGAGATTCGTCGTTCTATCGCCAGTTGCGACGAATTCGAATTCTTGTTGCTGTGAAATTGTAGTAACTGTTTCTTGTCCCATGCGGCCGTTAGCACCGTTAACGATAATTTTTAAAGCCATCATGTATTACCTTGGATGAATAAAAACTGTATTTTAACCGAAACCTTAGCGCCTGGCGAGCTTCGGCTTACTTAGCTTCAATCTGCTGTATCATTTAGATGTCAAAAAAATAACAATTACTCGTTGTGTTGCTACTGTGATTGATCGGGTAATCATAAAGTTGAGATAAATGTGTTTGATTGAGGACATCCTCGACTCTGCCCTGGATAATGCTGCCATCTTGAAATAGTAAGATTGCGTGGGAACAGATACCGGCAACGCTGTTGACATCGTGTGCACTAAACAGTACCGCCGCTTGCTGTTGGCACAGTGCTTTGAGTAAACGTAATACTTTTACCTGATACTTGATATCAATGTGGTTCAATGGCTCATCGAGCAGATAGATACGAGGTTGCTGACAACACAGCGCAGCAATTGCAAGCCGTTGCTGCTCGCCGCCAGAAAGCGTGCTAATTTGTCGACTTGCTAATCCTGTTAATTCTAGTTGCTGCATCACTTGTTCGATCAGTTGTTGATCGGTCAGCAGCTTTGAGCATGATAGGCCGTGATACGGATAGCGATTCGCAATTAAAAATTCATACACCGATAGCGCCAAGTCAAACTCAGCTTGTTGCAGCAATAAACCGAGACGTTGCGCTCGTTGTTGTGGGCTCAATTGCTGAAATGATGTATTGCAGTAGCTGAGCTTATCTTGTTGTTGTGACAGTCCTGCGAGGAGATGCAATAGAGTGGTCTTGCCAGTGCCGTTAGCACCGATTAAGCCCCAACATTCGCCAGCTCGTAGTGTGAGTGAAAATTGCTGATGCTGCAATCTGCTTGGTTTAATGATGGTGATTTGGTTGGCGTCGAGTAAGTGTGGTCCAGGCATATCAGACTCGTTGTTGGCGCAATAAGTACATTAATGTCGGTATGCCAAGTAAGCTGGTTAGGAGGCCAACCGGTAATTGAATTGGGCCAAAGGCACTGCGGCCAATAGTGTCAGCAAGTACTAGTAAACTACCACCCGATACCATTGCCGCCGGTAATGCAAGTCGATAATCGCGGGTTAACCACAGTCTTATACAGTGTGGTACGACTAAGCCAATAAAACCGATGTTGCCAGCTAGCGCCACCGCTAGTGCGGTACAGACAGTGCTGTTGAGAAATAATTGCAGACGCAAGTGTTGGCAATTGATACCGAGTGTTTGTGCTTTGATTTCACCTAAGGTCAATATATTCATGGCATTAGCTCTACGCATGCAGCTACAACCCAGTAGCAAACAAACTATACCTGTCGCTACTGGGTAATCGATTTTGTTTAAGTGACCTACTAACCAGTACAACATGTGTTGCATATCGTAATCGGGCGAAAGTAAAAATAAACAGCTCGTTAATGCATGCCAGCCGGTTGCCAGTAAAACGCCTGTTAATAATAAACGAGTGCCAGACCATTGCTGACGTACAGCAGAAATTTTCAGTAATAGTAGTGTTGAAACGCTTGCACCAACCAGTGCTGCTAATGGCAGTAACGTGCTCGGTACTGCAAGCAAAATTGCGCTCACGATAAAGCAAGTTGCGCCAGCTGAAGTGCCGAGTATGTAGGGTTCAGCAAGTGGGTTGCGTAACAACAGTTGTAGTTGACAGCCGGCGAGCGCAAGTAAGCTGCCAACCAAGAAACCGGTGTATAGCCGTAGTAATCTAAGCTGTAGCAGAATCAGTCGCTGTACGGTTTGCTCGCTGTGCCAGAGGCTAGTGAGCGAAACTGTAGTAGCGCCGAGTTGAATGCTAATAAGTAGACTAATCACAGTGAATATTAACAAGAAGACGAGTTTGCTTTGTATGGTTGATTGCATGGATATTTCTAGCTCAAGTCTATCAGATCATGATTAATCTTATTGTGCGTAGATTAATAATATTTAGCAATCCTCTTGATTATAAAATATACTTGTTTGTTATGAGGCGGTGTTAGTATGGTGATCCTTATGCTTGTTACTGTTGGTCGAACACTAAATTTGATAGAGGTGCCAGGAATGCAATACTTAAGCTGCTGTTGGGTAATTGCCATCTGTCTGCTGACAAGCAGCGCTTTTTCGCAGCCCTATACACAGGCGTCAGTTGTCGGTGAAACCATTGTGTCAGCTAAAATGCAAGCAAGACAATGTTTGCCTGTTTTTAAAGCACCTGATGCTGCGTTAGCAACTGAAGTGAAAGCAGTGCAAGCGAGCATCGCTTGGTTGGATTTTTTTGCTGGCTATGAAACAAATACGATTTGGCCTGGATTTGCGATAACTCAACAACCTTATTTCTTTCATTTTCAATCAAGCCATGTTTACGCTATTGACTTTAAAACTGAGGATCCAAGTTGGACGCCACTATCAGTGCAGCAATGTGGGCTTTATTACAGTGATCGGGATCATTGGATGTTGGGTGATCACGCAATCTTTCGCACGACAGTGGATCGGATTTCTGGACTTGCCTTACAACTTGATGCTGATGAGCTTGTGCCTTATCCAACACCGGCGTTTGCATTAACGCTACAGGCATTTGCGGAATTCGTAGAACAGAATTTTCATCCGCTATCTGAAGGTGTCTATCAGGATTTTACCGACCTGAATAATATCAATTTGATGGCGTTAGAAAACAAGGCATTGTTAGGTTACTTGCGTTCGGGTTTAACAGGCTACTTGTATGATTACATTGCGATTAATGCCCGTCGCAATCAAGTCATCAAGTTGCCCTCAATTGAGTTTGATACTATTCAGCAGCGTAAACATGGTGTTGCAGGCTACGTCGCTTATCGCTATTTGCAAGCGTTTAAAGCCCTAGATGGCGAGATGGTTCGGCGGCGGATGTGGGCTGATTTTTCTGCTTTCCCACAGTTTATTCCACTCAACTCAAACCTGATCCAACGCCGTAATATGTATGTCGGTGCTATTATCTGTTTTGCACTCGATCAGTTGCAAGTAGCGGGTTGGAAAGATCAAATCCAAAATTATGGTCAAACGCCGATAGAGATTTTAAAACGCAAGCTC
>CAWUKA010000016.1:0-28622 GCA_963922965.1 uncultured Gammaproteobacteria bacterium | reverse complement strand
CTTTGATCCCGGTGCTAATGAAGATTTTACCCATGGCTTACGTGTTAAACCTTTGGCGAGGGCTTTTTTAGCAACTAAGCCGGCTGTCATCATTACACTAGGATTCGAGGTATTGGTACAACTGGTAATAGCAGCAATGACAACGTCGCCATGGCTTAATTCATAATTACTATCGGTGACTGGTACCTTAACGGTTAAGTCAGCGTTACTTTGTTCGGCAAGTTGACTGAAGGCTTGTGGCAGACTGGTTAAGGTTACTTTATCTTGTGGTCGTTTGGGTCCAGCGAGACTTGGCTCTACGGTGTTGAGATCAAGTTCGAGCACATCAGTAAACACTGGATCAGTGCTGTTTTCGTCATGCCAAAGACCTTGCGCTTTGCAATAGGCTTCAACCAGATCGCAGCTTTGATCATCACGACCAGTTAATTTCATATAATTTATAGTTTCTTGATCGATTGGGAAGAAGCCACAGGTTGCACCGTACTCAGGTGCCATATTTGCGATCGTAGCGCGGTCTGCAAGTGTCAGTGAAGCTAGTGCTGGACCAAAAAACTCAACAAATTTACCAACTACACCACGACTGCGTAGCATTTGTGTGACAGTGAGGACGAGATCGGTAGCAGTAATCCCTTCTTTGAGATCACCTTTTAATTTGAAGCCAATTACTTCTGGAATCAGCATTGAAATGGGTTGACCAAGCATTGCGGCCTCGGCTTCGATGCCACCAACACCCCAACCCAGTACACCAAGGCCGTTAATCATGGTGGTGTGGCTATCGGTACCAACCAGAGTGTCTGGAAAAGCATGTTGCTGACCATCGATAGTTTTGGTCCAGACTGCTTTTGCCAAATACTCGAGATTAACTTGATGGCAAATACCATTGCCAGGTGGTACCACACGAAAATTTTCAAACGCAGTTTGACCCCAGCGCAAAAACTCGTAGCGCTCTTGGTTGCGTTTCATTTCTAAATCAATATTTGTTTTTAGTGCGGTTGGATTGCCGAATTGATCAACCTGAACTGAGTGATCAATCACAAGATCAACCGGTGTGAGTGGGTTGATGGCTTCGGGATCACCGCCGAGTTGACTGATGGCGGCACGCATAGCGGCTAAGTCAACGACAGCAGGCACGCCAGTGAAATCTTGCATCAAGACACGGGCTGGGTGATAAGCGATTTCGTGTTGCGATGACTGGTTTTGCAGCCAAGCAGCGACTGCTTGCAAATCGGCTGCTGACACTGTTGTATCATCTTCGTGGCGTAATAAGTTTTCGAGTAGCACTTTTAGTGAAAAAGGTAATTTATCGATATCTTGTAAGCCAGCCGATTGTGCACTGACCAGGCTGTAGTACTGATAGTCTTTGCCGTTAACATTTAAGCTTTGTTTGGTGCTCAATGAGTCAATTGAAGTCACTTACCTTCCCCTTAATTTAGTTGTTGCGGTAAACATTTAGCAACATTATAGCCACACTTGACTAGATTCTGTAGTGAATCTAACAAATAGCTGATTTGTTGGTTCCATTTTAACCTCATTGATTTATAATCACACGTTACTGGCGCACTTGCGCTGCAATTGAGACTGAAAGAACATGCAACCCAACACATTTTCCCAGGTTCAGCACATTGAGGTGCATGCCGAATTGGCTGGTCAGCGGCTCGATAATTATTTGTTTCGCATTTTGAACGGTGTGCCTAAAACTCATGTCTATCGCATTATTCGAAAAGGGGAAGTGCGTGTGAATCGCAAGCGTGCAAAACCGATATTGCGTCTCAACCCCGGTGATATCATTCGTTTGCCGCCGTTGCAGCTGCAGACAAAAAGCAGTGTTAGCGCTAGTGAAAAATTTATTGCTGCCGTGGCTGATCGTATTTTGTATGAAAATAACCAGTTACTGGTCTTGAATAAGCCGGCTGGTTTGCCAGTCCATGGTGGTACAGGGCAATTGTCGACAGTAATGGGTTGTGTGCGTGCACTCCGGCCTAACTGCCGTTACTTAGAATTAGCGCATCGACTCGATAAAGAGACATCAGGCTGTTTGATCATTGCAAAAAAAGCAAGTGTGCTAAAAGCGCTACATGAGTTATTTCGCACCGGTCAGGTTGAAAAACACTATATGGCATTGGTCAATGGCTGTTGGCAAGTATCTGAATTTGTTGTTGAGTTACCGCTCTTAAAGCAAGTCATGGCTAGTGGTGAGCGTCGCGTGGTTGTTGATCAAACCGGTAAAGCTTGTTGCACACTGTTTCACACTGAACGCTGTTACCAAGCTGCAAGCTTGATGTCGATACGGTTAGCAAGCGGCCGTACTCATCAGATTCGTGTTCATGCTGCGGCAAACGGGCATGGCCTTGCCGGTGATGATAAATACGGTGATTTTAGTTTGAATCGGCGTTGGCGCCAAGCGGGTCTCAAGCGACTATTTTTGCATGCGAGTCAAATTAGTTTTACACTACCTGAGATGCTAAAACCCATGACCTTACAGGCACCCTTGGATGCAAATTTACAAGCTATCTTAGAGAGGCTTTCTTGAATTCAACTTATCAACTACTCATTTTTGATTGGGATGGTACCCTGATGGATTCCATGTATCGTATTACTCAATCGATACAAGCCGCAGCAGAAGACACTGGCTTCCCGATTCCAGCCGCTAGTCAGATTCGCTCTGGTATCGGCTTGGGTCCAATGGAATCGTTACAACACATATTTCCCAAATTAACATTGAATGATTTGCAACTTATTTATGAAGCATACAAAAAACACTACTTTGGTAGCCAAGATGAGACAGTAACTTTGTATCCAGGAACGTTGGCAACACTACAGCAGTTACGAACCGATTATCAGTTTGCGGTCGCAACCGGTAAGAGTCGTGCTGGTTTAGACTTGGCGCTACAAGCACATAACTTGCAAGATCTATTTTTAACAACACGCACCGCAGATGAAACCAGCTCGAAACCGAACCCGCAAATGATCGAAGAGATTCTTACTGAGCTTGGTGTTGAGCCGGTACAGGCGCTGATGATCGGTGATACCGAGTATGATATCCAGCTTGCTGAAAACGCTGGCATTGATGCATTAGTAGTAAGTTACGGTGCCGCTAGTCGTGATCGTTTGCAACAATTCAATCCGCTTGATATCATCGATGATATCACTGAGCTGGTCGCTTGGTTACAACAGCATTAATCCACTCTTAACGTATGCCTTGGATCGGCACCTGGTTGAGCGTAGGCAACAGACTCCCCAAACACGGTTGGCCTGACAATTGTATAAACCCAAACTTTAACCCAGTTAAGCATTTCCGTAGTATAGCTTATCTCGTCCAGCTTGCTGGTAAGCATCTCAAACTTACTATTAGTGATGGTTTTGGTAAAATGAATTTCTACTTGTTCTGGCTCTCTGTCTTCCTCTTCCCCTACATCCTCAGATGAATAACTACGTCGCTGACCAAGAAAAGCAAGATTTTTATCTTCAACCACACTGTAGTGCCAGTCGATATCACATTCATGGTCAGTTGTGACTGTTCGCAAGCAATCAAATTGACGTTTCCATGCTTCTAGCGCACGCATTTTAATATTTGAGTTAAGTGTATAAATAGCAATTTCTGCTTTGTTTGCAAGTAACTTATGGTTGGCAGCCTGCTGTATTGCTTCAGTAATCTTAATAAACTGCTCTGGTGTTGGTTCATAGACAGCAATCTTAATCTTTTTAATTGAACTTTGCCTGCTATAGTGCTTTAGCCGTTGTTCAAGCTGACTAATAGCTTTTACAGTTTCTTGCTGCCAAGACATGCCAGCTACACGTCCAGATTCAAACCTAATAGATGCCTGTATGTCGATTGTTGGCGCTTGCTGTTGTTGAGCAAGTGGTATGACCCAGCTCGCTGGTTGTTCATCGAGCACAGCTGAGATGGCTTTTTGTTGATAAATTACATAGAGTGCGTAGCAGAAGCTGGTAAAAAACAATAGACCCAATAACGTCGCTGCGGTACCGCTGGCGTAGAAGTAGCCTAGGCCAAGCGCGATGTTAAGTAGCACGAGGTAGCTAAAATAAGGGTGAATATCGAATTGTAATTGATCTTGTTTCATTCTCAATTGGTCTATTTGCCAAGTCAGTCATGTAGTTCTGGCTAGTTAGAGCTGGTTAGGGGCTCGGTTGAGCACTGTGCTTTAAGTAAAGTAATAATATCGACAACCGTCAATTTTGGTAGTTTTATGACCATATTGGGCCATCTTAACAGCACAGATTTAGCTCAGTGAGCGTTGCGATAAGAAGATTAAGCTGTTATTTCTTTGACAGATTCATTGCTAGGGATTAAAATTTGCTCCTTGTTATAGATGGCTTGTTGCCCAATATGGGTAGGCGAATCACGTCAGGTTATTTCAATGAGGCCTGATTGAACCATCTGCAACCTCTGAATAATTGAACACTGGCTTAAACCCCTCTGAGGAGTCGCTATGGCTGTCCAACAAAATAGAAAATCTCGTTCCAAGCGTGACATGCGTCGCGCCCACGATAGTCTAACTGAGCCAACTTTGGCAGTTGATCAAACCAGTGGCGAACGTCACCGCCGTCATCACGTCAGCAAAGATGGCTTTTACCGTGGCCGCGAGCTTGACTTGACCCGAGCTTCAGCCGGTAGTTTGGAAACATCAGTAGAAGAGTAAGCGTTTGAAAATGATCACAGTTGCGATTGATGCAATGGGTGGTGATCATGGGCTTGCGGTGACTGTGTCAGCAAGCTTAGCTGCTTTGGCAGCAAACCCTGACTTGCAATTGATTTTGGTGGGTAAGCAAGCCTTGATCGAGCAGCAGCTCGCGGCTGCAGCCACCGGATCCAATCAGCGTCTCACACTGGTTGATTGCGACGACGTCGTTGCTATGGATGAGTCACCAGCCAGAGCGCTGCGGCAAAACAAGCAATCCTCAATGCGTAGAGCTATCGATTTAGTCGCTGAGCATCGTGCTGATGCTTGTGTCAGTGCCGGTAACACTGGGGCATTGATGGCTATCGCACGTCATGTGCTGGATACCATTGCGACGATTCAGCGTCCAGCAATTATTTCTTGTTTGCCAACTATGGCTAGTCACGCAACCTACCTGCTTGATCTAGGCGCTAATGTCGATAGTAGCGCCGAACAATTATCTCAGTTTGCCACAATGGCGAGCGTGTTGGTGAAAGCAGTGACAAGCAAGCAGCAACCAACTGTTGGCTTGCTCAATATTGGGACCGAAGCAATTAAAGGTAACGAGCAGGTGAAACAAGCTGATGCTGTGTTACGTCAGAATGCTACGATTAGTTACCAAGGTTATGTTGAAGGTGATGATATTTACAAAGGTAAAGTTGATATCGTTGTCTGTGATGGTTTCGTTGGTAATGTCATCATTAAATCAAGCGAAGGCTTGGCGCTACTAATTAAACAATTAGTACAACAAGCGTTTAAAAAAAATTATCTGACACGTCTTGCTGGCTGTTTGTTTGTGCCAGTGTTGAAGCAACTTGGCAAGCAAATTGATCCAGATGAGTATAATGGCGCTAGCTTGCTGGGTTTACAAGGTGTAGTGATCAAAAGTCACGGTGCTGCTAATCAGCGTGCATTTGCTCATGCGATCGAGTATGCCCTGCAACAAGCTAAGTTGGCTATTCCAACAAAAATTTCAGCACAGTTTAACACGCACGGTGAGGTATGATATATCCAAAATTGGTTACCACTGGCTGTTACCTACCGAATCGATGTCTGACTAATGATGCGATTGCAAAGCAAGTCGATACTAGTGATGCTTGGATCACTGAGCGTACTGGCATTCGACAACGTTATATTGCCGCAGCAACTGATACCTCAGCGAGCATGGGTGAAGCCGCGGCGCGACAAGCCTTACAAAGCGCAGAGTTACCAGCGACAGAAATTGATTTAATTCTTGTCGCAACTTGTACCCCCGATCAAGTTTTCCCAAGTACCGCCTGTCATATCCAGCAACGTCTTGAGGTTGGTGACTGTATCGCATTTGATGTTTCGGCGGCTTGTGCTGGTTTTATCTATGCGTTATCGATTGCAGAAAAATTTATTAGCTCGGGTAGTGTCAAGCGTGCTTTGGTGATTGGCACTGAAGTCATGTCACGCGTGCTAGACTGGTCAGACCGGAGTACGTGTATTTTATTCGGTGATGGTGCTGGTGCTTTTCTCTTAGAAGCAGTAGCCACGCCAGGTTTGCAAGCCACAGTGCTGCACGCTGATGGCCAGCATAAAGATTTACTCTATGTACCAAATAGGATGGCCGGTAGTGTTTTAACGAATGATGCCTACCTGTGTATGCAAGGTCGAGAGATTTTTCGTTTGGCAGTAAAAATGATGGCGGATGCTGCTGCTGAAGTACTAGCTAAGGCTAATGTAGCAATCGATACAGTAGATTGGATTATTCCACACCAAGCTAATTTACGGATTATTCAGGCTGTTGCTAAACAGTTAAACTTACCATTGGAAAAGGTAGTAGTTACGGTTGATCAGCATGCCAATACCTCAAGTGCGTCAATACCACTTGCATTACACCATGCTATCACTAACGAGCGCATTAAACGTGGCGACAGCATTGTTTTGCAAGGTTTTGGTGGTGGTTTGGCTTGGGGTGCAGGCTTATTAACTTATTAGTAGAGTAACACTGATGAAGAGTGCATTTGTTTTTCCAGGTCAAGGTTCACAACGTATCGGCATGTTAGCTGAGTTTACAAAACATGCGATCGTGCTAGAGACGTATGCTGAGGCAAGTGACGTATTAGGTTATGACTTGTGGAAGCTAACTTCTAGTGGTGATCCTGAGCAGCTGAATCAAACTGAGTATGCGCAACCAGCCTTGTTAGTGGCGAGCGTTGCGCTATGGCGTTTGTGGCATGCTATTGGTGGTGCAACACCTGCGATTGTTGCTGGCCACAGTCTTGGTGAATTTTCAGCACTCACTTGTGCTGGTGTACTTACGTTGCAAGATGCAGTCACTATCGTTGCTAAGCGTGGACAGTTGATGCAACATGCGATTGCACCGGGCGTCGGTGCCATGGCAGCAATTATTGGTTTGCAAGCCGAGCAAGTTGCCAAAGTTTGTCAGCAGGCTGCTCACGATCAAGTGCTAGCCGCTGCGAATTATAATTCAAGTCAGCAAATTGTCATATCGGGTGAGACTGCTGCAGTGCATCGTGGTATACAATTAGCACTTGAGAATGGCGCCAAATTAGCAAAGCTGATTCCAGTTAGCGTGCCATCACATTGTGCACTAATGCAACCTGCCGCAGATAAGTTAGAACAGTTCCTGAATAAATTTAATTTTTCTGAACCAGCATTATCGGTTGTCAATAATGTTGCTGCCTCCAGCGAAACTGATCCTGCACGCATTAAAGCAGCATTGTGCCAGCAGTTGTGCGCGCCAGTGCGTTGGGTTGATTGTGTAGCGGTGCTATTACAACAGCAGGTAGAGGCGATTTATGAGTGTGGCCCTGGCCAGGTGCTAACAAAATTAGCTAAGCGTGAAGTCGCTGGTGTCGCTTGTTTGGCAATGGAAGTGCCGGCTACACTACAACAACTATTCAACCAACAATAATATTTTTTGGAGTTGATATGTCATTAGAAGGAAAAATTGCTTTTGTCACCGGTGCTAGTCGTGGCATTGGCCAGGCTATCGCTAAACAATTGGGTGCAAGTGGCGCGTTGGTGGTTGGTACTGCCACAACACCTGCCGGTGCTGAAAAAATTTCTGCTGAATTAGTAGAGCAGCAGGTTGAAGGTTGCGGGCTGTGTTTAGATGTTACTGATCAAAGTACTATCGAAGCAGCATTTATCCAGATCAAGCAGCGCTATGCGGCACCAACTATCGTGGTGAACAATGCTGCTATTACGGCTGATAACCTTTTGTTACGGATGAAACCGGATGAGTGGCAGTCAGTCATCGATACTAACTTAAATGCCATCTACCGTATAACGCGGGTTTGCTTGAAAGATATGATCAAAGCCCGCTTTGGCCGTGTGATTACTATTGCTTCGGTTGTTGCAAGCATGGGTAACCCAGGCCAAGCCAATTACGCTGCTGCCAAAGCTGGTACCATTGGCTTTACTAAAGCATTAGCGCATGAAGTTTGTAGTCGTGGTGTGACTGCGAATGTGGTTGCTCCGGGTCTGATCGAGACCGATATGACTCGCCGATTGACCGACTCTCAACGTGAAGCGCTGCTCGCGAGCATTCCAATGGCGAGATTCGGCCAGCCAGAAGAAATCGCGCATGCGGTCAACTTTCTTGCTACACCAGGGGCGGCTTATATCACCGGGCAAGTGTTGCATGTTAACGGTGGTATATATATGGCCTAATAAGGCTAATTTTTGTCTATTAACTAGGCATGATTTGTCAGCTTAGCGGTCAAATTTATTAATTATGAGCAACAAGGTCTTGCAACTTGGCAAGGTATGAATAAACTTAGCAAACTTACTACCGTCTCAGCTGAGCTGTTGCGAAGCTCGACGGCTAGTTACTCTACAACCATCAAGGGGAATTTACATGAGTAGTATTGAAGAAAGCGTCAAAAAGATTGTAATCGAGCAATTAAACGTGAAGGAAGAAGAAGCAAAACCAGAAGCTTCTTTTGTTGACGATTTGGGTGCTGATTCACTCGACACCGTTGAGCTTGTGATGGCGCTGGAAGAGTATTTTGATACTGAAATTCCTGATGAAGATGCAGAAAAAATCACTACTATTCAGCAAGCGATCGATTATATTAAAGAGCATACCAACGCTGATGAGTCGCAAAGTAGCTAGCGTTAGCAGTGCAGCTGGTAACGATTAAAGGCAACTTATGTCAAAGCGTCGTGTTGTAGTCACTGGGCTTGGGTTACTATCCCCGCTGGCCAATACAGTTGCAGCATCTTGGTCTGCTATTCTTGCTGGTCACAGTGGGATTAGTCGGGTGCAGCATTTTGATGCCTCGGCATTTAGCTCACAAATTTCTGGTAGCATTAAAGACTTCGATCCTGCCCCGGTGCTATCAGGCAAAGCATTACGTCGCGCTGACGTTTTCATTCAATACGGTTTAGTTGCGGCTGAGCAAGCTTATCAAGATGCTGGTTTGAGCGTGGAGCAATTTGAGTCAGCACGCGCTGGTGTTGCGGTTGGCTCTGGTATCGGTGGACTTGCGAGTATTGAACAAACCAGTCTAAAACTCGATGCTGAGGGGCCAAGAAAAATCTCACCTTTCTTTATTCCTGCAGCAATTATTAATTTACTACCCGGGCAAATTTCAATTCGGCACCGCTTGCGCGGGCCGAATGTGTCAATCGTGACTGCTTGCGCGACCGGTAATCACAACATTGGTTATGGCTATCAGCAAATCCGCAGCGGTGTGGCAGATATTATGTTTACAGGTGGTGCGGAGATGGCAACGACGCCAGCAGGTCTTGGTGGCTTTGCAGCGATGCGGGCATTGTCTTCACGCAATGATGCACCTCAGCAAGCCAGTCGACCTTGGGATAAGGATCGTGATGGTTTTGTCTTGGCTGACGGTGCCGGTATTTTGGTGTTAGAAGAGTACGAGCATGCGAAACGGCGTGGTGCTCGTATCTATGCCGAAGTCGTTGGTTTTGGTGCGACGGCCGATGCTTATCACATGACGTTGCCTGATGAAAACGGTGAGGGTGGTGCTCGTGCCATGCAACTCGCGCTTGCTGATGCCGAATTGCCGCCAGCTGCGGTTGATTACATTAATGCTCATGCTACATCGACACCAGCTGGTGATATATTAGAGGTGAGGGCAATTAAACAAACCTTTCGGCAACACGTCAACAAGCTTGCGGTCAGCTCAACCAAATCGATGACTGGGCATTTGCTAGGGGCAACCGGTGCGGTAGAGGCGATATTTTCTGTTTTGGCGCTGCGCGATAATCAGCTGCCGCCAACCATTAACCTCGATCAGCCTGATGCTGAGTGTGATTTAGACTTTGTACCACATCAAGCTCGCGCACAAGAGATCGAAGTCGTACTCAGTAATTCATTTGGTTTTGGTGGGACTAATAGCTCTATCATCTTTAAAAAGATTGCAGCATAGCGCCATTGACGTTAGTACTGGTTAACATTGATTTTTTTGTTGGAGGCTGAACACTCATGCGAGCATTCATGCTGAAGTTATTTCGAGTTATCGCGTATCTTGTCTTATTTGCTGCTATCATCCTGTTCGTGCGTTGGCAAGTTTTCATCCATTCACCACTGTTTTCTAGCCAGCAAAATTTTGAGTATTTTTACCAACCCGGGACAACGCCAAGCCAGATGGTGAAAGAGCTGGCTGCCCGCAAGGTGCTATCGCAACCTAAGCTTTTTTTATTGCTGATTATGTGGCGTGGCGAAGGTAAACGGCTGCAGGCTGGCGAATACGAATTTACCCCGAGTATGATGCCAGATGATGTTATTCACGAATTACTTGCTGGGCAAACGTTCGCCCGTAAATTCACTATTGTTGAAGGTTGGACGATGCAAGATGTTTTAACTGCGATTAAAGCGAATCGGTATCTTAGTCACTCTGTTAATGCTGATGATTTGTCAACGTTGCGTACAGCCTTACAGATCGATGGTAGTTTAGAAGGTTTAGTGTTGCCGGAAACCTATCATTTTGAGCGTGGCACCAGCGACGTTGAGCTTTTGCAGCGTGCTCATTCAGCACTATTAGCAACCCTTGAAATAGCCTGGGGTGGACGTACCACAGCACAATATCAAACGCCGTATCAAGCATTGATTGCGGCGTCACTGATTGAAAAAGAAACTGCACTTGATGCCGAACGACCGATGATTGCTGGTGTCATCACTCGGCGCTTACAAAAAAATATGCCATTACAAATCGATGCTGCGATCATTTATGGTATTCGCGATCAGTATAACGGTGTGATCAATAAACGCCATTTGAAATTGAATACGCCTTATAACACCTACCTCCATCGTGGTCTACCACCGACCCCAATCGCGTTGCCAAGTGCGTTATCGATAAAAGCTGCACTGCAGCCCAAGACAGGTAAAGCATTGTATTTTGTTGCGAAAGGTGATGGTAGTCATGTGTTTTCAAGCAATCTTGCTGAGCACAATCGCGCCGTTAAACGTTATATTTTAGATGCAGCCGAGCAGTCTTCAGCACTCTCGCGTCAACATTATTTGGGCGCCTGTATTTTCAAAGCCAATGCCGAATACAGCGTAGGGTGTCCGGTCGCTGCGGTTGTTGGTTAACTCAAAGGTTATAGAGTAACGATGACAGCACACTTTATTACCCTAGAAGGCATTGAAGGCGTTGGTAAGACCACTGCACTTGCGACCATCAAACAGTGTTTGACTGAGCGTCATATTAAACATGTCTTTTCGCGTGAACCAGGTGGTACAGCCATTGCTGAGAAAATTCGTCAGCTCTTGATTGATCACCAGCCAGATGAAAACCTCAATATCAACACCGAGTTGCTATTGTTTTTTGCTGGTCGTTCACAACACATTGAAGTGTTAATTAAACCCACTCTTGCTCGAGGTATCAGTGTAGTTAGCGATCGTTTTGTTGATGCCAGCTTTGCTTATCAAGGTGGTGGGCGTCAAGTTCCGATTCAACATCTGAATTACCTTGATGACTGGATTGTTGCCGACGCCCGACCCGATGTAACCTTATTACTAGATGCGCCAGTTGAGATTGCCTTGCAACGCATGCAACAACGTCAGCAATTAGATCGAATTGAAGTTGAAACAGTTGATTTTTTTCAACGTGTTCGCGACTGCTACTTGCAGCGAGCACAACAATTGCCACAGCGGTATCACATCATTGATGCATCGTTGTCGCTGCTTGAGGTAAAGCAACAGCTAATCAGTGTGCTGGCACAGCATTTAGGTTCGGTGTAGTGCTAGTTGGTCTGGTGGTTTTGGTAAGTGAAGTGCATCGACCTCAGCCGGCGAGGACACTTCAGCAAACGCGGCTGGTCTTGCCACTGTTGCAGTGGTTAAAGCCTGTTGTCGCTGACTACGTATTGATTGGAAGAGATTAGCCTCTGCTTTTGCTTCAGAGTGTAATTCATGATAGCGCTGATTGCGTCTTTCGTTGACTAAATTGACAGCACCAGCCCAAATCACGCCGACGATAAAACAGGGTAGGATGGCAACACCGGTTAATTGCAAAATGGTGAGGAAGGTGCTGGTGCCTGACATCGCTGCTAAGCCTTGTAGGATCGGTGTGACCAAGAAAGCGGGTAAGATCTCAGTATGCACCGCAAGCAAACATAAAGTCGCGAACAGCATCGCTAACCAGACCATGGTGCGTCCAGCTTGAATTAGAAAACGGCTATTGCGAAACCGTGGATCATTCCACTGAATCAGATTTTGCTGACCATCAATCGTCATGTATGCTTGCTGGCGGTCATAATCTGCGATATCAAGTGCCATGTGTAACGCTTGATCTTGAATAGTGGTCTCTATTGAATGATTTTTTTTGTCTATACAGAATGCTCGTATTCTCGCTGCAATTTGCTCTTGGTTGACTTGACTGGCGCGCATCATGTCGATGCTAAATAATTCACGGAACTGATCCAACATTTCAAATGCTAGATGTTTTACCTTGAGCTCCTCTGGGCAGTTTTCAAATCGACGTTTTGGCGCGGGTCGAATGAGGCGCGCAAATAGGTTGCGTTGCTGATTAGTCTGTTGTTGCAGCATACGATATTCAGCGTACTCGAGGTGCAACGCTTTGATTCTGTCGTCTACAAGTCTATCTGGTCTGTTATAAAATGCATGTTCTTGAGTAGGGTTCGCAAGTTTATTCCCAATTGATTCTCTTAATGTTAAGCAGATATCCAAATCAACCATGTACGCTTGCCTGCGTTGCAAGATGAGTTTGTCGAATCTTGGGCTTTGATAAATTTTTTCGATAACTGCTTCCGTTGGATCATCATTGACGCTGCCATCTTTATTTTCATCTAGGATGGCGTAGTAACGTGAATAATGTGAGTGATTGATAAGACTGAGAATGAAAGTAATCAAGGTACTGAGAATCAAACAGTTTAATAGTGAAATGCCGGTCAGTGACAATAAACCAGCAAAAATACCAATACCGGAAAAATACAAGATGGCATTAATCGTGAGGTTGGCGAAGAAGGTTGAGATTAACGCATGGCTTGGTGCGAGTAGGCAAATTGTGAATGCTATTGCGCTTAGGCTGATAGTAGTAAAATTTGCGATATTAAGAAATGGAATAAATGTGTTGGCCTCTGGTTTTTCCCAACGCCAGAGCACATCAGGAGCATCGATACCGGGGATCACCCGCCGGCGATCAGTGTCTCGGATTTTAATAGCGAGCTGAAACGCAGTCATCAGCATCGCGCTAGGTACTCTAGCATCAGAATTTTCGACGCTGCTCGCAAAGCGCTTTAGTCGTTGCGCGGTTAGCTTAGCGTTCGCAGTACCACTACGGGAGACCGTGACGTGGGTGACAGCGTCAAATTGCTCGGCCAGTTCAAATGCGAGTTGCTTAATTTTTATCTTCTTTGCTCTGTCATCTTCAGGGTTGAGTTCCTGAAAGCGCTGCCAGTTTCGATCGCGCCGGCGTCCAACCAGCCAGCGTCCGAATTCAGCTGGATAGCGACAAAGTAGCCGCCACCAGGTATTTTGTTGAGCTTGTCTATCATGATACTGGCGATAGTCTTGATACAGTTGATCGATATCGTAGCTTGCAACCTGATAAGCCTCACCGTTATCAGCAATATTAACTTCACTAACCTCTGTCAGATAGGCTTGCTTGATTTTCAAGTAGGCGCGACGAGCAATGTCTAGATGTGCTGTTGAGTTAGTCATGTACAAAAGTAGTGGTTGATTTGTTCATGTCTTGATTATAAGAGCACTAGCTTAAGAAATCCTTAACTAATCATATTTGTTTTGATTAAAACCAATGTTGAGTCAAATTGTACCTATCAGATGCTATGAGTTAATAGGAGTTGGGCTAGCTTGACAACTTGATACTGAACCTGCTGATACTGTTAGCCCTCTGCGAGGCACATCAGTTTCGTGGCGGCCCGGAGGTGTTGTCTTAGTCGGAGCCATTATATCGATACTTTCTCTCACCGACTGCCAGCGACATCAGTCCCGAAGCAGCCCAGTTGTGTGCAGACAGCCACGATATCATGTTTTCCCCTGAGCTATCATTTCAATTAACGACAGTGATTGAGTGGTACGCGTGCTCATGGTGATTAAGTTGCTGGGTTGCCGTGCGATTACGTCGCTCGTAATGGGCTGAGGAACGCCCAGTTGTCGAGCTTGCTAACGCTTACTCGCAACGAGGTAAATCAGAGCTTAGTGTGGTGATGGTGGTGCAGAAGGAGGCGAATGATGGGGTTTTGCTGCGGCGTGTGCCGGGTTAACTGGCGAAGGTAGTGTTGCAGCCGTAGCCAGCACCGCTGGTATGGGGCTTTCCGTACCTGCTGCGGGCCTGAGTTGTAACATCGCCGGCTGCGGTTGCGGCTTGGTGTCTATCACACGCTCAGTTGGGTTAATCAATTCAAGTAAGGTATAACAGGTAACACCAATCAGCAGCAGACTTGCCACACTGATGGCAGGCGTCACCACTGGCATGGCTGAGAGTGCTAGCCAGCTCAGACCACCACTTGCCAATACACTGAGCGTGATATGTTTTGCTTGGCGCCAATGCTCCCAGAGTAATTGGTAATAATGTCGATTGGCGAGCTGACTGGAGTGGTAAATCAAGGCGTCAGCTAACACTGCAGCAGCTACGTCATCATTTTCTGCCCCAGCCACCAGTGGTTTGCAAGCAGATTGGAGCATGTTGGTTTGCTCCTGATTGAGCTGTACCGAATGGTGCTGAACATGAAACCGGCTGCCATTTTTTTTCAATTGGATGGTTCTCATCAAACTTTGCAATTCTGATCGCTGCAACAGTAACAGGTCGCCTGCTATGCTAGTCTCACCCTGGTAAGAGATCTGGTTATCGTGGTCATGGTGGCTCTGGTAATTTGCCAATAGTGTGGCGCTGAGTAGACAATCATGATCGTTGTTTACCCTTGGATCACTCAGCACTGTTGCTTGTTGTAACCAAGTGATGAGCATCAGGCAGCGGACCAGGGTTTGATCAGAAGTTGTGAGCTTAGTTTCACCGACTAGTGGCGCCGGATCAAGGAAGCGTTGGCGTAAATCACGGCCGGTGGTTGTCAGTGCGTGGTGTGAGGGCGTTGCCCGTTCGGTGTGGCAGAGCTGAATTAAGCCATCGTAAATACTGGCTCGCCACCAAGCCCGTTCACCACGAGTTTCAAACCATTCTTCAGGCGCTAGTGATTGCTTGAGGTTTGCATGCCAAGTTTGGTAGTTGCTCATACGTTGTTGCTCTATTGTCATTGAGGATCGTAAGTCTGCACAGACTGTATCAGGTAGTCCACTTAAGCCAGTTTGACTGAAAAAATTTGCTTCAGCAATTGCCAATGGTCGTATCTTATAACAGTGGCCGCTGTCTCGTAAATAATCGCCGATCAGGGTTCGAAGCTGACTACTGCAGTAGAAGACTACTTCGGCTTCGATGGCAGTACGGATCACTACCAGTTGCTCAGCAAATTGTGTTGCATTACTGTTGGATTCAAGCTCCTCTAGTGCGGTTTCGATCTGGCTAATTTGTGCCAGACGTTGATGTTGGCCGGGTGAAAAGCGATAAAGCCAGTTGCGGTTTAATCGCTGCCGTCGATAATGCTCAAACTTAGTTTTAAAAGTTTCTCGTGCTTGCCGTCGTTCAGTGTTGACCTCGTCATTGTCGCAAACTGCATCGTACTTATTGGCTACTAGTTTTTCTTGTAGGTTTAATCCATTAACATCTCGCTGATAGCAGGGTATCGCTGCAACTGCTTTTGCTATCCCGCGACCAACAGGACTGTCTGTTCCACCATAGAGGGTACTTAAAATGTCATTATGCCGGTGTAAAAATGTTTGATAGTTTGCCTCATCTTGGAATGGGGCATATAGGCTAACAATCGCTTGTTTATCCGCTGTTTGTGATTGTGGAAAATCGCCAGGCCAGATCTGTTTAAGATATTCTGGATAGCACTGACTGCCACCGACCCCGAGAAAGAAACGACTGGTGTTGCTGACAGCTATTCTTTGAAACTGGTTTGGTTCAGGCTTTTGGCCATCACTGTGCAAAGCTGGTGTGGTGAGCAAGAATACTTGTGTTTTGTCTGGGTTAGTTCTGACTAACAAGCGTTGATAGCCACTCTGGTGACGTTCCGGCGATTGCGGTTCAAACCCGGTTCTTCTTTCGACAGTTGTATAATGCAGCACAACGGTATCAACTACTGGAACTTCACGAAACAGCGGGCGATGTTTATTGCCAAAGCCAGCGACTGGGTCATCGAGGTATAAGTTAATCTTGCTACCACCGCCTTGGGCCTGGCTAGCAAGATAGTGCCTTAAACGCTCGCGCTGTGAGTGCTGGGCTAAATAGGTAGTCGCTAGCGGTGATAGGTTTGCGTTATGGCGACTGGCAAATGCTACAAACTTTTGTTCGTCTTGACTCAGCTGTGCTAGCAAACGGGTGATGGCGCTGCTGACGACGGCGCCGCGACTGAAACCGGCAAGGTTAATAGTGCAGGTTGCTTCGTCGTGCCTTGACAGATGTGCGCAAAGCTCATTGATTATATAAAGGCTGGTCAGGTCAATCAGGTGTTGGCAACCAATCCCGGTCGCAGCCACGCCAATTTTTTCAAACGGCGCAGTGATCAAGCGGAATAACCCACGCGCTAGCCAGAGTGGGAAGTTGAGTAGTCTTAACAATTGATCGCGCCAGGTTAATGGTTTCTTAAAGGTTGCCAGTTTGGCATCATGAACGTGCGCGGGCGAGCCGACACCGTAATTGAGCCATACCTTCTGGATTTGAGTGGTTTGTAGACAACGCGCAACTTTATAAATGGTATCTGATTTTGCAAATTCTTTACTAGTCGGCGGTCGATGCAGATTATCGAGTTCACCGCAATATTGACCTGAGCTGCCAGTGCCCTGCGAGAAGATATTTAATACCAAATGATTTGGCAGTTGGGCTGGCATCCTTCATCCTTACTGATTATTGTGCAATTAATGACAATTTGGTGGTTCATAATAATATAGATAAAAAAGATATTTTGCTACCAAACTAAACCTTTGCATAGTCTGCTTATGCCCTGCTATCGGTTAGATACTGTCTATACTTAAACCTATCGTGTGCGGCAGTTAACTGTCGCCAATATCAACTCTATTCCTACTGTTATCAATAAGGATGGTTATTTCATGAACGCACTAATCCGTGAATTTGCGATCAGACGACCCAGCTATGGTTTTACAGTTCTGCTAGCACTCTTGCTGATTTTGGTGAGCGCCATCACCTTTGCTAGCGGGGCAACCGAACGTGTGAGTCAGCAAAGCAATAAATTGGTTGAAATGCTAACATTTGCACATAAAATGGCTAAATCTAGCCGGGTATCAGTGAGTATTTGTACCAGTAATGACAAGAACACGTGCACCAACTCAGCCTGGAGTGAAGGTTGGATTAGCTTTGTTGACAGTAACGCTACCGGTGTTCGTGAACAAGGTGATCGTTTGTTGACTGCGCTGAAATATCCAAAGTCAAAGCAGCTAGTCATTAAAAATTCACACGGGAATCGAGTTCAATTTATAGGTGATGGCAGTATTTACTTTGGCACCGATCAGAAAAAACCAAGTCTTGATACCTCTTGGCTGAGTGAAAAGGTGGTACGCGCAGTTTCGCCGATAGGCAAGGCTGAGGCACGCCGTCGTGGGCGCAGTGGCGGCTCTAGTGGATCCGGCTCTGGTGGACCAGGTTCCGGCGGATCGGGTTCTGGTCGCTCTGGTGATTCGGGCGATTCTGGCTCTGGTGGATCAAGCTCCGGTGATTCGGGGTCAGGCGGATCAGATTCTGGCAATTCAGATACTGGTGGTTCAGATGACTCTGATGATGGCAGCAGCGATGATACTGATAGCACTGACACGACTGATGATACTACATCAACAGATGAAGAAGATGGTAGTGACGGTGGCGACGATGATGATGGCGGCAGCGTTATTGGTGACTCAAGTGAGGTTGATGCGAGCACCTCATCAGACATGACATTTACGGTCTGTGATGGTAGTGGTGCAACCTCAACTGGGCGCAGCATCACTGTACTGAGTTCAGGTCAAGTCAGTATTACAACAACCACATGTAGTTCTAATTAAAGGGTTAGCCAGCTTAGCGCTCACTGCTGGGTTGGCTTTCATGATTAAGCTGTGACTGTAAAATTGCAAATGAATTTAGAGCTTAGCGCAAGTCGGTTGTTTGCTTGCCTGCTTGCTATTGAAACATTGTTTTTAGTCACTGATAGCTTTATCTATAACTTCGGCCAAACCTTACCGCGTGATTTGCTGCGTCTACTGAGTCTAACTCGAGAGGGTAATATCCCAACTTGGTTTGCTAGTCTACAGGCGTTATTGGTAGGAACTTCTGCCTACTTTATCGGTCTAATGCACAAGCGTTGTTGCGATTTAGATGGGTCAGCAAGCTGGCGAGCGTTGGGTTGGTTTATCATTGCTGCTTTTTTTCTTTATGTTAGCTTTGATGATGCAGCTCAATTTCATGAGCGTATGGGCACGATTATCGGTAGTTATGCTAAACAACATGCAGCGACAGCGGGTTATTTAACTATTGTGAAACAATTTGATAGTTACTATTGGCAAATTATCTTTATGCCGTTTTTTACAGGATTGGCATTGTTTATGTTGATTTTTCTTTCTGCACAACTCCGATATGATGCTAGCTTGCTATTATTTGTCGCTGGTATAGGTTGTTATGGTCTTGCCGTGACGATGGATTATCTTGATGGTATTGAAGCGTATGATTTTCTCATACAGCAAACAGCATTACCGTATAGAGTAATTGAACATCAGTCGAGAGCGCTCGAGGAGTTTATTGAAATGCTGGGTACATCATTGATTTTGATCGCCTTTATTCGTCACTGGAATAAGTTGCGTTTGCAGCAACAGCAACTAGAGTTTCAGCGAGGAGTCTAAGTATGCGAATTTATACTCGGCGTTTAGCTGGATTTACCTTGATAGAGCTAATGGTGGTGATGGCTATTGCTGGGATTATCTTAGCTATTGCAGTACCAAGCTATCGACAAATGATGCAAGAAGGTCGTTTAAAATCAACCTCCTCAGACATTACCACATCATTACAATATGCTCGTACTGAATCGATCACGCGTGGTTTACCAATTACAGTTTGTGCTAGTACAGATGGTGCAACTTGTACTGGACAAGATTGGTCAAGTGGTTGGATTGTTTTCATTGATCAAGACGTTGCTGGCGAAGTCGATGGTACAGATGAGATTATAAAAGTCATTGCTAATATTGATACTAATGGCATCACTATCGAAGTTGGTGAGCTGGCTTATATTCAGTTTGTACCAGCAGGAACTATTAATACTGGGATGAATCAGATTCAGAGTAATTTGCCTGTTTATGCTTTATCTGGCTATACACATTTAATTACTGAAGTATCCTCTTTCAGACAAACCCTATCTCAGTTTCTGCCACTAGCGAGTGCACAGGCGCAAACTGATTATCGGCGCGCAAAAGCTCAGTATTTTTCTCTGAATAGTTTGCATCAAACCACATTGCCCGCCGCTAATGCGATTAAGTTAGCGGTAGTTAGCACTAGTCTGAGTAATTCCAGTGAGGATAACTCAACCACGCCAGTGAGTGACGCTGAGACGCAGCTAAGTTCACAAATCATCCGCTTTCAAGTGTGTGATTCATCCGAGCATGCTGGAATCGGTAAAACGATTGATATTGCACCAAGTGGTAGTATTTCACAAAACCAAACGAGCTGTGTTAACGGCAATTGATAGTCAACTTTGCTTATCTTTTTTATGTTTGAAATACCAGCATTGCTGCATTAGAATAGCCCAACATTATTGTTTGTCTATGGGCGCTGCTATGTTAGTTAAAACCAAATTAATTGCTTTTTTTTCAAGTTTAATCTTATCAAATCTTGGCTTAATTACCCCCGCTGCATTGCCACGCATTGATGTCGATAAAATTTTACGGCAATCACCCGGCTTGAGTCGCAATGTATTAGAGCTTGGCGTGAAAGCTTTTAGCCGTGTCCACGCTAAGGGGATGGATACTAAGCCTGTGTTAACCATTGTTGATTATTCATTGCCTTCGACTCAAAACCGACTATGGGTGATTGACCTACGCAGCAACCAGCTCAAATATGTCGGCTTGGTTGCGCACGGTAAAAATAGTGGTGTTAAATACGCGAAAACTTTTTCTAATCGCCAAGGCAGCAACGTCTCTAGTATTGGTGTGTTCATGACAGAAAATAGCTACTTTGGCAGTCATGGTTATTCGTTACGAGTCAATGGGTTAGAAAAAGGTTTTAATGATCAGGCTAAAACCAGAGCGATTGTGTTTCATCAGGCATCTTATGTTACGCCGCAATTCGCGCAATCACATGGCTATCTCGGTCGCAGTTGGGGTTGCTTTGGATTGAATCCAAAAGATTATAAACAAGTGATTAATGAAATAAAGGAAGGTAGTGTGGTGCTATCTTATTATCCTGACCATCGTTGGCTGAATCAGTCGCACTACGTTTAGTAGTGTAATATCCTGGTTTAGGTGTAATACCTAAACCAGGACAATCGTTACAGTTTCAGCTTGCTTAGCTTCGCTCGTAGTACGGCTTGACATGGACTTCAGTGCCAATGTCCAGAAAATCAGAATGCAGCCATGCCGCATCTTCTTTTAGTACTCGTATGCAACCATGACTGGCATTGTGATCAGGCACATTATTCGAACCGTGAATAGCCATCCCACCTTTAAAAAACATACAGTGTGGAATAGGTGCACCGCCATTGGGTAACGGGTACTTTGATGATTTACACGAAGCACTGCCTTTGCGGTAGATTTTGAATTCACCAACAGAGGTGTAACAAGGTCGGCCGACATCGGCACACCACTTATTGCCACCAGAAGCACGACCGAAACGAATCAGTTCACCACTTTCATCGTACGCGCCCCAAGCTAATCTTTGTGGATCAAAAATAAATCGTTTTTCGCCTGAGCTATCGATTTGTTCAGGCATCATACCCGCACGGCTAGCATTTTTTTTAAGATTCTGTTCAGCCGCTAGCTCTTCTTCCTCTTCTTCAAAAAAGTAGTCGTCATAGGCGTTGTCATGGCGATGACTGCATGCCATCAAGAAGCTGACGGATAGAAGCACTAACGTGTATTGCAAAATTCCTTTAATCATTATTCGTTCCTCACGCGTTTGTTATTTTTGTTAGTCCAGCGCAAGCTGATGCTATGACATCGTTACTAGCACTGATGAGCTCTCAATCTTTGTTTCGGCAGCTCTTGTACTATCTTGAAGTTGTTTATTCAGTAAGTTGAATTTTCTTTTGAAAAAACAATGGCTTAGCGTGATTTTTTAGCAAGTAGTGTTGGTGGCTTGATTGGGTTGCGTTAAAAATATTCATTTTGTTCTCAAATAAAATTGATTGAACTGGAGTCAGAAGGGCATTAAGATTATGCGCTATTAGTAAAGTGGAACAAGTAGACGACTATGATTGAAAAAATTCGTAATATCGCCATCATCGCTCACGTTGATCATGGCAAAACCACATTGGTTGATAAACTGTTTCAGCAGACAGGGGCACTCGGCGAACGTGCTGATGTTGCTGAACGGGTGATGGACTCGAATGATTTAGAAAAAGAGCGTGGCATTACGATTCTCGCTAAGAATACTGCTATTGAGTGGCGAGACTATCATATCAATATTGTCGATACCCCCGGCCATGCTGATTTTGGTGGTGAGGTTGAACGTGTACTGTCAATGGTGGATTCAGTACTGCTCTTAGTCGACGCAGTTGATGGTCCAATGCCACAAACTCGATTTGTGACCCAAAAAGCTTTTCAGCATGGTTTAAAACCAATCGTGGTGGTGAATAAAATTGATCGACCAAGCGCTAGGCCTGATTGGGTGATCGATCAAGTGTTTGATTTGTTTGATAGCCTCGGTGCCAGTGATGAACAATTAGATTTTCCAGTGGTCTATGCCTCTGCCATTCAAGGTATTGCAACACTTGATTATCAGCAATCAGGTGCTGATATGACGCCATTATTAGAAACCGTCATTGAGCATGCACCAGCACCACAAGTTGATGTTGAAGGGCCGCTCCAACTGCAAATCAGTAGTCTGGATTATTCAAGCTATGTCGGCGTAATTGGTATTGGCCGAGTTATGCGCGGCGTGTTGAAGACAAATCAAGCGGTTGTCATTATCGATAGCGATTCACAACAGCGTAGTGGTCGCATCCGACAAGTATTGGGTTACCTCGGTATTGAGCGCACGCCGGTTGAACAAGCTGCAGCAGGTGACATTATCGCTATTTCTGGTATCGATAATCTGAAAATATCGGATACGATTTGCGATAAGGATAATCCAGAGCCCTTGCCGGTGTTGTCAGTTGATGAGCCCACTATCACAATGACATTTCAAGTCAATGATTCACCGTTTGCTGGCCAAGATGGTGATTACATCACAAGTAGAAAAATTCATGAACGTTTACAGCGCGAGCTGATTCATAATGTCGCTTTACGAGTTGAACAGGGTGATAGCCCAGATAAATTTACTGTCTCCGGGCGCGGCGAGCTTCATCTTGGAGTTTTGATTGAGAATATGCGGCGTGAAGGTTATGAGCTTGCGGTTTCACGCCCTGATGTGGTGACGAAACAAGTTGGTGATACGATTCACGAGCCGTATGAATTGGTGACTATTGATATTGAAGAGCAGCACCAAGGTTATGTCATGGAAACCTTAGGTGCACGCGGTGGTGACATTAAAGAATTACAGCCAGATGGCACCGGCCGTGTACGTTTGGTTTACATGATTCCGTCGCGATCGTTGATCGGTTTTCATAGCGAATTATTAATTGCGACATCAGGTACCGCGGTACTGAATCATGTGTTTGATCACTACGCTGTAGTCAAAGATATTGATACAGCAGGGCGCCTCAATGGGGCATTAATCGCGAATGGTCAGGGTAAAGCAAAAGCCTATGCGCTATGGAATCTGCAAGAGCGTGGTCAACTCATCATTGGGCCACAAGTAGAAGTTTATGAAGGAATGATTGTTGGCTTGCATTCGCGTGATAATGATCTTGTGGTTAACGTCGGCAAAGAAAAGCAATTAACTAATATACGTGCTGCTGGTTCTGATGAAAATATTTTATTGACACCACCATTAAAGATCACGCTAGAAAAAGCGCTAACCATGATAAATGATGATGAGTTAGTTGAGATTACACCAAACTTTATTCGCTTACGTAAAAAGCGTCTAAAAGAGCATGAGCGTAAACGCGCCTAACCAATCAAGTCCCAATTGAGTGCAGTGCCGCGAGGCACATCTTGATTGATACGTTTGCCGAGTAACTGCTTAATTGTGTTTGGCGCTAAGCCATAGCCAGGTCGAATCACTCGTAGATTAGTTTCATCAAGGATGTCACCGGCCTTCATGTCGGCAATAATATAGAGTGAACGGCGAAACACTTGGCTGCTGGTTTCAGCAGTACCGCGGCCATAAAGAATTTCACCACTCGCTTGCCAAGCACGTTCTGATTCAGTCACTAATGCACTCATCTCAGCCGGCTCCATTGAGAATGCGGCATCAACCCCACCCTGTGCGCGATCAATCGTAAAGTGTTTTTCAATAAAGCTTGTACCAAGTGCGGTACTTGCAATCGCAACACCAATGCCCATGGTGTGATCCGATAACCCAACTTGGCATTGAAAGAGATCGCGCATATGTGGAATCGTAGCAAGATTACAAGCAGTCGCTGGCGCAGGGTAGGCGCTAGTACACTTCAAGAGAATAATTTGATTGCAACCGTTGTCGCGTAATGCAGTCACAGCAGTATGCAGCTCAGCAAGATTAGCCATGCCTGTTGATAGAATTACAGGCTTGCCGCGTTGTGCCACGTATTCAATCAGAGGAATATCAATATTTTCAAATGAAGCAATTTTGTAAGCTGGTACATTGAGTTGCTCGAGAAAATCAACCGCTGTTTTATCGAACGGTGAGCTAAAACAGCTAATGCCATGTTCGCGAGCACGCGCGAATAATGCTTCGTGCCATTGCCAGGGTGTGTGTGCTTGTTGATACAAGTCATACAGTGTCTGATCATGCCAAAGTGGATTGTCACTCGGCACAATAAAATCTGGTTGATCGCTTTTGATCGTCATGGTGTCTGCGGTATACGTTTGCAACTTGATTGCATCAACCCCGGCTTTAGCTGCGCTATCAATGATGCTTAAGGCTTGTTCAAGTGATTGATTATGGTTACCTGACATTTCAGCGACAATGTAAGGCTTGTGATTACGACTGATTGTTCTACCATCAATCACGACAGCATTAGATTGGTTGAGAGACATACAAACTCCACGGTTGTTTTAACTGACCAACACAATGAGTATAGTGTAAATTTCTCTAGCTGGAGTTTTATTTTTGCCAGGTGTCACGCAGCGCAACAATACGATTAAAGATTAAATGCTCTGCAGAACTATCATAACGATCAACAACAAAATAGCCGAGGCGTTCAAACTGGAATCGCTGCTCATTTTGAGCTTGCTTGAGTGCTGGTTCGACATAACAATTATGGTGAACTTGGAGCGATTTTGGATTGAGATCGTTGAGTGTTGCTTGCCAATCATCACTGGCAGTTGGATTTTCAACTTGGAATAATCGATCGTAAGTACGAACTGTTGCAGCGTGGTGTTGAGTTGCTGAGACCCAATGAATAATGCCTTTCACTTTGCGACCTTCTGGTTTTTTACCGAGTGTGTCTGGGTCATATTCACAGCGTAGCTCAACGATATCGCCGGCTTGGTTTTTGATAACATCGATACACTTAATCACATAAGCGTAACGCAATTTGACTTCACCGCCAGGTTTAAGACGATGAAATTTACTCGGTGGATCTTCCATGAAGTCATTGCGTTCGATGTACAGTTCACGTGTAAACGGTAGCTCCCGCTGGCCACGTTCAGTTTGTTGCGGGTGATTAGGTGCTGTTAGTTGTTCAGTTTGATCTGCAGGGTAGTTTGTAATAGTGACTTTAATCGGATCAATGACACACATTGCACGATCGGCGGTTTCATTTAAGTCTGTACGAACACACTCTTCGAGCACAGACATATCAATAATCGAATCACTTTTTGATATGCCGATCATGTTGCAAAACTTGCGTAGTGCAGCTGCGGTAAAACCGCGTCGGCGCAAGCCAGAAATAGTTGGCATACGTGGATCATTCCAACCAGCGACATGCTGCTCATCGACCAGTAATTTCAATTTGCGTTTGCTCATCACTGTGTGAGTGATATTGAGGCGAGAGAATTCAATTTGTTGTGGCAGTGGTTCAGGTAGCAGTTGTTGGTTAAACCAGTCGTATAGTGGGCGATGATCTTGAAACTCGAGGGTACACAACGAATGAGTGATTCCCTCCAGCGCGTCAGTCAAGCCATGACTAAAATCATACATTGGATAGATGTGCCAGCGATCACCAGTGCGATGGTGATGTGCATGTAGGATTCGGTAAATCACCGGATCACGTAAATTAATATTGCCAGCCGTCATATCTATTTTTGCTCGTAGCACGTGTTGACCTTCGGTGAATTCACCTTGCTGCATGCGGCTGAAGAGATCGAGATTTTCATCGATAGTGCGATTGCGGAAAGGGCTATCAGTACCAGGTTGTTCGAGTGTGCCACGATAGTGACGAATTTCATCTGCTGACAAGCTACAGACATAAGCTAAACCTTGTTTGATCAGTTCGATGGCTAATTGATACAGTCGCTCGAATTGATCCGAAGTATAAGTAAGCTGGCACCATTGAAATCCAAGCCAATGCACATCCTCTTGGATGGCATCGACGTATTCTTGCTCTTCTTTAATCGGATTAGTGTCATCAAAGCGGAGAATACACTGACCATTGTATTGATCAGCCATACTAAAGCTGAGACAAATCGCTTTGACATGGCCGATATGGAGGTAGCCGTTTGGCTCTGGTGGGAAGCGGGTTAGGACTTTACCCTGATAAGTGTTTCGCGCTAAGTCTTCTTCAATCCGACGTTGGATAAAGTGACGAGGTGGTGCGGTTTCTGTCATGGTAACAACCTTCAGCTAAAACCAGTATTATAAGCGAGCTCGTTGGCCTTTTGTAGCGATAACTTAATTGAAACTGATAAATTACTATCCATTTGACGCTAGCCGCCAATAGTAGGGGACTGCGGTGTCGTTAAGCTAACAATATTGTCATGAATAGCTTCGAGTAAGTCAGTAGAATCAGTATTTATTCGGAAGAAGAAATGTCCTGTGAAGCAGTAATTCAATGCGCAGACCGGCAAGTAACCGATGCCAAGTGTGGAGACTACGATCAGCAAGTTAACGACAATTTCTTTGAAGCCACGATGCTGCTTTAGCACTGGCTTTGCTGTATTAATTGCCTCGACACAGTCCTGTCTTAATTGTTTGACTTGGTTTGCTGTGTAATAAGGTACTGCCAAAAAGGCTTGCAACGCTTGATCAAGTTGAGCAGCAAGTTGATTCGCTGTTGTAGCAGCTTGGTAGTCGTTGTTATCAGGGGCTTGATTAGATGCACGTGTTTCGAGTTGTTTGGCTTTATGACGGAGGGCAGCGATGTAGGGTAACAGCTTATCATGAATCATTTTAACATCTACTGGCACCTGTGTTTCTGATATCAGTACTGAGTAGGCGGTGGGATTAGTTAGCTGATCAAGTGCATAAACCTGTGGTTGTTGGTCATTCTGCGTCGTCGCGCAAACATAGTGTATCGCTCTATTGTTTGGTGTAGTGAGTGTTTTCTGAAAACGACTACCTGAGAGGCAGTGTTGGATTAAGTCTTTAGCTGCTTGTTTACTTCCACTAAAGAATTGCTTCTGCTGTATCAAATCTTCGAACTGTTGATGTATTAAATCCGCTATGCGCATGTACTCAGCAGCTAAATCAGTCAGTGTCTTTATCTGCTTAACTGCAATCTCAAATGCTTCAGCAAGATTTGGGATAATGCTAAGTGGGGTATCGCAACTGCTGATGTGTATCAGAGCTTGCTCACTAACGCTTACTGGTGGAAATAAACAGGCGAACAGTTTGAGTTGAGAGCGGTAGGCGTTTGTAAGCAATTGACCAATAGTATCTATAGCTGGTGATATCTCCATACTAAGCTGAGTGACGTCTTCTTCCTGCTTGAGGTATTGATAATCAGCAGGGGAGAGAATGATTTCATAATGTAAACGCATCTGTTGCAAGCGTTGCAATAGTAGCAGTAGCCAATAATCAGGCTGTAGGCTCTCTTCAGTAGCAAGTCCAGCAACAAAGTAAAGATTCGGCCAATAAAGTGTGCGAATACGACTTAGACATTGTTTAGCCTCATCTAAGTTCTGGCTAGTCAGATTTTTAATAGGCAATCCACTGATCTCAACCAAACGATGATAGTCAGACTCTGCTATGTCGATGACCCGAAAGTGGACCAATATATTAAGTAATGCAGGCATTTGACCGTCTAGTGCGCCTATCAATAAGTAGCTAGGCGTATGGTCTGTTGATGGCTCTGGGTATTGGTTGGCCTGTAAATTGATATTGTATCGCTTCATTATTGGTACTATCTTCAAATAGAGACTATAAGACAATTATATAGTCATTGTAGTCGCCACGCTCGAAAGCGTGATTTTTGATAAAAATATACTCAAATCTTGATTAAGGTGCACTCAATTGCTTCATTCGTATTCTTATCAGACTCAGCTAAGTTTGTTTATTTGTAGTGTCGCTGGGTTACTGATCTTAGCTGTTCAGTTTGAGTTGTTAACGCTAGGTCTTGCGCTGATAATAGCGGCATCGGCTTTGGGTTTGACTGTTTACTGTCTACGGCATGCAAAGCAACCGAAATATGGTTGGTCAGCTAGTTCCGATACTTCGGTAACTAAGGATTGCCCAGCACCTGCAACACTGCCCACACACCACGGCGCACCAACCCCAAAGACAGGTAGAGGTCAACAGGTAACTCCTTTCTCATCACCAGTCGGCACTGAGTCTGGTTTTTCTAAGGGACATGTCGAAGCACTAAGCCCGAGCACTCATAATCATTCATAATATAGTATTTCACATACCGTGATAATAATAATTATCACGGTTAAATGCTTGTCATCCACCATCTCCTCTCATTTACTTTTGACGGTTTTTAAATACTCATAACTGGGCTATCTTTAGCGGCGTGGCAGCTGGGCTGATCAGATTGAACTGCTTTCCCTTTTCAGCCCACTGCGAGGGACATCAGTCCCGAAGCAGCCCAGTTGTGAGCAGACAGGCGCAATATCATCTTTTCCATTGAGCTATCATTTCAATAAATGATGGCGCTTAATTCATATAAGTGCTTATGGTGATTAAATTGCTGGGCTGCCGCGCTCACTACGCACGCTCGCAATGGGCTAAATAGAGTTTTCCTAAGTGGTTGCAGTTGCTGGGTTGCCACGCGACTACGTCGCTCGCAATGGGC